>QWOS01000114.1 GCA_003669555.1 Planctomycetota bacterium
GAGCGCTGGAACAACGCTGGCTGGGACGAATGCGTGGTCCGTTTTCATTTCCCACCCATGAGCGATACCGATCCCAAAATGCCTGTATTGGGGCCCACAGGCGGCAATGTCTGGAGGCGCTATTTTGGCTCAGCGCATTCCAGTGGCATCAACGCTGTTAAGGGTGATGGTTCGGTTGCGCACATTAATTTTGCAGTCAGCCCGTTGGCATTCATGTACGCCTGCATCATCAATGACGGCGTGCCCAGCACCCTGGACAACTGATCGCTTCCCTTCCATGGAGTTTTTGCATGATACGCTATTTCTGGATCCTGCTGCCGTTGTTGCTCCTTGGAGGTTGCGGTGATGCGCCGACAAAGCTCCCGGGTGCGCTGACCGACGAGCAAAAGCAGGCCATCAAGGCCGAGGATGACAAGGTTTTTGACGAGGAGGGCGGCAACAATCGCAAAAAGGCCAAGGCTAAAAAGTGATTTGCCAGCTTTGGCTTGGGCGGGGGATGGTGACCTCCCCCGCTTTTTTCTACCTGCTTGCGTAACCATTCACCACGGGATCTCGCCATGCGGCTTGCTGTTTTCACTCATTCTTCGAAAAACCTGCTGCTCGGCGGCTGGCTCATTGTTACAACACTGGCTGCGGGTTGCGGCAGTAACAAAACGGCTGGCGAGGATAAGCCTCAGGGTTTTCCAGCCGCCCAGGCATCCACCGAAGAGCTGCCCACCGCCGTGAATCTGAACTATGCCAACTGGAAGCAATTCCCCGAGGGTACGGTGGTGACCCGCGTCAAAACCACGAAAAATGCCCAGGATTGGGTCAAGGAAACCACCACGCTAAAACTGCTGCACTGTTCCAGTGAAAAAGTCCTGGTCGAATCCCAGGTGACCGTGGAACGACCCAATTATGAAACCAAAATCAATCCTGGTGCCACGATAGAGTTCCCCGCATCATTCAAGTTGCCCAAAGGGCTCACTTCCGAGCAGATCCAGGCTCCGTCGCTCCGCGCAAAAAACGCCGGTGTGGAAAAGTTGCAAGTGCTGAACAAGAGTTGTCAGGCCACGGTGTTCATCTGGGAAGACGGGACCGAATCCGGTCCCATGGTCAATAAGGCCTGGTATGTCGATACCATCCCGGGCCGCATCGCCAGGCAGGAAATGCAGGTGGAGCAGAAAGGATTCTCGGCGCTTGAGGAGGTTGTCGCAATTGTGATTCCGGGCCCGAATGCCAGGTAGGCATGAGTCCACAACCTGAACTGGTGAGGGGCCCGGATCATGGGATCGGGCCCCACTTTTTCCCTACCTCACTTTCTGAACCCCCGCATCCGTTCCACTCTGACGACTTGCCAGGAATGGCCGGTGCCCCCTAAGCTGACCCAAGGCCAGTACAAACGGGGGCATTTGCCATGGTAATCGCGCATCGGGCCAGCAGCCTGGCGACAATCCTTTTTCTGGGGGTTGCCTGTTTGCTGGGTTCAACGGGTCGCTCCCGCGCGCAAGACCGGCTCAAGACCATGCCGGGCCATGCCCAATACGAGAAGCTGGCCAAGGAAATCGGCAAAGCGGTCAAATCCGGGGCCTTGCAAACCACCTGGAAAGAAGAAGGGAAATCCCTCGAATTTGTCCGCGATGGAAAAACTTTTTCTTTCGATATCGCTTCCCTGAAAGAGAACGAGCAGACTCTCCCCAAAGAGGCCCCGCCCAAAAGCAGCGCGGGCGGAAAAACCAAAGCTGGCATCCCAAGGGGGCCAGGACGCGGCAGGCAGGCAGCCGCGGCACTTTCACCTGATGGCAAAGTCCTTGCCACCCACGCCAGTCGCAATATCCACCTGAGCGGCCCCAAGGGGGAGGGTACCTATCCCATCACCACCGCTGGCAGCGAGAAGGCGCGCATCAAGTGCGGCGTGGCCACTTGGGTTTATGGTGAGGAGCTGGAGCAGAAAACCGCCCTGTGGTGGTCCCCCGATTCCAGCAAGCTAGCCTACTACCAGTTCGACGAATCCAGAGTGAAGGATTTCTATCTCGCCCTCGACCAGACCCGGCAGCAGACCCGCCTTGATATCGAGGCCTACCCCAAGCCAGGCTCCGAGAATCCGGTGGTGAACCTGGTTGTCCATGATCTCGCCACCGGCCGCAAGACCTGGATCGATGTTCGCGACGGCAAGCCCTTTGATAACACCGTGGTGGGCCATTATGTCTACAACATTGCCTGGTCGGCCAATGGCAAAGAGCTACTGTTCCATCGTACCAACCGCCTGCAGAAGGTGATGGAACTCGTCGCTGCAGACCCTGCTACAGGCAAAGTCCGCGTTGTGGTGCGGGAGGAATGGACCCCTAGCTGGGTGGAAAACCTGCCAGAGCACAGGTTCCTCAAGGATGGCCGGCGCTTTATCTGGGCCTCGCAGCGTACCGGCCAGCGTAACTATTATCTGTGCGACCTCGATGGAGCCAAACCGGTGCCCCTCACCCGGCACGCCACCGAGGTGGCCAACATCGTTGCGGTTGATGAAAAGGGTGCCACCCTCTATTACATGGCCCGCACCGGCGATAACCCCATGAAGCTGCAACTGCACCGGGTGGGGCTGGATGGCAGTAATGATACCCGTCTTACCAGCCAGGGCTTCCATCATCAGGTTAGCCTGGCCCCTGACTTCAGGCACTTGGTTGCTATCTCCCAGACCCACGACGAACCGCCCACCACCCGCCTGCTGAGCGTCGCAGGCAAGGAACTGGCGGTACTGGCAAAAAGCGATATCACCGCCTTCGACAAGCTGGGCCTGAAGAAGGTGGAACTGTTCACCTTCAAGGCTGCTGACAAAACCACTGACCTGTACGGGCTGCTGCACCGGCCTTCGACATTCAACCCGGCCCAGAAATATCCACTGCTGGTGAGCGTCTATGCCGGGCCGGAGACCAACGGGGCGCGGGAAACCTTCGTCCCGCCCAGTGCACTGGCGGAACTGGGTTTTCTGGTGGTGTCGCTGGATTCACGCAGCGCCAAGGGCCGAGGCAAGAAAACCCTTGACGCCATTTACCAGAACCTGGGCATGGCCGAAATTGACGACCAGGCCGAGGGGGTCCGCGAGTTGGGCAAAAGGTCTTATGTCAGCGCTGGCAAGGTGGGGATTTATGGCACTTCCTACGGGGGCTTTGCCGCCGCCATGTGCCTGGCGCGCCATCCGGATCTTTTCCATGCGGCGGTCGCCTGCTCGGCGGTGACCGATTTCCGCAACTACGATACCATCTACACCGAGCGTTACCTCGGCCTGCCGGCTGACGCGGCCAAGGCCTACGATAAAACCAGCATCATGGCCCTGGCCCCAGCCATCAAGGGCCGGCTGATGATCTTCTTTGGCACCGCTGACGACAATGTCCATCCCAATAACGCCTTGCAGCTGATCCAGGCGCTGCAAAAAGCCGGAAAAAGTTTTGAGGTGCAAGTGGGGCCGGATATCGGCCATGCCTCAGTTTCCCTGCCTCGCATGATGGAGTTTTTTATTGACCACCTGGTGGGGATCCGGTGACGGTGCCAATTACGCTCCCACTCCAGCATGCCTAACCAGCAACCGACCGGAATAGTGGCAGTCATCCCTGAGTTTTCTCCTGCTGATATTCGGGTTTTCTCCCGGCTATAAAGACCAGGTGGTTGCCGCATTTTTTACACCACATGTAGCCCTATTTGCGTAAATTGCCAGGTCGCCGCAAGCAGACAAGCAGGTCCTGCAATCAGCGCAGACGATTTTGCGGAAAAAAAGTTTTTCTGATTTGCTTTTCTGCAAAAAATAACCAACAATCCTTTTGCATACAGATTCATTTCTTTTTAACAAATTTTTCATCCTGCTTGCCGGAAAATTCGCTACCGGTTGCCTGCTTTTGTGCTCACCCTTCTGCGCCCCAAGAGGTCGATTCCATGAAAATGAATGCACGGCGTTTCAGAAAAGACAGTCCCCTGATTTTGGAAGTGCTTGAGCGTCGCGATGTCCCGGCGCTTGTGCTTGATTACGACCTGGTTAGTCAAAAGCCGGCGGATTTTAGTCAAACATCCGTCCTGATCCAGTTGCCTACCGGGGCCATGCCAGATTTCAAGGTTGGGGCTTATGCGCCTGGCCTGCAACTGGTCAAGGGCTACGCCCTCGTCCCCAACCTGTATGAGGCCCACATTTCCGACCATAGCCTGGCATCGACCCTGCAGAGTCTGCAAGGCAGCAGTCAGGTGAAAATGGTGCAGCCCGACTCAAAAATCACCGCAAAAATCATCCCGAATGACCCCAGCTTCTCCCAACTCTATGGCATGAACAACACCGGGCAGACGGGCGGAAACAACGACGCTGATATCGATGCTCCCGAAGCCTGGGACAAAACCACCGGAACGGGCCAGACGATTGTCGCCGTGATCGACACCGGTGTTGACTACAACCACCCTGAGCTTCGTGACAACATCTGGACCAATCCAGGCGAAATCGCTGGCAACGGCAGAGATGACGACAACAACGGCTATATCGACGACATCCACGGCTACGACTTCGCCAACAACGATGCCAACCCGATGGACGATAACGGCCACGGCACCCACGTTTCGGGCACCATTGGCGCGGTGGGCAACAACAGTACCGGCGTGGCGGGTGTCAACTGGCACACCAGCATCATGGCTCTCAAATTCCTGGATGCTTCCGGGAGTGGTTTCCTCTCCACAGCCATCTCTGCGCTCGACTATGCCGTGGCAAACGGGGCCCGTCTTTCCAACAACAGTTGGGGGGGCGGCGGGTTTGATGCGACTCTTGGCCTGGCCATCGCCAATGCGGGAGCAAAAGGCCATATTTTTGTCGCCGCCGCTGGCAATTCATTTGCCAACAACGATCTCTTCCCCAACTACCCTTCCAACTACAACTACGACAACATTGTCGCTGTCGCCGCCACTGACAACCGCGACAACCTCGCCGGTTTCTCGAATTTCGGTGTCACTACGGTGGATATCGCCGCACCGGGTGTGAACATCCTCAGCACAGTGCTCAACGGTGGCTATGCCACTTACAGCGGCACCTCCATGGCCACTCCCCATGTCACCGGTGCCTTGAGCCTGTATTGGGACGCCAATCCAGGTGCCACCTACACCCAGGTCATCAACGCCCTGTATCAGGGGGCTGATGTGGTTCCCTCCCTGCAGGGACTTGTGGCTGGTGCCAAGCGTCTGAATCTCAACGGCCTGCTGGGTGGATCAGTCACTCCTCCCGTTGATGTGGCCGGGGCCAAGGTGACTGTCGGGCAATTCACCCAGACGGGCGGGCTGGCCACCGGTGCCACGCTGACTTTTTCCGAAGCCATCAACCCCGCCAGCTTCACCACCGCCGATCTGGCCCTGACCGGCCCTGCCGGGACGGTTTCCATCACTTCGGTGGTGGCTGTCGCCGGTAGTGGCAACACGAAATTCGCCGTTGTTTTCCCGGCGCTCTCGGCGATTGGCACCTACACGCTCAAAGTGGGCCCGGATGTGCTCGACACCGCCGGCAATCCGATGAACCAGGATGGCAACGGTACCAATGGCCAGACCACCGATGTCTTCTCCATGGACTGGGTCATCAGCGCTCCGCCAGTTGATGTGGGCGGGGCCAAGGTGACTGTCGGGCAATTCACCCAGACGGGTGGGCTGGCCACCGGTGCCACGCTGACTTTTTCCGAAGCGATCGACCCCGCCAGCTTCACCACCGCCGACCTGGCTCTGACCGGCCCCGCCGGGACGGTTTCCATCACCTCGGTGGTGGCTGTCGCCGATAGTGGCAACACGAAATTTGCCGTTGTTTTCCCGGCGCTCTCGGCGGTTGGCACCTACACGCTCAAAGTGGGCCCGGCTGTGCTCGACACCGCCGGCAATGAGATGGACCAGGATGGCAACGGCACCAACGGCCAGACTACCGATACCTTCTCCATGAACTGGGTCATCAGCGCCACACCACCCGCCGATGTGACGGGGCCCAGCATCACGACAGGGGTTTTCACCCTGAGCAATGGACGCGCTACCGGTGCCACCCTCACTTTCTCGGAAGCGATTCTTGTCAGCAGCTTCACCAAAGTGGATGTGACCCTCACGGGGCCCAATGGCAAGATCACCATCAATTCAGTGGTAGTAGTTACAGGGAGTGGCAACAAGGTTTTCAAGGTGACTTTCCCCGCTCTCCAGGGCAATGGCACCTACACCCTCAAGGTTGGCCCGGCCATTCTTGACACAGCCAGCAACCCGATGGACCAGAATGGCGATGGGACCAACGGTGGTACGGCGGATGCTTTCCAGATGGACTGGATCATCAAGCCTCCGGTTGATCTGAAGGGGGCCCGTGTGGTGGACGGCGTGTTCACCCAGACAGCCGGTTACGCCACCGGTGGCAAACTGACTTTCTCGGAGGCCATTGATGTGGCCAGCTTCACCACCGCGGACCTGGTTCTGCTGGGGCCCGGTGGTACCTTCAGTATCACTTCCGTCCTGCCAGTGAGCGGTAGTGGCGGTACCCAGTTTGTTGTCGCGTTCCCCGCCCTGACCGCGGTGGGCACTTACACTCTCAAGGTGGGTCCGGGGGTGTTGGATCTTGCCGGGAATCCGATGGACCAGAACAATAACGGGGCCAATGGCGAGGTGGGTGACCTGTTCTCGATGTCGTATGTGCAAAACTCGCAACTGATCTTCACCAACGCCACCGATTACAACATCCGCGACTGGAAGACCACTTCCTCCACTATCAAGGTGGACCAGAATTTCACTATCGCCGATCTGAATTTACGTCTGAATGTCAATCATACCGCCGTCGGCGACCTGGATATCATGCTGATCACACCCTTCGGGCAACCCCTTTTCCTGATGGGCATGTATGGCGGTGTCGGTGATAATCTCATCAATACCCTTTTCGATGACCAGGCCGCTTTGCATATTGGCCAGGGCAGCGCACCGTTCACAGGGTCTTATTACCCTGACGATGCGCTCTCGGCAGTGAATGGACGCAGTGCCAAAGGGAACTGGACTTTGAAGATCAGCGATTATGCTAGCCGCGATGAAGGCACCCTGCTCGATTGGAGTCTGGAATTTTCTACCAGCTCGCAAATAACTACCCGGGGTGTCAAACCCGTTGTAACTATCTACACCGGGGCCCCCAGCCTGCAAGGCGGTGCTTTATTGTCCATCGCCCCTGCCGACCAGTCTGGCAGCCAGGAAGTGGTTCAGGCCCTGCCCAGGAATCAAGCTGTGCCAACCACCTACCCCAGCCAGATTCAGGCCTGGCTCGACAAGTCGGTGTGGTCGCGCCTGATCGAGGACAACCTGGTTGCCCGCAAGCGGATTGGCAATCATCTGTCGTGGTAAAACCGGTAGCCCGCGCTGAACAGCCGGGCGAGGGAAACGGTGGGCGGCGCGAGGGGCTATGCCCTTCGGCCGCTCAAACTCTCAGGTGCCTGAGGAGCCGTCGAATCAGGCCCGGCACCCGGACGGTGGTCACAATGGCGCTCACTCACAGCAACCCGGCAATTGGCTCACCCTGGTAAATGTGGTGCGGCCGGTCCAGCTCATCCTTCCACGCGGCGGTGGCGGGAATACCCAGGGCGTGGTAAATCGTGGCGGCCAGTTGCTCCGGTCTCTGGGGATTGTCGGACGGGTAGGCACCGTTCTTGTCGGAGGAGCCTACCACTACGCCACCGCGCGTTCCGCCCCCGGCGATGAAAACCGTTTGCACCGCCCCCCAGTGGTCGCGACCAGGGACTTTGCTCTCGCTCATGCCCGAGTTCACCTTGGGAGTGCGCCCCATCTCTCCGCACATCAACACCAGTGTGTTATCGAGGAGCCCCCGTGTCTTCAGATCGTCGAGCAGCGCCGAGATGCCACGGTCTGTAGGCGGCAGCAGGCAATCGCGCAAGAGCGGGAAGTTGTTTTCGTGCGTGTCCCATGTCTCGTTGTTGCCCAGGTTCACTTGCACCAGGGTCACGCCAGCTTCGACCAGTTGCCGGGCCATCAGCAGCGACCAGCCGAAGGCGTTGCGCCCATAACGGTCGAGCGTTTTTGTGTCCGCATTGTGGACATCGAATGCCCGCTGGACGCCGGGGTCGGCGAGCAGTGAAATCGCGGCCTGCCGATGCCGGTCCAGCGATGCCGTGGCCGCGCCTCCCTCAAGATCGTGCCGCTGGGCGTTGAGCAGGCCGCGGAGGGTGTCGCGGTCGGTCAGTTGCAGGCGGGACAGCCCCTGGGGCAAACTGAGGTTCGGGGCCTGAAATTGCAGCTTGGTGTTCCTCTCGCGACCGCGCACGAAATGGAACTCGTAGTCTGGATACGCGCCATAGGAAAGCGCATTGAACGGCGATGCGTTGATGAACCACGGGTCGTGGCGGCTCCCCATCACGCCCCCAAACTGGCCCGGAATGACGCGCCCAGTCCGGTGGACCAGTCGTTCCGGCAAGGCGATGGCGGGGGGCAGGTTGTTGGTCCGGGCAGGAAGAGCTGCCCCCACCACCGAGGCTATGGAGGGCCAATCGCCTGACTGAGGCTTTTCGCCACTAAAACCGGGCGGCAACGCCGTTCGGCCGGAGAGGATCGACATGTGCCCTTCAGAGTGGCCATTATGGGGTGTAGTGAGTGAGCGGATCAGGCTCCAGGAATCGCTACGGGCTGCCAGCATGGGCAAGTGTTCGCACACCCGCACGCCAGGGGTCCGCGTGGCAATGGCCTTGAAATCGCCGCGAATCCCGACTGGCGCGTCTGGCTTGGGGTCGAAACTGTCGTGCTGGCCCAACCCGCCGGACAGGAACACGAATATGACGGATTGCGCCTTCCCGCCACCTGGCTTGACTATTTGAGTGTCAGCAGCGCGTAACGCGGAGACATGGTTCGCACCCAACCCCAGCAAACCCAGGCTACCTGCCTGGATAGCTGTTCTCCGGGTGGGTCTGACATGCGACGGCAGCATTGGCCATTCCTCTCACCAGCACCGCACGGGTAGCAGAACTACTCCAGCTTACAATATTTTGGCAGTCAGATGCAAAAAGAAACTGTCGGTATCCTGCAAAACCCAACGAACTGTGTGTTGGCAATGGTTCAACGGAATGGGGTAAACGCCCCATGTTATTTAGAGCAGAATTCCAATGGGAATGAAATAAGCTTAAAAACGAGTTATTTAGACAGTTTTTGATGCCAGAGCAGCCTCACCAATTGGAGACTTGCCCCAAGTAAGCTGCATCCGTTTTTCCGAATGGAAAAAGCAGGCCAAACGCATTGCCCAGCGCAAAAATTTTCCCCTTTGCAAGTGGCATCATTCAGGACCATCGATAGTTTGTGCTGATTCAGTGGTGTCGTCATCGGCTTCAACATTCTCGCCGTCCTCCTGGATATCACCGGTATATGCTACCCTTCCGGTCGCTCGCTCGATAAGTGACAACAGCTTCTTTTGCCGATCTACCATGAAGCTTTCAAAGCTGTCGGCACGAAGCAATGATGGGTCAATTAGGTGCGACTTCAGGAAACCGTCGATCTTGACCCTGTCAATCGGTGGTGATGTCAAATTGCCAGCTTCCAGTTTGTTCAGATATGCAGAGGGAGAAACACCACCGATAATCCTGTTGGTCCGATAGGAGAGTGGTGTCTTGTTGATAATGGAATCAAAGACGCTTGCTTTGATGCCGTTGTTTTTGCACCAATCCTGAGGGAAGATGTGATGTATGTCTACATTTTCACCAAAAAATATCGTGTGATCGAATCTTTGGCCAGAAATAAAATCCTGCGCTCCTTCCTTCATCAATAATGCGTTCATGCCTTTATAGGCAGCAGAAAGACGCATTCGCATGGTCTTCAATCGGTCAGCTCGAAACATTGTCTCGCTAACCGTTGACGGTTCTGGACCACCTTTCAACCATACCGGCACTTCCATGAAGTCCCGAGCTATGCGCGTCTCCACCGCAGAGCCATAAAGTTCGCCAAAAACACCATTCCAATACCAGCGAACCAGTTTTCCGCGATTCGTTTCGTTCTTCCAGTCGTCACCTATGTCGGCAAGAATGGCTGCCAAAGGTATTATTTGGGATTGATAAGGCAAATCAAAGATGCGGTATATGTGAAGCATATGCAAGAAATTCGCTGCCTGGATGAATCCTGCTTCTACTTGGGCTTCAAATCGCTTGTATCCTTCAAGTGGCAGGTTCAGCAATGCTTGACGATTTCCCGAAACAGATGGCAACTCCTTACCCTGTTTTCCTTCATTTTCTGCTGCCTTTCGCCGTTCACGCGTGTGAAACAAAGAAACCGCATGAAGAAAATCTGTGTTAGAAACGGCAGCGATAATTCCTGTATCCTTTCCGTCTGGGCGGAGTTTTTCTGCCAAGCGCTGATGCCGCCCTCTTGATTGGTGATCACCGTACCAGTCTTTTCGCAATTCATGGCCGGACGCAGCATACATTGCGGTGACTAGCTCAAATGCATCCAGGGCTTTGCCGCCAGTGTTGACCTTCTCAAAAACAACACAGACTGCTTCTTTGGATGTGGATCGATCCAGGATGATGACTGGAACGCGGTAGTATTTGAAAGTCTCAAGAACTTGTCGCTTGAAAGCGCGAAACTCTTCACGAGTGGCTTCGTTTTTTTCGCCGTGCCATTCCTTATCGAATCCGTCTTGCCACTTGTCCCATTCAAAGACCTTTGATACGGGATACATTAAAGATGCATATTCCTTTTCGGGAGAAGAAATGTCTAAAACCATTTTTCGGCCGAAGTCTGTGCGGATGATGCGGTCTTCAGGAACGCCTACAATTGCATCTTCGCGATCAGCAGAAGGATCAAGTGCTTTTCGGATGTCGATATAGAACCATCGCTTAACCTTCTTGTTGTTTGGCGTGACAGTATCAACTACCTTTCCCCTTAATGTGACTTGGTAGAGGGATGTCATTCGTTGCTGACCATCCAGTAGCAGGGACTGAGGGACCATTTGTTTCGCTTCAGGCGGTGCTCCTTCTACCGGTCGGGGTTTGAAATTTACCGGCCCTCCAGTATCAAGCGACATTAACGCACCAACGGGAAAAGCTCGCGAAACTGAAGCGATCAAGCTCTTGATGCGATCCTCGTCCCAAACCCAACTGCGTTGAAAATCTGGCAATTGAATAACGCCGCGATGGCAGTCTTCAAGGAGCCTGTGTAGATCGAAAGGGTTTGTCTGAAATGTTGACGCAGCCATTTTTATCCTAAACCTTCACTTTTTAAATGGATCCGATAACTGTGCCGATCCCGTTTTCTTGCACAAAAGGATAAAATAAAAAGCCATGAACTCCTTGAGGCTAAAAAAAAGCGGCTGCCCAGCTTTTCACAGGTCTGAATGGGCAAGGAAATGGCTGATTCAATCAGGAGGGGGTGGGCCAATTCGCTTTGGGGGAGACACGCCTGATAGAAGCTTTTGGCAATTTATTGATCTTGGCTTGGGTGGCAGATTCTTTCATTCGGACAATTCAAAAGCAGTAGATGTCTTTGTATGTTGTAATACTCGAAATCCTGCACAAGCAATCATTGCGTGACTCGCTTCTTGGCAACGTGTAAAGAATTTACCTTAAAGGTACATACGCAGCCGTTGAAAATACCATATTTTTCAATCGGCTCCAGGCCGCCGGATCCCAACTGCCGGTGCCTGGCCCCTCATTCCTTAAAAGACTCTAAACCTTGGCAAGTGGTTTCAAATAATGCTCGGTTTTTTGGAAAATGCGCGGCTGTGCTGTGACAGGGGCTGATGTGATAGTTGGCTTGCTACCAATTTTTCAGGTTCCAGGCCAGGTTTTTGGCTGGGTCGCCGGGCTGGTTTGGGGGTTTATTCTTCTGTGTGGCGTGACTCTGACCATGCCTCCCCGCTGGTGCCTTCCATCTCGTCGCGGAGGCGGAGGCCCAGGGCGGAGCAGCGTTCGCGGTCGTCGGTGCGGGTGACGGCCAGGTGGAGGGCCCGGCGGCTGCCCACCAGACAGACCAGCTTTTTCCCGCGGGTGACGCCGGTGTAGAGCAGGTTGCGTTCGAGCATGAGGAAGTGCTGGGTGTGCAGGGGAATGACCACAGCGGGGTATTCCGAGCCTTGCGACTTGTGGATGCTGGTGGCGTAGGCGAGTTGCAGCTCATCCATCTCGCCAAACTCATACTCGACCTCTTTGGTGTCGAACCGGGCCCGCACCACCCGCTCATCTGGGTCAATCGCCTCGATGCGCCCCAAATCACCGTTGAAAACTTGTTTTTTATAATTGTTGGCGGTTTGCAGCACCCGGTCGCCCGCACGGAAGCACTGGCCAAAACGCTCGAGACGGGGCTGGCCCCGATCAGGATTGAGGGCGGCTTGCAGCTTGGCGTTGAGCTGGGTCACTCCCAACTCGGTGCGATTCATGGGGGAGAGCACCTGGATATCCCGCAGGGGATCGAAGCCGAACTTCCTGGGGATGCGCTCGGAGACCAGCGTGACAATCTTGTCGGCAATGGCAGGGGCCTCGTCAGTCTCCACAAAGAAGAAATCGGGGGCGGGCGGATCGTCGTGGGGCATGCGGCCCTGCAAGATCTCGTGGGCGGCCCGGACAATGCCGCTTTCCGCCGCCTGGCGGAAAACCCGGGTGAGCCGCACCACAGGGATCATCCGGCAGTTGATCAGATCGGCCAGCACCCGGCCAGGGCCGACGGAGGGGAGCTGATCGACATCGCCCACCAGCACCAGCGAGGCATGTTCGGGGAGCGCGCGGATGAAATTCCACGCCAGTTGCAAATCGAGCATGCTGGCCTCGTCGGCCAGAAACAGGTCGCCCTCGAGGCGGTTGGCGGGGTCGCGCTTGAAGACACCCAGGTGGGGGTCGAACTCGAGCAGGCGGTGCAGGGTGCGCGCATCCCTGCCGGTGGTTTCCTGCAGGCGTTTGGCGGCCCGGCCTGTGGGGGCGCACAGTTCCACTTTCTTGCCGGCCCGGCTGTAAAGTTCGACAATGCCCCGTACCAGTGTAGTTTTCCCCACGCCGGGGCCGCCTGTGATGATGAGGGTTTTTCCGATGGTGCATTGGCGCAGAGCCTCGCGCTGCTCTGGAGCCAATTCGATTTTCATGTGCCTTTCGACACTGGCGATGGTGGCCTGGTTGGCCTCGGGTATGACTGCCTTGCCACGGAGGAAGGAGGCCAGCCGCTGAGCCAGGTTGCTCTCAGCCAGGTAGAGGGGCTTGAGATAAAGCCAGGGCGGGTTGAAGCGGTTCTCACGCACCACCGCACCGGTTTGCCGCTCTGCCTCAATGGCCTCGCGCGCCTTCAGCGTGGGGATGGATGTCAGTTCCACCACCTTGTCGGCGACCGCGTCTTCGGGAAAGCCGACATGGCCGTCGTTGCCGAGTTCGCGCAGGGCGTGGAGCAGGGCGGCGCGGGCCCTCTCGGGGGCATCCGGGGCGATACCAAGCTTGCGGGCCAGCTCATCAGCTGTATGAAACCCGACACCCCAGATATCAGCCGCCAGGCGGTAGGGGTTGGCGCGAATGAGAGCGATGGCCTGGTCGCCATAAGTGCGGTGGATGCGCATGGCGCGGGCGCCGCCCATGCCGTGTGACTGCAGGAAGATCATCAGGTCGCGGACGCCCTTCTGCTCATTCCAGCTCTGGCGGATCAGGGCCAGGCGCTTCTCGCCGATGCCCTTGACCTCGCGCAGGAAGGCGGGGGAGCGGTCGATCACCTCGAGGGTGCGTTCGCCAAAGGCCTGGACAATGCGCTTGGCGTACTCGGGACCGATGCCCTTGACCATGCCGCTGGCCAAAAACCGCTCGATCCCTTCGCGGCTATGCGGTGGCAGGCAGCGCAGGCTCCTGGCCTTGAACTGGAGGCCGCGGTGATCGCTCATCCAGTGGCCTTCGGCCTGGATCAGCTCGCCGACATTGACGGTAGCACCGGTGCCAATGACGGTCACCAGCTCGGGCCGGCCCTCTACGGCGACGCGGAGGACGCAGAAACCGTTGTCAGGGTTATGGAAAGTCACCCGCTCGATACTGCCGGTGAGCGTTTCTTCGGTCATCTCAAGGCAGCCCAGCAGGCTATCAGGCCGACGGGCGCACCCCGCCTGGCGGCACATAGACATTGTATGGGATTGGAGCGGGCCGCGCCCTCAGGGTTCAAACCGTATCGACAGGATCTTGTAGCTGAGCTTGCGGCCATCCCCACTCAGGCTGGCTTCCTGCGGGCTGATCGCCCCATTGGGGCTTCGCAGTGTGACGGTGCAACGGCCAGCGGGCACGGGTATTTTCAAACAGTTTGGCCCGTCATCAGGGTTGTCCAGACTGACAGAACGGGTGCCAGCGGGGCATTCCACAGTCAGAAACGGACTGGGTGCCAGGGGATCAAACCGGTCGCCCACTTCCAGAACCACTTGGCCTGCAGTAGGTGCTTCCACCCACAGTCGCACCGCTTCGGCCATCCAGGCGAAGCGGCGGGAGCCAGGTGGGTCGGTTCCCCAGGGAGTGACGATCTGGTCGCGGGTGACCTGCCTTTCCTCCTGGTGCAACCCCTGGACACGGGCAATGACAGGGTTTTCGATCAGGTGGAAATTAGTGGTGGTGAACAGCTCGCTACCGCCATGTTCGACCAGGGTATGCCTGTAGGCCAGATGAACAGGCGGAGGCCAGGGCAATGAGGATACCTTGTTGGTGATCAGGTTCAGGTAGCCGCCGCCGGTGCCTGCATCATCGTAAACCAGGTTTTTGCCGGGCAGGAAATGCGGGAGCCAAACTGATTGGAAGTACGCGGCAGGATAAAAAGGGATCGTTTGGTCTTCTACCATGATTGGTTCCGCCAGCGGTTTGCCCTCCAGATCGCGCTGCCGGCAAAAATCCTCCAGGGCCTGATGCTCGGCGGTGACGCATTTGCCGAAACTCATCTGGAACAAGGTTACGGCATGACGTCCGAAAGAAAGGAGCAGCCAACCAGAGACCAGCAAGCCCGGCAGATAACCCGCCATGCGCCAGCGGGCCCGGTTGCCCGGCGGTGGCAGCAGCCACAGCGAGCCCAGAATGGCCAGCACCGCCAGGATGGTGGAATGGTACTGCGAAATCTTTTGCCAGCCATACCCGTAGCCACTACGGGCGACCAGGATTGCCGCGAGATCGAAAGCGACCGCCCAGCCCCAGGCGAACGGACGGTCACGGGTGACATACAGGCCAACAAACCAGCAGAGACTCAGGGCCACGGTGATAATCATCATGGGCAAAGTGGTGAGCTTTGCCGGCAGCGCCGTGGCCATGGAGGCGAAGCAGGGCACAAAGGCAGACTTATGCAACTCCGCGAAGAGATTGGGCGGGAGGATTGACTGTCGGGCCGGGTCGGATGCCGAGGCGCTTTCAGCCAGAGCCACACGCACCGTGGAGACGGTGCGGATGAAGGTTGGCGGGAAGACAAATAGGCCGACGGTGGCCACCGCCACCGGCAGCCACCATCGGCCCGTGCCCAGCGCGGGGCGGTTGCGGAACCATTCCGAGACAAGCACCATCAAGCCTGCCAGGCCGGTGAAGGGAACCAACTCGGGATAAACCCCCGCCAGGGCAAACACCGACAGCGGTAGCATCCAGAATGTCTGGCGGGTGAAACCTTCTTTTTGCGCCTGCCGCAGCAGTAGCCACACCAGGGTGGCGACGACCACGCCGAAGGCGTTGGCCAGATTGCCATTGGCGATGAAATAGAGGCACATCGGGTGCAGAATGAGCATCAGGTCGGCGACCAGTCCCCGCCAGCCACGGAGGAGGCTAGGCGGGGTGAGGGTGCGCAGCAGCAGGCCGGTGCCCAAAGACCATTGCACCGCAAAGGATGCCAGAAATCCGGAATAGGTCCACACGGGATCCCAGCCAGTGAGAGTGGCCACGGTGGCACCCACCGACTGGGCTGCTACCCGCCCGCTGATGGGCCAGTAGCCGCTGATAGTTGAGGAGAGCTGATTCAACGGATGGGCGTAGTCCAGTGGCACTGGCAACAGATAGCCTTGCTGTGCCAGCGTGATGAGGTCGGTGCCAAATTGCTGGTTGTCGTTGCAGGTGGTGCCATCATAGAAAGCGGGCACCCCCTCTCGGGCGGCGGGCCAGGCCACCACCCCGAGCACCAGCGCCTGGGCCAGAAGGCGCGGTAGCAGCCAGCGCGGGTTCAGGCTCAGCAGGTCGGCTTTAAGGGCCCGTCCTGCCGGGGAAAAGCCCAGACGGCAAATCGCCCCGCCCGCCACCATCAACGCGAGTGGCCAGGCAAACCAGCAGGCCCCGAGCCAGGCGTTCAGGGGGATGACCAAGCCGCAAAGCACCAGAAAACCGCCCATTAGTAGCCAGGCCAGGCGGGCGGCGGGGCCGTCACCCTGACGCACCCCTGCAGCCACCCCGGCCAGAGTGGGCAGCAGCAACGACAGGGACAGCACCAGAACAAAACCGATCATGTCGGCACCGCCTGAATAACCAGTCCGTAACAGCGTTGGGCGGTGGCAAGCGCTGAACGCAAAGCCTCCTGCCAGGAGAGTGATTCTGGAGTCTGGGGTGGCTGGCGCATTTCGATGGAGATCCATCCCCGGTAGTGGCTTGCTTGCAACCAGCTAGCCAGGGCGTGGTGGCAGGGCCGATCAGTGAGGGTGGCCAGATGCGGTTCGCTGGCATGGTGATGGACCAGATCCAGCGGCTGCCCGGGCGGCACATGGCCACTCAGGATCAGGCCGCCAGCATCGCCGTGCAGGGCAATACCCGGGCTGGCCACAGCCGCCACCAAGGCGTTGGCCTCGGCCAGGGTGGTCAGCCAGTCGCAACCATACTCGGCCGGGTTGGCTTCCATGCCAAACAGCACGCCACGGTCTTCAGCCCGCTTGCCCAGTTCCCTGAAGAATGGCACAGCCTGGTCGAGAGCCTCCGTCTCTGTCAGGGAGCCTTTGAGGCGGTTTTTTGGTGAGCCGAAGACCAGCACGCGGGCACCCAGCCCTTCGGCCAGGGCTGCCATGGAGTCGAGATGGGCCATCAGGGCGGCGCGCCCGGCATCTGAGCCGAAAAGCTGCAAATGCGGGCGGTTGAAAAGCAATGCCTGCAGGGCCACCACCGGCAAACCCAGATCTTCCCACCGCGAGCGAATCTCCGCCACCGTTTGCTGGCCGGAAGCGTATCCAGGCAGTAGTGAAGGGGCCACCTCCACCCCAGTGGCGCCTCCATCCAGCAAAATGCGGGCTGCCTCGGCGTTGGACTCGGCATCAGCGGGCCAGGCGATGTTGGAAACAGCCAGCCCGGGGCGATGAGTTGAATCGCTTGGCCAGGTCATGAGGTGGCTTCCGGCGGACAATGGTAGGCTACGGGGTTGAATCCGCCCAGGCATACTTTGCCCAATATCTTCAAGATACCAAAATTGGCACCAAAGCCATGGATTTTGGTGGGGGTTTTGCCCGTGGCCGGGTAGGCGCGCACCACGGGAATCTCCCGGATTCGGTAGCGCAGGTGCGCCGCGCGCAGGGCCAGGTAGTAGTGCATTTCGTAACCGGAAAGTGCATCGCGGAAAACCGCCATGCGGGGATCTGCCAGCAAGCGCGGAGAATAGGCCCGGAAGCCATTGGTGGTGTCGGAATACAGGCGGCCCGAAGCGATGCTTAACAAAGGGGCATGCAGCAAGCGTATGCCCCAGTAGCGGGCCACTGGCGTGTGAATAGCCTGACCACCGGGCACAAAGCGCGATCCCTGTACATAATCGATACCCTGTTGCAGGGAGTCGATAAAGCGGGGGATGGCTTCCACGCCGTCTTTGTCATTGCCATCGACGGTGATCACACCTTCGTATCCCTGGCGCAGGCACCAGGCGAAGGCCATGCGCATTTGCGCCCCCAGTTTGCCAGGGCCGGTTTTTACCAGCAGGGCCCGGGCATTTTTTCCGGCCAGGTAATCGGCGGCGGTAGCGCCATCGGTTGACCCGCCATCGGCGATTACCAGATCAGCCCGATGCAGCAGCAGTTGCATGCGGGTCAGCTGAGTGCGCAAACGGTCGCCTTCGTTGAGCACAAAGACGCAAACAGCGTAGCTTGCCCGTTTGGGGTGGAGCTCGGTGACGGTATGGGCGGGGACCTGCCAGTTCCGATCATTACCGTGGAAATCGGGGGAAAACCCATGCCTGGGGGCGATACTGGTCTCGATAAGCCCGCCACCAGATGCGGAGGCGCATCCCGGAGGTTGCGACATTTCAGACAATTGATCCACTCCCTGTTTTGCCCACACCACGACTTAACCCAAAGTGGCTGGCGGTTGCAACTGGAGTGGGGGCGAATTTGGCAAATGGCGAATATGGGTGAGATGGACCGGATTTATGGCGCCAGGCCAACGGTTCCCCTGCTCCATTACGGCCAGGCAACCCGGCTGAGAGGTGGCAATTACGCCGGAATGGAAATTTATTAACTGATGAAAGTGCGAAAAAGTTGGCCAGCCTTCCTTGTTTCCGGGTGAATGCATCTTCATGATAAGAAGGCAGGCAATTGTCCAACAAGGCAGACGGGCGCAATTTCGGATAGCGGTTTTCCCGTGCCGATTGCAGCGCTCACGCAGTATGTTCACGCCCGCTTTTGGTGGAATTGCTTCGGAGCTGCGTGGTTTCCATCGGCCTGATGCAAAACAGGTTGCTTGCGACTGCTCCATGCGGGGGCTTCCCTGGCGCACCAATTCTTTTAGGGTAAAGATTGATTACTAGCTCTTGCCTGGGCTGTCCGTCCGGGTGCTGGATTCCGGGGAACTTTTTCATGCCGATTTCCGTGACCTGCCCCTGTGGGAAGAAGCTGAACGCCCCCGACACCCTGGCCGGGAAGCGGGCCAAATGTCCCGTCTGCAAGGAATTGGTGGAGATTCCCGAACCTCTCGAGGTTATTGAGGACGAGATCGAGTTCATCGACGATGCCGAGGTGATTGACGAGGTGCCGCTGCCCAAGCCCAGGGCGGCCCGCCCCAAGAGCCGTGCCCAGCAGATCGGGGAGCATGACTCCGAACCGGAAGACCGCTCGGATGCGACCGAGCGGACGGCATTGGACCGGAAGCTGAGCGGCGACACACAGGCCAGCAACCCGGGCAATGTGAAAGTGGATGTGCTGTTCACTTTCTTGAACTACCCGACCGGAACGCTGGTGATGGTGGCAATTGCCTGCGTTTTGCTCGGCCTTGGCGCTTGGTTTTTCATGGGCCCTAACGGGGGTAAATCCGGGTCCGGCTTCCTCGCCCTGGGGGTCGGCACTCTGGGTATCTGCGCCTGGGGTTGGTACACGTTCAGCCGCAACATGATCTACGGCTGTGCCAACCCCGGCGTGGTGGTGGACGCCGAAAAAGGGCTGGTGGCGGGGATCACCGACCTGGATTGCGGCATCGGCAAGGAGCATTGGGTCGTCAAGATCACCTGGCACCCGCTGTCCAAAATGACTGGCGGCCCCGCCCAGGACGGCATGCGCGTGGGCACTGTCGCCACTTATATGGGTGATCCCAGCAAGGGCCACTGGGAGACTTTCGAGCCCTGGGTGGTCAACTTCGTTACCCGCGACAAGAAACGGGTCAAGAAGGTGCTGTCGACCTTCTCTGCCCGGGACTGGGCCCTGCTGAACGAGGGCTTGCGGGAAGTCCCCACTCCCTACAAGCCCGGGCAGTGGCGGGTGCTCGAGGATTTGGACGAGCAGTAAAGAGCCACTGAAGTTGGCCTCTCCTTATTGTTGGTGGATCCGTTGCCAACTGGCGCGAGGGGGCTGGGGTTCCTGCTGCCGATGGCATCAGTCTTCAGCCGAATCCTGCCTGGCTGTTTGTGGTGGATCACCCAGGGGTTCCAGCCCGAGGCGGGTTTCCACGGCCTCGGCGATTTGGCATAACCGGGCCAGCACCCGGGCATGAAGGCTGGGCAGGCGCTCCAACATCATGCGGGCTGCCTCATGGACATCGGCCGGATTGCCGACATCGGGCAGTTCCTTCAGGAAATATTTACCTGTGGAGATGCCGGCCTCGGCGTGGTCAAACGGATACGGGTATGCGTCGAAGGCGGGCCGAAGGTCGGCTATGCCGTCACACAGGGCCTGCACCACCCGCTGGAACTCCGGCACCAGCTTTTCGTTTTTCTCGGCGTAACGCTCCAGATGAGCAGTCAGGTGTTCCATGGCGAGCATGTTGTCCCGAACAGCCATCACCTGCGGCACCGTGGCGTTGAACACCTGGAACAGGCTGACCAGGGCGGTGATTTCCTCCCTGGCCATTTCCCCTCCCAGCAGGTGGGGGGCGGCGTTCGGGGCCTGGGCCAGTCGCAGGGCGGAGTAAAGCCTCGCAGCGGTGGCTGCCTCGAACGGGGTGATCCGTTCCAGCAGTTTTTCCTGGCGGGATTCCGCCTTGCGCCGGGCCTCCAGCATGGCGGTTTTAGTGGTCAGGTCGGTTTGGAAGTCTGATTTGGCGATGGGCACCCCCACATCGAGCAGTACCTGGGCCAAGCGGGTCTCCAGCAGGCAGGTATCGGCCTCATCGAACCTGGAGCTGGCGGATGGGAAATCATCGGCATGGTCCAGGGCCAGGGCCCGGGCGTCGCGCAGGCGTTTTTCCACCAGCTGGGGATCGGTAACGGGCTTTGCCATCTCCCTGGGATTGGGCATCGGGCGGAACAACAACGGTTTGCCGCGGAAAAAACGGGTGAGGGCGGCCATGGTGTGCTGCCCCGCCTTTTGCCGTTCCACCAACGCTTCTACGGGATGGATGTCCGATTTTTTGAGCTTTTCGCCGAAGATCTCGCAGTACAGGTCCCAGGTCATATCGCGGCCGATCTGGTCGAAATCGCGGAACAGGTGACCGGCAGGCAGTTCCAGCCTGAAGATGCCATCGGTCTTCTCCCGGCGGGCACTCTGGATGCGGGCGCTGTCGGCGGGATGGGTATCGAAGAGGCCGGTTTTCGATTTGCTGATCACCAGGTCGATCTGGGTTTTCAGTTCGGCGGGCATCTGGTCGATGTTCAGCAGGATCAGTTTGGGCAGGTTGTCTCCCAGCCGTCCCTCCTGGTGGAAATCACCCAGGTCAGACATGGCGCCATTTTCAGCCAGGTTGAGGATTTGCAACTGCCGGGCCGTGGAGGCGAATGCGTCGCAACCGGCGAAGCGCGCCTCGTGCCGGTCGGCATCGAACTCCATCTGCCGCATCAGCACGCCGCTGAAAAAATGTCCGGTCAACATCAGGCACCAGAGCAACTTGCGGGTCAGCCAGACGCAAAACCTGGCAATGTAGAGCATCCAGCCGATGCGAAAGTCCAGGGTGGAGGACCAATGCTTGAGCTTGTCGTCCCACTCATCGCGCTCATTGACCACACGATGAAACCAGAAGTTGATCGAGCGGATGACATAGGTGAGGCGCATGCCGGCACCCTGGGCGAAGTGGCCGAACTCATGGGCGAGCACCCCGCCGAACTGGCGCATTTTCAGGCCGGCAGCCAGGGGCAGGCCGATGGTGAGCACCAGGTCATTGCCCAGGAAACTGCGCAGGCCGCTGCGGAAGCTGGCGGAGGCGTTGACCTGGTTGTCGATGTCGATTCGGCTCGGTTTGGGTGAGCCGACCGCCTCGCAAACTCTGGTGACAAAATCAAAGAGCAATGGCTCTTCCTCCCTTTGCAGCGACCGCCGCCCGGGCCGGGGCGTGCCCCGGGCGAACAGAGGCTTCAGCATGAACAGGACGAGGACGGCACCCACAAGGATCGGGGTCACATACAACATCAGGCTGAAGAGCAGCGCCTTGCGGTTGGCGCTGGAACCACTGGTGCCATTGGTGCCAATGATGCCGGTGTGGTGGACCGCGTGATACCAGACACCGCAGGCAACCGCCACGATCAGGGCGAGGTAGAGCAGGGGCAGCAGGATCATCAGCACGGAAACCGCCACCACCGCCAGCCGGTAACCTGTCGATGTGCGGACGGGCCCGATCCGGTCCTGGGTGAAAGCAGCCTCGATCTTTTTCGAGAGGTAGGCGAACCGTTCCGCCGGGGCGGTGACCGGGGGAACACTATCGGTTGGTACTAAAGTCTGTCTCCGGGGAGCCGCCATCCGGGCGGTGGAGGGAGTGGCCCGGTTAGCCAGCTGGGCAGGCACCGAAGGGGTTTTGGTTGCAGCGACTTTGTGGGGAACCTCCCGGATGACTTCTACCTCGTCCTCAATCACCTCGAGGGGTTCGGGGATCAGGACCAGGGCCTGGCAACCGGGACACTTGACCCGCTTGCCAGCCAGGGTGTCCGGGGCGTTCAGTTTCTTCCCGCAGGAGCAAGTTACCGGGATAGGCATGGTTTGGCCGTTTGATGGTTAAGGTGTCAGGGAAGGAAACGGGAAAACCCTGAAATGATCCCCTCTACAAAATACATTAAAAAGTACTTCATCGATGATTATCAGGCAAACCATCCGCGAGACGCCGAGGGAGGGGCCGTTTCAGGGCTATGGCATTGCAAGGGGATAGCCCCCTGTTTGACCACAGAACGACTTGACCCAAAGTGGCTGGCGGTTGCAACTGGAGTGGGGGCGAATTTGGCAAATGGCGAATATGGGTGGAAAGGGGTGTTTTTGCGGCGCTGGCTGCACGGTTCCCCGGTGCATTTTGCGTGGCTGGCGAGGCTGAAAGGTGGCAAATACGCCAGACAGGGGGTATATTGAATCAGGTGGTTGCGAAAAAGTTTGCCAACCCTCCTTGTTTCCGGGTGAGTGCCTATTCATCATAAGGTGAAAGGCTGTTACCCCAAAAGGCAAACAGACGCAATTTCGGATAGCGGCTTTTTCCGGGCCGAGAGAGTTGCCCAGGCAGTATTTGCCTGGGTCTGGCGGAAGCGGGTCGGGTAGGGCGGTATTCATCGGCCCGGCAGACGAACTGGTCGCTTTCACCTGCTCCATCAGGGGAGGTTGGGACAATGAGGCAGCGTCACGCAGGTTTTTGGCGGATGAGCGCGGTGGCTTTGGGCATGGTTGCCGCCAGTTGGCTGGGAGGCGTGCTGCGCGCTGATGGCGCGCCCGATGCGGCCAAGGTGACTGCCAAACCCGATGCCAAACCGCCGGGCGAAAAGGCAGACGGGGTTGCCAGGTCCTGGGTGAAAGAACCCAAGTCCTCCAGCCCGAACGATACTCTGCAACCAGAGACAGTTGAAGCCCTGAAGGCGCTGCAAAAACGCGTGAAAGCGGTTGTGGCCAAGTGCCAGCCGTGCACGGTTGGCATTTTTATCGGTGCGTCGGCGGGCAGTGGCGTGTTTATCCGCCGCGATGGCAAACTGTATGTCCTCACTGCCGGGCATGTCTCGGGTGAGGCCAACAAGGATTGCCGGTTGATGCTTCAGGATGGCCGGACCATCTCCGGCAAGACCCTGGGTGCCAACAACGAGATCGACAGTGGCCTGATCGAAGTGACCGACAAGGACAGCAAGGTGGATATCAGCACCTTGCCGGTGGCAGAGGTGGGCGACTCGGATTCGCTTCTGAAGGGCCAGTGGGTTGTTTCGATTGGCCATCCGGGCGGCTACCAGCAAGGGCGCACCCCGGTGGTGCGTTTGGGCCGCATCCACGAGCGCAGCAAAAAGGTCATCCGGACGGATTGCACTTTGGTGGGTGGAGATTCTGGCGGGCCGCTCTTTGATCTCGAGGGGCGTGTCATTGGCATTCATAGCCGTATCGGGCCAACGCTGAACATGAACTTCCATGTGCCTGTGGATACCTACCCCGATACCTGGGACCGTCTGGTGAAGGCCGAAGTCTGGGGGGGAGCCCGCAACATCCTGAACCTTTTCGGCGGCGACAACCCGGCCTTCATGGGTGTGCAAACCGAGCTGAAAGACGGCAAGGTGGTGATCGACATGGTGGTGAAGGATTCTCCGGCTGAGAAAGCCGGGCTGAAAAAAGGGGACACCCTGGTCAAGGTTGGCACCACCCCATTGACTTCCACCGAGGAACTTCCCAGGCTGCTCCGTGGCAAGAAACCGGGTGACAAGGTGGAGCTGGAAGTCTTGCGCGATGCCAAGACCTTGAAAATTGAAGTGGTTCTGGCGAAAAGGCCGCAGTAGGCCTTTTGGCCAGGCCTGTGATCCGCGGAAGAGGCGAACTGGTCCGAAGCAGACTTTTTCAGTGGGAGAAGACCATGTGGCAGGCGAGACGGATCATGTCACTGGCGGTGTCCTTGCCGCTGTTCGCGGGGCTGGCTTCGGCCCAGGTGGCTGCCCCTCCCGCCAAGCCCTTGCCGAAGCCCGCCGATCAGCCAAAAGAAAAGGCGAAAAAAGCGGATCAGCCTTCTGCCAAACCTGCTGAATCCAAGCCCGCAGAGGTAAAGGCTCCCAAGAGAGCCGATGCCAAGCCCGTGGATGCCAAACCAGTTGATGCTGACATCCGGGTTATCCTGAAGGACAGCTCGAAGTACCTGGGGCCTTTCAAGGTGGCTGTTGAATTGGCATCCAGGGCCACGGTGGTGATCCTTGCGGAAGGCAAGCCTGTCTGTCTCGGATTGGTGGTATCGGTTGATGGTTACATCATCACCAAGGCGAGCGAACTGAAGGACAATGTGGTTTGCCGCCTGCGCGATGGTCGCACCTTCGCCCCTGAACTGATCGGGATCGAAGAGCAGAACGATTTGGCGCTGCTGCGCATCCCGGCCAAGGATTTGCCAGTGGTGCAATGGAAAGACAGCAAGGCGGCCGAGGTGGGCAACTGGGTATGCACCACCAGCAACGGGGATGAGCCCGTGGCCGTTGGTGTGGTGAGTGTGGCCACGCGTGATATCAAGGGGCGTCGCTTTGCCTCACCCTCCAGTGGTTTTCTGGGTGTCACCATGGAGATAGACAGCCGGGGGCCACGGATTGGCTCAGTGGAAAAGGACAGTGGGGCCGCAAAGGCCGGGTTGGTGGCCGGAGATGTGTTTCTCGAGGCGCGCGGCAAAAAGGTGACCACGCCCGAGAGCATGATGGACTTGCTGCAATCGTGCAAGCCCGGCGATATCGTGAAACTGAAGATCCTCCGCAAGGCTGAGGGTGACAAGACCGAAGAGAAGCAGCTGGAGGCGACGCTGGGCAAGCGTCCCACCCAGAATGCCCGTGGCGATATCCAGAACAGCATGGGTGGCCCTCTCAGTCAGAGGCGCACCGCATTTGCCAAGATTCTGCAGCACGACACCACCCTTCGTCCGGAGAATTGTGGTGGCCCCCTGGTGGATCTCGATGGCAAGGTGATTGGCATCAACATTGCCAGGGCCGGGCGTGTGGAATCGTGGGCGGTGCCCAGTGAGGTGGTACGGGCCCTGCTTCCAGACCTGATTGCTGGCAAATACAAGGTGGACGCCAGCGTCACCCGCCAGGCCAGCCTGGAGCAACGGCTGGACATGGCCAAAGACGAGGTGAAAAAAGCCGAGGAAGGTTTAGCCAATGCCCGTTCCAAACGGGCGGAGGCCCGGGTTGAGGCCCGCAGCGCCCAGATTGGCCAGGACAACCCGGGAGGGGCCCGCCAGGCCAAGCGGAAACTGGATCAGGCTGACATGGAGCTGAAAGCCGCGCAGGAAAGGTTGGCCAAGGCTCGCGAGGACCTGAAGGCCCTGGATGAAAGCAAGAAGGAAAAAGAAAAGACCGAGATGAAGTGATGCGACAGGAGTGATGCCGTCTATGGCGGCTCGCATGTGTCTTGCAAACAGGTTCCCGGCCGAGGCACTTCCCGTGCGGTTGCGGATTTGGCGCTAAGTGTTATCGATTGTGGCCCGCTGGCCCGCTCACAGAGGGGCCAACAGGCTGTTTTCTGCTGGGCAGGTTACCGCAGTGACTTCAGGTACTCCACCACATCACGCAACTCGCGGCGGCTGAGTTTTTTGGCCAGGTCTCCAGGCATGGCCGAAGGGCCGCTGGCCCGCTCCTCGATATCTTTTTTGGCGACTTTCAGTTCCACGCCTTCGGCAGTGACCAGCTTCAGGGTGTTGGTATCCTCGCCGCGTGACACGCCGGTCAGGGTTTTGCCATTTTTCAGCTCCACCACCATGGTCTGGAATCCCTCGGCGATTGCCTTGGTCGGCTCGGTGATGCTTTCCAGCAGGTAACGGGCGTCCTTCTTGCCACCCAGTCCATCCAGAGCCGGTCCGACGATGCCACCCTGACCACCCACCTGGTGGCATCGCAGGCAGCTAACCTCAGCCTTTTGCAAAAACACCCGCTTACCAGCTTCGGCGTCGCCACCAATGAGACAGTCGTCATAGCCCATCCGGGCCAGTTTATCTGTCACCGCAGGGGTAGCTAGTTTGGGGCGGGCCGCCAAAGCCTCGCGCAGATCCACCACCAGTTCCGGTTCGAGTTTCTCCGCCACCATTCGGGTGGCGAGGTTTGCCAATGCCTGGTCCCGCACGGGACTGGACCGGCTGGTGAGCCCAGCGACCATGGCCTGTTTTTCCTCGATGCCAGGTCCGATACCTGCCTGGCCCGCAGTGGTCAGGAACAACAGGTCATCCCCCCGACGCAACTTCCACAAAATAGCCCGGGCACGGACTTTGGCCGAGGAATCCAGTAACAGGGCGGCAGTGTGACCATCCAGCAGGGTGCCATCCAGTTGGGCCAGCCCGTCCATGGCCTCGACACGGGCCATGGCCGGCTGGGCAACATCGTTCATGAGGCTGACAAGCGAGGGGGCCAGATCCTTGAGGCCAAGCTTGCCGGCTGCCCTCACCACCGCACTCCGCACCTTGAGCGGGGCGGCCATCAGGTTGCCAAGATTTTCACGGATGGCCTGGCGGGCATCGGCCTGATCAGCAGCCTGGCCCGGACGCCACAACCCGGTCAGGGCGTCACGGCCAATCGGTTGCGCCCAATTTTCCAGGATTTCCACCGCTTCTACGCGGGTCAATTCGCTGGCGGTTGACCGGGCAGCGTAGCTGGCAATGGCCCTGGCCGCGGCGGCGGTGCCTAACCGGCGCTGGGCCGCCATGGCCCGACGAATGGCCGGGTCGAGGGCGCCGGGGCGGGAGAGTTGGGCACCTAGTGCGGCAAAGTTTCCTTCCACCGCCGTGTCGTACACCGCGCGGGCTGCCTCGGCGGCGACTTGCGTGTCGGTATCGGCGAGCAGCCGGGTCCATAATTCGGCCGGTGCCTTGTCGCCGGCCCGGCGCAGGGCCAGCACGGCACCCAGGCGAACCGCTGTGGCCGTATCTGTCGCGGCCTTCTCCCAGGAAGGCTTGCCGGCAGCTGTCAGGGCCATCACGGCGGCGTGGCGCAGCACCAGATCGGCATTGTTGTTTTTCATCAGCAGCGCAATGACTTTGTCGCCCGCGGCGTTCGATTTGCGCCGGGCCAGAGACAATGCGGCCTGGCTTGTCACCCGGGGTTCCGCATCATCGAGCAGCAACAGCAAGGTTTTTTCATGGCCGGGAAGGTCACCCAGCACCCGCGCCACCTGGGTGCGCACTTCGCTGTCCTTGTCGGTGGCCAGGGCCGCCAGGCGGTTCTGGGCGTCGTTAGCAAGGGTGCCGGGGCAGAGGAGGGAGCGAGTGCTATCGAGTCGCAAAGTCTGGCCCAGACCCCATATCGCATGGAGACGCGACAGGGTGGCGCCTTTTTCAGCGGCACCGGCCAGCTCTTTCAGGGCCTGTTTGTCAGACAGGGCCATTTGCGCGTCGAGCCGCACCCGGCGGTCGGCATGGCTAAGCAGGGTCACCAGCTCGGGGACAGTGGCGGAATCGATGCCGGTGGCCAGCAAGGCGGCAGTTTCTTTCACCAGTGGGGTGTCACCATATTTCTTGTCGCGGAGGGCGTAAATGCGGCCCTTGTTGGGCAGCGCCCAGCCATCGGTCCAGTCACAGAGCATCACTTCGCCACCGGGCGAGAACTCCACATCGGTTACCAGCAGGCTCGAGAGGAATTGCTCATGCCGGTCGAACCGGTAGCCGGCACCCTCACGCTTGTTCCAGATGGCATGGACGCCACTGCCGCCCGGGCTACCGCGGAAGTCGCATAGCAGGAACGAGCCCGCATAGCGGGGATCGAGACTGGTTCCGGGGTAGGCCGCCAGACCGGAGGGGCCTGAACCCACATTGGCCAACGGTGGCAGGATGTAAGCAGGTTGGTCGGCGCTCCGGGGCTTCCACAGGTTTTCCAGGTTCCATGCGCCGCGCGCCACCGGTTTCTCCAGGAACTGCCAGCCAATGCGCCAGCCTGAGTCGCCTCCCTCCACCAGATGCACCCAGCGAGCCTGATCGCCACCATCGGAATTGTTGTCGCCTGTGAACAGCTCGCCCGAGTCGTCAAACGCCAGTTCCTGCGGATTCCGTAATCCTGTGGCGAACAGTTCCAGGCGGCTGCCATCGGGCTCACAGCGCAGCACCGCGCCGGTGTCGGGCAGGTCGATCTTGCCTCCCGGCAGGTCCACGGACAACCCACGGTCGCCAATGGAGAAATAGATACGGCCGTCCATCCCCTGCGTCAGGCCATGGAGGTCGTGGCCCAGAAAGCCAACATGCACGCCATAGCCACTCGAGAGCTTGCGCCGACCGGATGCCTTGGCCAGGCTACCGGTGTCGTCGAATTGCCACAGGTCAGGGATACAGGTGTAATACACCTTGCCACCACGGGCCAGCACTCCCGAACCGATCCCATCGACCCGGTTGTTGAAGCCATCGGCGAACACTTCTGCCTTGTCCGCCACGCCATCCCCATCGGTGTCGACCACGAGTTTCACCCGGTCGTGGTGGATGCCGTATTCGTCGACCTTGTCCTTCAGTTTGTTTTTGTACATGCGGTCGCGGTCGGCCACGGTGCGACAGGCGAGGTCATCGTCCAGCCAGTCCATATGGCCACGCATATCAGTCACACCGGCATGCAACCGGAAAGTCTCAGCCACGAAGCAGCGGCCCTTGCGATCGAAGGTGAAGGCCACCGGATTGGCCAGCAGGGGTTCAGCCGCCCACAGGCGCAGGGTCATGCCTGCGGGCAGGTTCACCCGCTTCATGGCGGCCTGCCCCTCGCCGGAGGCATTGGCCACTTTGGGGTTGTAGGGTTTGGGGGCATCCCCTGTGGGCGCGGGTTCGCCGGCGATGAGCGGGTTGCCAGCAATAATCAGGGCCAGGATCACTGATACGGACAGGCGCATGACAAGCCTCGGGCAATCAGGGAAAACAGGAACAGTGGACCCAGAATGACGGATCACCCCGCCGCGCGGCAAGGCGGGGCGGGGTGATCCGGGTGGAAAATCGGGGCGATGAACCCGGTTTCACTGCACGAAAATGAACTCGCGGGTGTTCACCAGAGCCCAGAGGATGTTCTCGAAAGCCAGTTTGCGGTTGGCGCTGTGGCGCTTGAGATGCTCAAGGGCAGCAGTCTTTTGCTCAGGGCTGGGAAGCCGACCCAGGGCACCGAGGAACAGCCCGTCGAGGATTTCGGTATCGGGCCGCTTCTCCTTGGCCAGCAGGTCAGCCTTGCCACCCGCCCGCGAAAGCATGGTCTGGATTTCGTCGGAGTTGAGTAGATGCAGGGCCTGGGCCAGGTTGGCCTCGCCACCCCGTTCGCACTCGCAGGCACTGATGCGCTGGGGCCGCCCAAAGACATCAAGAAAGTAAGAACTGTAAGACTCGTCCGGCAGCATCGTGGCACGGGTGGGGGCGTTTTTGTCGGTGGGCAAACCACCAAAACCCGCGGGTGAGCCAGTCACCATGCAGACCGCATCGAACAGCACCTCGGCGGGTAACCGACGGGGATAGTAACGGGCATGGTTCTGCTTGTCGTTGCCGTTGAAGGCGTTGGGCTCGGCGGAGAGCTGGTAGGTACGGCTCTTCACCATGGTTTTCACCAGATGCTTCAGCGAGTATTTGCTGGTGACCAGCTCCTTTGCCAAAGCATCGAGAAGGGCTGGATTGGAAGGGGGGTTGGTGAGCCGCATGTCATCCAGCGGGTCAACCAGGCCACGGCTGAAGAAATGGGCCCAGAGCCGGTTGGAGACGGCCTTGGCGAAAAACGGATTGGTGTCGGCCACCAGCCAGTCGGCAAGGGCCTGGCGGGGATCATCACCGGCGCTGACCTCCAGGGGCTGGCCATCGAGCGGCTTGAAAGGGGCGGGCTTGCCGGTGCGTTTGTTGTTCGCTGTGCCGGTGGGATTGGCCACGACCAGCACCCGTTTGGATACCTGGTTCTCGGCATTGGCTCCGAGCGGTATCTCTTTCTTGCCGATACGCGAGAAAAAGGCAGCCAGACCCCAGTAGTCGTCCTGGCTCCATTTCTCGTAGGGATGATGATGGCACTGGGCGCAGGTGAGGCGCTGGCCCATGAAGACCTGGGCGGTCTCGTCGACAAACTGGTCGATGGTGCCCTGGTGGAGGGTCCAGAAAACAGGGGGATGGCTTTCCTCGTCGCCGCTGCCGGCCAGGATGGACCGGGCAAACTGGTTGTAGGGCATGTCTGTGGCCATAGCGTCGCGGATCCAGCCATGGAAGGCGAAGGTGCCGGTGGCCCTGGTCTGGTCGCCACCCCGCTTCACCTTGAGGATGTCGGCCCATTTGCCGGCGAAGAAGTAGGCGTATTCAGGGGAATCGACCAGGCGGTCGATGAGCTTGTCGCGTTTGGCGGGATCCTTGTCGGCCAAAAAGGCGCGGGTGGTTTCAACGGTGGGCAGGGTGCCGGTGAGGTCAAGGGAAACCCGGCGCAGGAAGACCGCATCGGTGGCCAGATCGCTGGGGGCCAGGCCCAGCTCTTTCCAGCGGGTGCTGGTGTGCAGGTCGACCACAGTGTATTGGGGGAATTGCCAGGGTGGCGAGGGTTTGGCCAGCGGCACAGTGGCCCGGAAGGTGGCCACGCGGTCCTGGTAGCGCACCATGATGGAAGCCTCACCCGAGGACTGGGCGGTGCGCACCAGGGCGGAGCCGTCCACGGTGGCGATATCCTGGGCATTCGATTCGTACTGGGCCCGTCGGGTGATGTCCTCGATGCGGCCGTCGGAATAATGGGCCTGAACCAGGAACTGCTGCACCGAACCGGGCTGCATCACCCGGGTTTCGGGATGCACCGAAATGCCCGCCAGGGTGGGATCGTTGGGCTGGCCCCAGGGCAGGCCGCTGGCGATCCAGCGACGCACCAGACGGTATTCGTCGCTGTCGGTTTCGAGTTTGCGCCCACCGCCATGGGCCACCTGGCCAGCTGCCTTGGTGAGGAGCAGGCTGTTTTCGGGGGCTGTGACCTGCACCCGGCGGGCCCGTTCCTCGCGGACGAGACTGGCATAATCGATATCGGGCTCGAAGCCCAGCAAGGACAGTTTGAAGCCATTTTGCCCGGCGCTCTTGCCATGGCAGCCACCGCTGTTGCAGGTCAGCTTGGTGAAGATGGGCACCACCTGATTGGTGAAGTTGATGGGCTGCAGCGATTCGCAGCCAGCCACCACCACCTGGACCCGCGCCTGGAGGGCGCCGTGCTGGGCCACCACCTGGGTGGTCCCGTTGCCGAGAGGTGTGACCCGGCCCTTGCCGGTGAATTGCAAGAGGGCCGGATTGCTGGAGGTGTAGCTGGAATAGTGGGTGAGGTCCACCAGGCTACCGTCATCGAGCTTGCCGGTGACCAGCACCTGGGCCCGGTCATCCTGGCCGGTCAGTTTCATTTGGCTGGGGAAAGCGTCTACCGCAACGATCTTGCGGCCCGCTGGCAAAGTGAGTGGGGGAATCGGCGTGGATTGCGCGGAGGCGAATTCGGGTGCCGCCAGAGGCGTCAAAAGGCCCATGAGGGCGAACAGGCAAGTTGCCATGACGATTCTCCGGACAATTCGCCCAAAGTAGGCCACCGGGGAAATGAGGCTGGGGAAACCGGTTGGGCTTGGGGAAGCCTGCGCAGTCAATTGCCTCGGCGGGGGTCATCCAGGCGAGCGGGGTCAATCAGTTTCACGAACTCTACTTATTCTGAACACATTTGCCCGGGAAAGCAACTAGTAAACGCCAGAAACCCGGGGATTTGTCTGCCCGGGAAGCGCCAGGACCCACCCGGCTAAAGCTGGGCGGGTCCTGGACTTGAAAGAAATACCGGCAATTTGGCGGGGATCAGCGAGGGGGCACCGGCAGGGTGACGCGCTTGCGGATATCGAGTTCGATGGCGCCGAAGCTCTGCTCGTGACGCTGAATGGTCATGGCCAAAGCGCTGAGGAGCCGCTTGGCGGTGTAGAAATTCATGATCAGGCGGTTGTTGACCGAAATATCCTGCTTGCCCTGGGCAAACGGATTGGGATTGAGAGCGAAATCGACAATCACTTCTTCGGGCGTGGCGGTCACGCGGGCGAAGTTGGCGTAAGCAGCGTGCGCGTCCTTCTCGTGGACCTGCATCTCGACTTGGCCTTCTTCCGGCTTGGCTTCGGACATGTGCATCAACTCCTGAAACTTGCAAAACAACCAGAAAATAAACCGTTGCACCTAGCAAGGCTTCTTCTCTATTACGCTACCCCATTGAAAAAGCGCAATCGCAACCCATTGAAGATGCTGCATATGGCACCAAAATCTGGCAACAAATGGCAAAATGGGAAAAAAGGGCGAGGAAAGCTGGCAGGTGAGGTGGCTCTAATGGCCGCTGCTAGCTGATTAGCAGCAGGGCTGGGTGGTTTGCAACACGGTTTTGCCATGGGCAACAAGATATGGCGACAGGATTGGTTGGCAGCACGGGCCCCGCCGGATAAGCTAATGAAACGCACCCGTAGCTCAACTGGACAGAGCATCGGTCTTCGGAACCGAGGGTTGGGGGTTCAAATCCCTCCGGGTGTACTAGACGGAAATGGCGGGAAACAACTAAAAACCCCGGGGCAGCCCGGGGTTTTTTCATGGTTCTCTGGAATGTTCCGCTGGGTGAACCGGCCTGGAATCAAGGGAAGTCAAAAACTTCGGACCAGCGAGTGGGGTAATGGAGCCATGCCGGCAGTCCAGGAAGCGGATCCCCCGAGTCGTGTGGCGTTATCTGGGCGATGCGATGGTCGCCATCCCGAAGGGAAAACCGGCTCTGTCGATGGAATAACTGGTGAACGGTTCCAGCATGGTCAATCCACCCGGCTACCAGTGCCCTTAGGGTGTGACCTCCAGAATTGCCCGTAATCGACTGGATGTGAAAAGTGGTGTTCAACTGCCCCGGTAGGTGGAGTATCCGTAGGGACTGATCAGCAAGGGGACATGGTAGTGTTCGTCAGTTTTCTCAATGGCGAACAGGATCTCGACACGGGGGAAGAATGTCGCCGTCCCCTGGCTTTTGAAATACTTTCCCGTCTCGAAGACCAGGCGATAGGTTCCAGCTGGCAATGGCTTTCCGGGCAGGTAGAAATCACTGACACGCCCTCGCCCATCCGTTTCGGCCCGCTTCACTTCCTGCCAGTCGAGACCTGCCTGCCTCTGCAGCATAACTGTCACACCGGATGCGGGCTTGCCGGTGGTGGTGTTGAGGACATGCGTGCTGAGGGTGGATGTCGCGGCTGGCTTCTCCTCGGAACCCGCAAAACGCCCTATCGTCGCCCATAATCCGATCGAGCTGACGAGGACCAGCAAAGAAAAACGAGTACTGAGCATTCATATCTCCGTGGTTGGCAATCGCCTGCCTCTGACTGATCAGGCATAGTTCTTTTTTTACGGAAAAAAGGAGTGATGCTTTGCCGTATGTCGCATTTGGTTGAACTGGTTATTCATCCAGACAAGCACTCCACTGTAACTGCCAGATATCAGGTATACTCATTGCCCGGCAGCCGGTTTGCCGATTTTTTCCCAGCGGATAGATGCGGATTTCAACGGTTGTTCTTTGGGCTGATAAGCATGCGGGGGTTTGTAACTGATGGCCATTCCCACCTGGTGTCACGACGGTACCGCCCTCGATCTGCTGCGGGTGGCCCGTTCCCAGCGGCAGGATCCGCTACCCAGACAGATCCTTGCCGCATGGCTCCGGGACAACGCTGTTGCGACAGGCGATGAGGACAGTTGTGACCTGAGCGAAGCCTTGCAAAAGAGTTTCACCACAGACCAGCTAGTGCTTTTACCACCAGAGATA
>QWOS01000072.1 GCA_003669555.1 Planctomycetota bacterium
CCGGCGGCGACGGGATTTCTGGTGGGTGGCCCGTGGGACGAGGTGAAAAGTCCGGACATCGGCCTCACCTCGCAGCAGCGGGCCGACGAGCTGGCCGACATGACCGGCACGGTGGGTTCGGCCTTTCTGGGTCTGACGGTGGCCTGCGCCCGCTGCCATGCCCATAAGTTCGACCCCATCAGCCAGACCGACTACCACGCCATGGTCGCCTGTCTGGCGGGTGTGCAGCACGGCAACCGGCCCTTGCCGGTCAGCCCGGCGCAGGCCAGCGAGCAGGCCGCGAAGGTCCAGGCCATCCAGGCTCTCGAAAAGAAGCTGGCCGTGTATCTACCCGCCGCCCGGGAGGGCCGTGTGGTGCTGTCCGGGCCTGGTCAGCCGTTGCGGCAGCCAACAGGCCGGACAGCGCTGGCGGAAGGCAATGGCCGGGGCCAACGCGGTGACCCCGGCGCCTACGACCGCTGGCCCACGGTGAGCAGTGGCTATTTCTGGTGGGACAACCCCAAGCCGGGTCTGGTATGGGGGCATAAGCCGGGCCTGAGCGGCAGATGGCGCGTCTGGGCCAGTTGGGGCACAGGTTTCCAGACCCATGCCCCCGATGCCCGCCTGGTGCTGGATGCCGATGGCGATGGGGCCACCACCGGCGATCAGCGCGAGCTGGCGGTGGTGGATCAGCGCGGGTTTGGCGATGGCACCCGGTCGGGCGATGGCAAAAAACTCTGGAGCGGCTGGCGGCTGGCCGGCGAGGTGGATTTGCCACCCGGCGGCCTGATCGGCTGGGCCCAGGGCCCAGGCGGCGGTGTGGTGACCGCCAGCGACTTGCTGTTCGAGCAGGTGAGCCCGTCAGCGGTGTCACGGCCCAGCCGTTTTGCCAGTCCCGCCAGCCCGCAGCCGCATGGCCGCGCGCCGGTGGGTCCGCTGGCCAACACCGAGCGCTTTCCGGCCCGTCAGGCGCGTTTTGTCCGCATGACCATCCGCGCCACCAGCGGTGGCTCGGAGCCATGCATCGACGAGCTGGAGCTGTTTGGGCCGTCGGGGGAGGTGAATCTGGCGCTGGGGGCCACGGCGACCTCGTCGGGTGATTTCGCGGGCAATGTGTTCCATCAACTGAAACATGTCAACGATGGCTTGTATGGCAATTCGCGGAGCTGGATCGCCAGCACGCCGGGATCGGGCCGGCTGACGCTGGAGCTGAAGCAGCCGGCGTTGCTGGAACGGATCGTCTGGAGCCGCGACCGTGGCGAGGCACCGCCCATTTTTGCCGACCGCGTCGCCAGCGACTACACCCTGGAGACCTCGGCCGATGGCACCACCTGGCAGTTTGCGGCCGGGTCGGTCGACCGGGTGCCGATGGATATTCTGCCGCCTGGCCAGGGCTGGCTACCCAAACCAGCCCTGGTGCCGGAATGTGTGCCCCTGGTGGCGGCGGATGAACAGCGATTGGCCCGGTTGCGCGCCGATCTGGGCCGCCTCGACCAGGGGCAGGTGGCTTACATTGGCCGCCTGACCCAGCCCGGGCCCACCCAGAGGTTCCACCGTGGCGACCCGCTGCAACCCCGCGAGGAGGTATCGCCCGGCGGCATCACCGCCATCGGACCCGGTCTGGCAATGCCGGCCAACACCCCCGAGGCCGAGCGTCGCCTGAAGCTGGCGGAGTGGATCACCGACCCGGCCCACCCGCTGACCCGGCGGGTGATTGTCAACCGTCTCTGGCAGCATCATTTTGGCGAGGGGCTGGTGGCCACCCCCAGCGACTTTGGCGTCAATGGCGCGCGCCCCAGCCATCCGGAACTGCTCGACTGGCTGGCTGGCGAGCTGGCGCGCCAGGGCTGGCGGCTGAAGGGATTGCACCGGCTGATGGTGCTTTCCGAGACCTACCGCCAGGCGAGCCTGTCACGGCCCGCAGCGGTGGCCCAAGATGCCGGCAATCGCTGGCTGTGGCGTTTCACCCCGCGCCGGCTGGAGGCCGAGCCCTTGCGCGACAGCATCCTGGCCATCTCCGGCAATCTCGATCTGGTGATGGGTGGGCCGGGGTTTGACCTGTTTGAGGCCAACACCAATTATGTGAAGGTGTACAAGGCCAAGGAACTGTTTGGCCCGGCGGAATGGCGCCGCATGGTCTACCAGACCAAGCCGCGCATGCAGCTCGACGGTATCTTTGGGGCCTTCGACTGCCCCGATGCCGGCCAGATCGCCCCGCGCCGGGGACGCTCCATCACGCCCCTGCAGGCGCTCAACCTGCTGAACAGCCGGTTTCTGCTCGATCAGTCGCGCCTGCTGGCGGATCGCCTGCGCGCCGAGGCGGGCGCCGGGGCGGCCGGGCAGGTAAAACGGGCCTTTGCCCTTTTGTACTCGCGCGAGCCCGAGAGCCCCGAGCAAGCGGGGGGAGAGGCGCTGATTGCCGCGACGGGGCTGGAGTCTTTCTGTCGGGCGTTATTCAACACGAGTGAATGGATGTGGCTGGAATGAACAGGCTTCACCCACTGCTGAACCGCCGCAATTTCCTCAGCGACCCGGCCTGGGGGCTGAGTGGCATCGCCCTGGCCTCGCTGCTGGCGGCCGAGGCGAAGACCGCGCCTAGCCGTCCGCTGGTCGATCCGCGCGACCCGCTGGCGCCCCGCCCGGCGCTTTTCCGGCCCCGGGCCAGCAAGGTGCTGGTGATCTTCTGCTCGGGCGCGCTGAGCCACCTCGACACCTTCGACTACAAACCCGAGCTGCAAAAGCGACATGGCCAGCCGCTGCCTGGCGGTGACAAGCTGGTCACCTTCCAGGGCGCCCAGGGTGCCCTGCATCAGCCGGTGTGGAAGTTCCGCCCCCGTGGGCAATCGGGCAAGATGGTCAGCGACCTGTTGCCGAATATCGCCGCCTTGGCCGACGAGTTCTGTTTCATCCACTCGATGACGGCCAAAAGCAACACGCACGGGCCGGGCGAAAACCAGATGAGCACCGGTTTCACCCTCGATGGCTTCCCGGGCATGGGTGCCTGGGTGAGTTACGCCCTGGGCACCGAAAACCGCGACCTGCCAGCCTTCGTGGCCATTCCCGATCCCCGCGGCAACCCGCAGGTGGGGCCCAACCACTGGAACAATGCCTTTTTGCCGGCGGTGTTCCAGGGGGTGCCCTTCGGCGCCAACCGGCCCATCCCCCACCTGGCCCGACCCGCCGGCCTGACGGCGGCCGCCGACAACTCCACCCGTGACTACGCCACCCAGTTGATGCGCCGGCATCTGGAGCGGCGCGGTGAGGACAACGACCTGGCGGCCCGTCTGGCCAGTTACGAGATGGCGGCCCGCCTGCAGGCACGCGCCGCCCAGGTGGCCGACCTGTCCAGCGAGCCTGCCTGGCTGCTGGAAGCCTATGGCGCCAACCAGGCCGATCCCAACCAGGCGGGTTTCGCCAAGAACTGCATCCTGGCCCGGCGCCTGCTGGAAAAGGGGGTGCGGTTTGTGCAGCTTTTCAACGGCTCCTACGCCATGGGCGAAGGTGTGGGCAACTGGGACGGCCACAAGGTGCTGTCCCAGCAATACCCGATCCATGCGGCCATCCTCGACCGTCCTGCGGCGATGCTCATCCGTGACCTGAAAAACCGTGGCCTGCTGGAAGATACCGTGGTGGCCCTGGTGACCGAGTTCGGTCGCATGCCCACCTTCCAGGTGGGCGCCAGCGGGCGCGACCACAATCCCAAGGGGTTCACCGTGCTGCTGGCGGGCGCCGGCGTGCGGGCCGGCACCAGTTTCGGGGCCACCGATGAGTTTGGCCACCAGGCGGTGGAGCGGGTGGCCAGCGTGCCCGACCTGCACGCCACCCTGCTGCACCTGCTGGGCCTCGATCATGAGCGGCTCACCTGGTACCATAACGGCGTGGAGCGCCGGCTCACCGATGTCCACGGCCATGTGCTGCACGAAGCCCTGGCCTGACATACCCCCGCCCCTGTTGAAAAAACCATCCAGCTGTGGGGGGTGTGGGGTAAGAACGGATGGCGCAATGGCCACCTGCTGGCAAAAAACCGGCCTGATGGACAGACTGATTTTTGCGTGTTATTATTCGGCTTTTCCGCATTGCCTGCGGCCGCTGGAGATTTCTGGATGCCTCAGTTTTCTCAAGAAAATTCGCCCCTGAAGGTGTTCACCCCGCTGCCGGAGGGCACGCTGCTGGCCACCCGGCTGAGCGGGTGGGAGCGGCTGGGCGATTCCTTCGAGTTCACCCTCGACCTGCTGGCCCCCAGGGGTGCCAGTGTCAGCTTCAGCGACTTGCTGGGCAAAAGCGCCAGCGCCAGCGTCACCCAGGCGAGTGGTGTGGTGCGCCACTACCATGGCGAGATCTGGGAATTCACCCAGAACGATTCAGACGATCGGTTCGATCACTACCTGATGGTGCTACGGCCTCGCCTGGCGCGCTTAAGCCTCACCCGCCAGTCGCGTATTTTCCAGGGCAAGACGGCCGTGGATATCTTGCGGGTGGTGCTCAAGCAGGTGGGCGGGGCGAAGATTGAGGTCAGCAATAGTCCGCCCGTGCGCGGGTACTGCACCCAGTATCGCGAAAACGATCTGGAATTTTTCCTGCGGATCTGTAGCGAGGCGGGCATCACCCATTACTGGGAGCACAGTGAAGTCGGTCACCAGCTGATGCTCACCGACAAGACCCCGAACGGCCCATTCCAGGGCGAGCTGATCTATGACCAAACGGTGGGTGGCAGCCACAAGGCCCCTTTCTTCCATGCCTGGAAGTTGACGCAAGTGATGTCCACCACAGGGGTGGCGCTGCGGGACAGTCATTTCCAGTTGTTTGGCCAGCGTCTGGAGGGTGAGGCCAACTCCCCGAGTCCTGTGGCCGCTGGCGATCTTTCCCTGCAATCCACCGGCTCGGTGGCAGCATGGCAGGAAGATGAGTATTCCGCGGCGCGGTATTTCGATGAAGTGAGTCCCTCGGGAGAGACCCAGCCCGGGGTGCTCTCCAGTATCTTCGACGGGCAGGAGCGGCGGGCCCGTATCCTGGCCACAGCGGCGGCTTCGGGGTCGGTTCGGGCGCGCGCTGTGGGCAACTGCTGCCAGCTGATGACAGGCCATGCGTTCAGCCTCATAGGCCATCCCAACCAGAGCGGGAAGTGGCTGGTGGTGGCGGGTCGGCACGAGATCAGTGTGCAGGGGCGTTCGTGGGTGGGTGAGACCTGCGATGTGCGCTGCGAGTTGCAGGCCGAGCTGGCCCCGCTGGCGCTGGTGCAGGCCCCCTGGCCACCCCGGCCCCGCCCCCGTGTGGGGGGTCTGCTGACAGCCATTGTCATCGGCCCGGAAAACAACGAGATGTTCATCGACCCGAACGGCCGGGTTCAGGTGCGTTTCTGGTGGGACCGCGACGACAACACCTCCTCGTGCTGGGTGCGTGTGGCCCAGGTCTGGGCGGGTAACAGTTGGGGGGCCTGCTTCTGGCCCCGGGTGGGTCACGAGGTGGTGGTGGCGTTTGAAAATGGTGATCCCGACCGGCCCCTCATCGTCGGCAGCCTTTACAACTCGAAAAACGCGCCTCCTTACACCCTGCCCGAAAACCAGTTCATCGCCGGCTGGAAAAGCCTCACCCAGGGGGGCGACCCATCACAAAACTTCCACCAGATCCTGATGTCCGACGAAAAGGGCGCCGAGGTGGTGCATATCCATGCCGAGAGCATGTTCATCGCCCACCAGGAGAGCCACCAGTTCACCAAGCGGCCGACCCTCGATGTGAATTTCCAGGGTTAGGTGGCTGAATCAGGCTGAAAACAAGCTGGGTGTGACACACGATAGAACTTGCCGGGAGTCGAAAGAATGTCGATCTGGGATGTGGTTGGTAATGTTTTAGAAAAAAAGCAATCCGCAGACAACGAGGATAAACCAGACAAGGATAAGAAACCACCGCTTATAGCGACGACTTTCACCGCCAATTTCGGCGATACCATCACCACCCTGATGGGTGGGGGCAGGTTCACCAACCTGATTGGCTCGGATGCCAAAGTGGTCTTCGATTGGGAAGAAGCAGTAAAAGATGCACTCCCTGGCAAAATGGCGTGGGTTGAAGGAAAGGGATTGGGAGGACAGGTTATTTCTGCCTTTATGGGGCTGGGTGGTGATACCGGCCTGGTATACGGCAACAAAACGGCTTTTCATTATTCTGGAAAAGCATTCACTTCGCGTCGTGGGGGGACACCATCTGCAGAATTTAAAGATACGACAACTAAAAATGCGTATGCGGTGGGGAAAAGAACATCTGTATATCTTGCCCTTTTCACTGGAATAGCTGCGATAGTTGCCTTGAGTGTGACAGTGAGGGTCAAATACAACAACTTCCCGATGAATAAGGAAAAAACCGAGCTGGAAACAGAAGATGACGAAGTGCCAAAAAACCTGATATGCAACTTTTTTGTGATTTGTGAAGACCGGTGGCTTCTTTTTTTAAGAAACTTTGATATTAGGATTAGCCTCCTGGCCCTTTTAGAGGATGTCAAAACAAGCGCCAAGGATAAACTTGATCAAGCAATTAAGGTTGCAAAATTGCAAGAAGCGGCAGTAAAAGCTAAAGGTATAGTTACAACAATAAAACAATACAATCTTGATATTGCGGCTGCTGCAGTTGCAGCAGCAGCAGCAGTAAAAGTTGCGGATGGCGAATATGATTTAACAGTTGCAAGCGAAACTAAAAAGTTATTCGATGAGGCCATGTGGTAATTCCAGCAGTCGCTGGCTAATTAAGCTGATAAAAGTGCAAATGATACTAAAGATTTATTAAATGGGTGGTAGTTTTAAAAGACGCTACAGCAGAAAGATTTTAGGCGTTCAACTTGTATACTGATGAATTTAAAACGCATGTTATCTTGAGTAGGGTAGACTTTTCAAATGGATAAAGCTGTAATAAACTCTTGTTTTATGCCATTTTTTGCGGTCGGGGTCACGACACAATTGTGAAGCTTTCTATAACGGTGGTTTTATCCCAGGACAAGGAATTTTGAAATGGCAACATGGAATAGCTCAAATGACTGCCATTACGATTTGGGAACGGAGATCCAGATCAGTGCCCTCAATGGGGTCGTGATCATCCAGTCTCACAATGCCCTGTCAACGGGGTATATCAAGTTTGAGGCTGACCAGTCGATCAGCCAGTCGGTGGGAACGGCCTCCCTGGGGATTTTCAATGATTTGGAAAACGGCGCGATCATGCTGGGAACTTCCGGCCCCGCAGGAACCATCTCCCTGTGTACACCCGGGCCCGGATTGGCATCAAGTCTCGGGTTGAGCCCCGAGGGATTATTCCTTTGCAGCGGCCCCGGCGAAGCTTCGGCTGCTATCACCATGAGCGCCGAGAAACTGGAACTCTCTATGGGCCCGCCCGGGACCGGCAGCATGATCACCATGACCGATGAGTCGATCACCTTCAAGGTGGGCGAGGTGGTCATCAGCATCACGCCCGAGGGGATTGTCAGCACCAGCCCCACCGTCGAGGTCAACTGCGAGGACACCAACATCAGCATCAGCGCCGAGGGGATCAACGAGCAGGTGGCCGAGGTCACCCGCGAGATGAATGTCGAGGGGCACAATTTCACCGCCGCCGAAACCGAGTTCAATGTGGGGGTGGAAGGTTTCGTCGGAGAAGGGCCCGTCAAGGCCAGCGAGACCGAGGGGGCCGAGGCGCAGAACAGCACCATGCATGCCAATATCGCCGACGCCATGGACACCCGGATAGGCGCCATCCTGATAACGGCGTAACTGGCAGCCCTGCTTTGCCCCAGATGATCACCCAGGAGATGCAACCATGGTTTATGAATTGCCGCCTTCGCTGAATATCGATCCCCAGCCTTTTCTTGAGATGGTTGGCAAGATCCAGGCAGAGATACAAAAAACCTTGTCTTGGTCGCTTCCGGTATCTGACAGGGAATTGCTAACGGGCGTCAGCAAAAACCTGGATCAACAATTGGCCGAGTTCAATGCTTTGGTACCTGCCACCATCCAGCAGGCCGAGGCGCGCTATCAGCAGACCAGAAGTGATTTTGTGCAGTTGCAGGTGGACCAGGCCGCGCACGCCAAACGGGCCGAGGAGGTGCTGGCGGAAATGCGGGCCGATATTGAGAAGAGCAAGCTGGCGGCGGCGGCGGAAAAGGCCAAGCCCAAATTTGTTCCTCTCCGTCCTAGAAAGCGCGCTGAAAAAGCCCCGGATGTTTTGCCGCTTGCGCCTGGGCAGGAGCTGTGCGATTTGTTGTCTCATCTATCTCCGTTAGCACCTCCCGAGGTGTCTCAGCCGACAAGGGTCAGCGGCAATATCTGGGAAAACTGGGGCCCCATGGGGTTGCCCCCCACGCACCTTGACGGCGAAACACCGCCCCCTGAGGGCGAAACACCGCTCCTCGACGAGCTGCATGAAAACTCCAGCCCCTGGAGTTGACCACCCACCTACCCCAGGGTGTAGTGCGGCACGCTAGAAAAATGACCCGGGCCGGTAGACAGGCAGGCCCGGGCTGGATATCAATACACCAGAGTATTGTGTTGCCTGTCGATGTATATAGATAGTTGTTTATATCTTGATTCCTGGTTGCATTACCTGATGGCCGCTGGAGGTTTCTCGATGCCGCAGTTTTCCCAGGAAAATTCGCCCCTGAAGGTGTTCACCCCGCTGCCGGAGGGCACGCTGCTGGCTACCCGGCTGAGCGGGTGGGAGCGGCTGGGCGATTCCTTCGAGTTCACCCTCGACCTGCTGGCCCCCAAAGGTGCCAGTGTCAGCTTCGGCGACTTGCTGGGCAAAAGCGCAAGTGCCAGCGTCACACAGGCGAGTGGTGTGGTGCGCCACTACCATGGCGAGATCTGGGAATTTACCAAGAATGATTCAGACGATCGGTTCGATCACTACCTGATGGTGCTACGGCCGCGACTGGCGCGTTTGAGTCTTACCCGCCAGTCGCGTATTTTCCA
>QWOS01000122.1 GCA_003669555.1 Planctomycetota bacterium
CGTTTACGAAAGGGAAGGCCAAAAAAGACTATTTTTTAGCTAGAAAAATGCTGCCCGGGAATTGCTGCACATTGTGTTACCCGAATGGTCCGAAAAAGGTCCTCCGGCCACTCTAAGGTCTGCGACAGAGTAACGCACTCGGTTTCTAATTTCTTTACACCCACCCAAATGAATACTTTCGGGCGAAACACCCAAAGCAAGAGCCGAATGCGGTAGTCCCGCATGTCCGGATCTGGGAAGGGAGCCGGAAGGCCCTTCCCTACCGCGACCAGCCCAGCGCCTGGAACAGGCTATCGCGGCTGCACAGACGCACCACATCCCCAGAGGGGCAGCGCGCCTGCACGGAAGGATCTGGACACTAACCAGTTGGGGATGCAATGCAATGGGTTTGCCACGGCGAGCAAGTTCCCGTCGCCAGGAGAAAAATAGCCCTCTGTAAACTGTCGGCTCATGCAGTCGCGCGCACCGTCTGCCCACTACCATGGTGCGCCAAATCAGACCGGGCGGAAGGGCTCTGGCGATCCCGGCCAGCTTCATGGAAACCTGCAAGAAGTTCGGCATCCATCCCTGACAGTACCTGAACCCCTCGACCGGTTGCCAGCCTTCTCCAGCGAAGATCTCCACACCCTGCTCCCATCCTGCCAAGTTCTTCCTCAATCAGCCTGATTGCCAAAACCGACTAAAAACAACGACCCCTGGGTTTCCGCCCAGAGGTCGTTTGCGGGACAGCCCCCTTATGGGGACCACCTCGTGCCACACCCACCAGATGACGAATCCTTGCCGGGAACCAAACGGACCAACCGCTGACATCTGTGCACTTATAAACCATATCCTCATTCGCACTGACGACTTCCGACAAAACAGTCAATCAAAAATTTGGCAAAAACCATTTTTCTCCAACGGTATAACCCTGAATTTGCCAACTATTGATCTTTAATTATCGTAGGGTTGAACCAAGCATAAAATGAACTTCAGCGGTTTGCTTGACAATAAGGCTCATGCTTAATGGTTCAAAAACGATACCTCCCTGCCCATTGGGAGCCCATGAATTTGGATCAACCTGTGATTTGATCGAATCAATTATACCCGCCAGGGTCTGCGAATATTGCATCTGTGCGGAATTGGCCATATTCCATTTGGTATAAGGATCAATATACGCATTATTCAAACCCGCAAGGCTTGTGCCGAAATTGGGCAACAAATCGCCAATATAGTATGACCTTGTCACCATGGTTTCCCGGGCAGCATCCTGGGTCGTAATCTGCACTTCTTCACTCTTGATTATATAAGACAGTCCGAGATCCGCCAGAACTTTCTTCAGCACACTTCGGCTTGACCAATTGGATGCCCGGATAGTAACTGGAGATTCAAGATTGACCGCCGCCGTGTCAAGAGCTTGCCGATCTACGACCAAGGGCAATCCAAGCTGCTTTTCCATTTTTTCCAAAAAATACTTGAGCGGTTCGCCATCCAGGGTGATACTCATTGGATTGGACAGACCAGTAAGTATGGATCGCTCCTTGGCAGTCATACGGGCGCCACTGGATCTGCGCTTCGATTTTTCAGCCCAGTCATCAGGAAAAACAATATCACCAATAATAGGGATACCTGCTACCTCGACTTCCTTGAACGCTCCTATCATCGAATTTCCCATACGGCTACGCTGTGTGTTTGCTTCCCTGATCAGCCCGCTTGTTCCTGAAATTTTGCTGGCTGCATTGATTGCCAAATTGTCATGTTGCTGCTTTGCCAATTCGCCAAGCCTCTTGTCAGCATCAACTTGTCTTCCACTCCCGCGCAAGTTGTTCACCTCGCGAAGCTCCCGCGCTATCTTCTGCTGTTGAGCAAGGATATTGCTTTCTTGACCTGGAGTTGCAACCAGTGATTTCATCTTGAACCCGGAGGATAATTCAGCATCCTGAGTTATCCCGTTTTTTGAAACAAGGATTTTTTTCCCCAGCTGTTCCTTCAATACCAATTTGCGTTTTTCATTCAAGGTTGAATCGTTTTCAATCAACTTGCCTGCCATATCCAGGGCATTCATGGCCCGTTGTGGATCACGACGAAACCACTCATCAAATTCTCGCAAACGATCCCTGAATAGTGATTCGGTTCTTTCATTTGCAACAATAATTTTTGCCTGAATCTCTTTAAAAGAGTCATCTTTTAGTGGATCTTGCCCGGTTCCAAGACTCGGGACTAAAAAAACCGCAACAAAAAAAAATCTTCTGATTTTTCCCACAACTCATCCTCCATGAAGAGCGATTTATACCTATAAATATGTATCTTGCAATTTCCTGTAATGGCTTCGGGAAGTACTTTTTTCGCTAATAAAATGAACAAACAATCGATAAATTCCAACTAACTGGACTTTTGTAAAACCATGTCAACAGGGTCTACCTCCGCCAGGACCCGCTGCCTGGCGGGATCCTCGTTGGTCGGCCTCGACGGCCTGCCCAATACCTCTGCATCCCGTGTGACGCCGTTCGCAATGCTTTTAGCCATGGATCCCCCCCGAAATCATCAGCCACACGGCCCCACTTGGGTCTCGCGGGAGGTTGACACAGAGGGAACTTCCGGGCGGCAATCACTCCTGGGGAATGCCAATACCAGACATCGGCCGGGTTCTGTGACGATTTCGATTGCCAGAAAGGCACCCATTCGTCAACGCGCCCGCTGGCGATGGATAGCGGACAGATTCAGGTCACCCTGGCTGGTGTAATAGTCTGCCAGGGCGGCATGGGTAAGTTTGTCATTAGGGGCTAATTCAAGGGCGCCCAGCAACCACCGGAGGCCCTCGCTTGTCTGACCGTTGCGGAGGCAAATCATGCCGGCTTCCCGCCTCGGGATGGGATCTTTGGAGCTGTTGACCACCTCTTTCAGGAGGATATCGAGCCGGGCAACATCTGCTTCGACCTGCTTGAACCGCTCCAGGTGGTACCTGGCCTCCTCGGTTTTTCCGGCCCGCTCCAGGCACAGCCCCATCTGGTAATGAATTTCGTGATCACCCGGGGAGAGTTCCACCGCCCGCCGCAGCAGGCGCTCGGCATCTTCCTGGCGGTTATCCGCCAGGGCAAATCGTGCCGCCTCCAGGAGAGCCGAACTGTTGTCAGAGAATTTCTCCTCCAGCTCCTGAACCAGGGATCGGGCCTCTTCGGCCTGGCCCATCTGCTCACGGCAGCGTGTCAGACCCAGCAGCGGGCGCAGATCGTCAGGATACTTCTGATGCATTTCACCGTAGAGTTGAGCCGATTCGTCGAATTGTTGTTCCCGGTAGAGCAGGCCAGCCAATAAAACCTTCGCATTGCGGTTATCCGGGAAATCCGCCAAAAGTTCCCGACAGCCGGCCGTGGCACGGTCCCGCTTCCTCAGGACATCATCCATCTGGGCCCGGATCAACCGGCCTACCGGATTGACAGGATACCGGCTGAGAAGCTGGTTGATCCAGAAGACCCCGCGGTCGAAGTGGTAAATCTGAACCGAACCGACCGCCAAAGCCTCCAGTATCTGCTCCGCAGCGGGGTGGCCTGCATCGACTTTCGCCATCAGATCGTAGACATACGCCTCCAGATTACCGGACTGTGTCTCCTGCAGGGCGGCTTCCAGTCGGGCCTCGGGGATTGAACCAACCAGGGACCGGTAAAGGCGCAGATGGCTACGGGCTTCGCCCAGGTCACCTTCCCGGCGGGCTGCCTGCGCGGCAAGAAGCCAGACCAATGGGTTTCCGGGTTCGAGGTAACCCGCCAGCCGGCTTTGCTGGCGAGCCGTTGCGAAGTCGTACCGCTCCAGCGACTCCACCGCCCGGTGGTAGGCAAAATATCCCCTGGCATATTGCACAGCCTGCCAGACCCCCACCCCGACCAACAGCAGCAGCAGCACGCTTGAAAAGGCTCTGGGCCCTGTCCGGAAACAGGCGCCAGCCAGACGGCAAATCCGGTCGACGACAATCATGTCAGGGCTTTTCCGAAAGTTTCAGATGGACCTCAGCCAAATCGAGCTGATCAGACTCCCGGTAGTGCCTGGCCAGGGCCGCATGGATTGGTCGATGATCCCCAGGACGGCGAAGACCGTCTTGCAGCAGGTTCAACCCCTGCTGGGTACGCCCGATACGGAGGGCTATCACGCCAGCTTCGCAGCACGGACCAGCGTCCGCGAGCCTGGGCCCAATTTGGCGCAGCAATTCCGTCAGTTGGCGGAGATCTTTCTGCAATGCCTCCAAACGGCCGGCTAGCAGATCGGCTTCCTCGTTCTTGTTCTCGGACCGGAGGCACCGGATGAGCAGGTAAAGCGTTTCGGCATCGCTCGGCTCGGCCGTGAAAGCCCGGCGCAACCATTTTTCGGCACCTGCCGGGTCGCCGCCCTCCATCGCCACCCGGCCACGCAAGGCCATGGCCAGATTGGAGGACGGATGCAAATGCAGCACGCGGTCAATCGAAGGCAGGGCCTCCTCAAACTGGCCCCCATCAATCCGGCACTGTGCCAGCCCCAGCAAGGCGTCAGCATTATCAGGGTGCCGCGCGAGAACCCACTCGTAGTGCGGCAATGCGCCGGCCGGATTGCGCTGCCTGACGAGAATGCGGGCATAAGACAGATGGGAGTCCCGATCGTCGGGATCCAGTTCGAGCGCATGGAGGTAAAACTCGGCAGCCTGGTCTACCTGGACCATTCGCTCGCAAACAAAGCCACCCCATAGCCACGCCTGCGGGGCATCCGGCTCCACCGCCCGCCACAACTCACAAGCCTGGCGGGCATCCGCCCATTTTTCGATCAGAATGTAGCCTCGCGCCAAAGCCTCCAGAACAAACCGGACATCCGGGTGCTCAGGCCCCACCGAGGCCCGTAAACGCTGGTCCACTCCAACTATCAATCCTTGCTGGACCAGCAGCAGATCCCGCTCCAGGCGGATATCCGCGCTGGCCCCGCCCAAGTCTTCAAATCGGGCCAGAAAACGCTTGGCTTCCGGGAAATTCCCCTGCCGCCGGGCAATACGCGACGCCTGAAACCAGGCAGCAGCATCGTCAGGTCGCAGGGTCAGATAGTGTTTGAGAGCGACAGCTGCCGGGGTAAGATCGTGGCCAGCCAACGAATCCTGGACACCTTTCCAGGCGCTTTCCACCCGGATCCGCCCCCATTCCCTGACTCCGAAAATAACCGCAAACACAACGCCGATTAAAAATACAAACACAACCAGCCATCGTTGGTACCTCCAACGATGGCCGCGAAAAAAACCAGGCGGTCGGGTTAGATCGCCCATCAACAAGGATCCATCAGGGAGTGGAAAATGGCCCGGTCACGGCGATTGGTGCGGGGCCGCTTCCAGCTTTCCGTCACAGCTCAATATCATAAGTCTGTTCGCCCTTGATGACTGTGAATTTCAGGCCTGATGTTTCGGGCTTGGCATACTTGTCATCGATGGGGACGATAATTTTTGGAATGCTGGGAGCTGACGGCAAGGGAGGCGAGTCAGGAACAACCTCCGTACCAGGCATTTTGGGCCCTTCAGGCATTTTGGGGCCGGACCCCTTACCGGAAAGCCGGGCCCGCACACCAGGGTCAGTTGGCAACTTGTTGACAACCACGGTGACGGTACATTCACCCAGTGGTGCATCTACCATGTTGTATTCACCATCCACCGAGATGGTGGACGAGGTAGAAATACCGTCCTTGTTGACAAACATGACATTACCGGTGGTGAGCAATTTGCCCCCCGTCTTGACTTTACCCCTGACAATACCTCGGGATTTCCAATCCAAACCCCCGCATCCGCTGGTGAAAGAAGTGGACTGCAGAGTAGCAAACCCATGGCCCAGAATCGGTAATTTGCGGGGCTGAAAACCTGGTTGATCATCACGACATTCTCCATTACCAGACCACACCAAGGCTTGCCGGCGCCCGGTCGCAGTCTGAGACATGATTTCGAATCGGCTCATATAAAAATGAGGCGGCCCCTTGTGGGTCGCCCCAGAGCGAGAGGGACATTGTAACCGGCAACCAACAGCGAAGCCAGAAAGTAGCGAAAAACAGTCCCATCCAGCTTTTACGATACGCAGTGCCTGCGACTGGAAAAAACAGGCAGGCAGGCTTCCCGCCGGGCCATCTACGGCTTGGAAGACCGCCCCCCACAGGGAGTGGGGCTGCCTCCAGCCATCGGTCACAACTCGATATTATAAGTCTGCTCACCCTTGATAACGGTGAATTTCAAACCCGATGTTTCTGGTTTGGCAAACTTTTCATCGATGGGAACAATCGTCTTGGGCATACTGGCCGCAGACATGCCTGCGGGTGCCTCCGCCCCCGGCATCCTGGGACCATCCGGCATTTTGGGGCCAGCCCCCTTGCCGGAAAGACGGCCCTTCACGTTGGGGTCCATTGGCAACTTGTTGACAACCACGGTGACGGTGCAGTCGCCCAGGGGGGCGTCGGTCATAGTGTAATCACCATCGGCCGAAATACTGGAGGAGGCGGAAATCCCCTCCTTGTTGACGAACATGACATTGCCACTGGTGAGCGACTTGCCACCTGTCTTGACTTTACCCTTCACAATACCACGGGCCTTGTAATCCACCCCACCACATCCGGTGGCGAATAGCAGGGGACTGCAAAGCAGCAACCCCATGGCACAGAATCGGTAGCTTGCGGGGCTGAAAATCTGGCTGATCATCACGGCATTCTCCATTACCTGACAGGCACCAGCGCTGGTAGCCCTGGTGCCTGTCAGGCACTTGATTTCCAATCGGTTCTTAGAAAAAAAAGGGGCGACCCACCATGGGTCGCCCCAGAACGAGCGGGACAGTCCAACCGGCAACAACTTGGGCTACCAGTTAGTCCAGATTATTCGGAATACCATCATTGGGATATATGGCACGTTCCCAAGTGACCGGATTGATGGATGATGCCACATTGCGAACGCTACCGTCCATCAGCAAGATATTGATGCCACCTGCGTGGATCTGCTGCGGTAGATTCGGGTTGCATTGGTCCAGAGTGGGCATAACCTGAAACTTCGAGTTCGCACCACGGGCAGTCCAGTCATTGAACATGGCGTGCCAATCAGGAGTTACCGTCTCGTGAGCCCACAGGGTTCCCGTATTTTTACAGCGGGCATAGGCCTCGGTGACCCCAATTACATTGCTGGTTCCATCCTTGTAGCCACTCAACGTCGCCTGATACGAATTGGCACCCGAATCCCAGGCCCCCATCCAGCCGCCATCGTTAGGATTGTGGAAAGCATCATGGTTGGCAACATAGTTGGCAACAACCCAGCCATTCGTCCAGGTCTCAGCCGGCATATTGTTACCGTCGGAAGGACAGAGGTAGGTTTTGATCACTTTGCTACCCAATGCTTTTGCAGCAGTAGCGCCATCATCAATTGACGGATTACGGGGGCTGGGGAAAGCAGAAAGCTTGTAGATGTTGTCCTGCTCAATGTATGGCAAGAGATAAATCCAGAGATTACCCTTCTCGGCCTGCTCACCCGTGGTGGTGAGACCAGGCCGGGGATTGTAGCGGCTCATGGGGGGTAACTTACTGAAGCTTGAATGGTAGTTGTGCATGCCAAGGCCAATCTGCTTGATGTTGTTGCTGCAAGTCATCCGGTTGGCGGCTTCGCGTACCTTTTGAACCGCAGGAACCAGAAGACCAACCAGGACAGCGATGATGGCAATCACCACCAGCAACTCGATCAGTGTGAAGCCGTACGAGCGCATGCTCCTACGAATTTTGGACATGGATCACCTCGAAGAGGAAGAAAAAGGAGAGTACCTGAAAACTTCAGGCGCAGATTGCGAGCCATGAATCACTATTCACATTCACGCAACCTTCTCCTCTTATAGACTTGACAACCCGCCAAATCAAGAAAAATAATTCTTAATACTTCATTAAAACCCCACAACCTAACAAACAAAGCGGTTAAAAACAGGAAAAAAAGTCGGTATTTGCTAGAAAAAACCTGATTTTCGCCAACTAATCATTAACTTTAAAAATATGCATCTGGTTGCAAAAAAAACCTGATTCTCAAGTAGATCCGGTATCTTTTGTGATGCAGCCGAGGCTATGCCGATTCTGGATTGGAAGCTGCGTCATCCGGGATCCTGGGTTGCTTATCCTGGGCCAAACATTTCTCCAGCCGGGCTGGCGAGTTGGCAAACCAACCCGGCGGCTCCTTCGGACCAGGTCTTTTCTAAGGAACCGTGCGCCAAAGGCGCTGAAAGAAGGGGTACTGCATCCGGTTGGGCACCGGGTTCACGGTGCATTGTATCCACCACCGGACTACACCCACAATTGAAACAGCACGCAATGATGCTCAAAAAAGCCTGCAGGCAGGGCCCATTTACTATTGCCAGGATTTTCAAAGGCAAAAAAACGCCTCCTACCTGGAGAGGTGCGGGGCGGTATCCAGCCATCTGTCACAGCTCGATATTATAAGTCTGTTCGCCCTTGATGACGGTGAATTTCAAACCCGATGTTTCTGGTTTGGCAAACTTTTCATCGATGGGAACAATCCTCTTGGGCATACTGGCCGCAGACATGCCGCGGGTACTCCGCCCCCGGCATCCTGGGACCATCCGGCATTTTGGGGCCAGCCCCCTTGCCGGAAAGACGGCTTTTCGCGGTGGGGTCCATTAGCAACTGGTTGACCACCACGGTGATGGTGCAGTCGCCCAGGGGGGCCCCCGTTATATTGTAATCCCCATCCGCTGAAATACTGGAGGAAGCGGAAACACCTTCCTTTTTGATGTAAAAGCAACTACATTATTGCGGCACTTGCTCTAACAAAAATACTCCCGCGTGTCAGCAGTGCGGATCAATCATCGGGATGCCCCAGGCGTGGGCGGTCGATTGGCCTCGGTAGCCAAAGCGGCCCGCGCCTTTTCGCATTGGGGGTCTAGCCGCAAGGCCAGCCGCAGCCAGCGTTGCCCTTCTTCATGCTCGCCATGGCGCAGAAAAATCAGCCCTCCTTCGCAACGCAGGTCTGCGTTGTCGGGCTCTTTTATCACTGCGGCGCGGATTGCATTCAGGCTGGCCATATCGGCATCGATCTGTTTTACCCGGGCATCGACAACGGCAGCCTCCGCCGTACGGTCTTGCTGAAGCAAACACCGGTACAGGCCGTAATGGACCCGGCGGTCGAAGGGCCGCAGGGCTGCCGCTTTGCGGAGCAATGGCTCGGCCACCAGCAGCCGCCCCTGCTCCAGGTTCAACTCGCCAAGCTCCCAAAGGGTCTCGCCGTGGTTGGGGAATTCGGCAACCAGGCCATCGAGGAGCGCGTTGGCTTTCTCCACTTCGGCAAGCCGACGGTAGCAACGCGCCAGGCCAAGCCGCACAGGCGGATGCCCTGCCCCGTGCTCGTCAAGCCAACGGTAATGGATCAAGGCCTCCTCCGGGGTTCCCACCACCAGGAGCGAGTCCGCCAGCTTGAGCCGGGCGCGTTCGCTGGCCGGGTGAGCGGCAACGGCTTTCCGGTAATCTTCGAGAGCATCTGCGAAGCTCATGAACCGTTCCCAGACAAACGCCCTTCCCAGAAGGGCGTGCAGGTCGTCAGGCCGGTGCGTCAGGTAGCGGGTGAACCCCTCCAGCGCCGCACCCAGCTGGTAGGTATTGAGATCATGCTGGACCAGTACCTCGAGAATGACCAACGCCAGGTCATCATCCAGCTTTGCCCGCTGGCGCAGGCCACCCACAGGCCCCTCATCGCCCTGGAGGACCGCCAGAAGCTTTTCCTCCACAGCAATCGCCTCAGATTCTCCACCGTCTGCCAGGCAGCGCCGCAAATGCCCCCGCGCATCCGCATAAGCGCGCGTCTGGCGGGCGGCCCGGGCTGCGAGCAGCCGCGCCCCCGTATCGGCAGGCCGCCCGACCAGATAGCGTTCCAGCAGTTCGCTGGCGGTGGCATACTCCCGCGCGGCGAGCATCGCCTTGCCATCAGTCAACAGAAGGTTGAATTTGTGCCGTTCCATGAAAAAAAAGACGGCATAACCTGCAACCACCACGCCTAATACCGCAAGCAGAATGGCAAGACGGGGGCGCCTGATCCGGTTTCTCCAGTCAATGACCATGCGCGTGCCTCACTTCCTGGGCCCGGTCCCGATTTCAGCCTGGGGTGAGCCTTCAACCATGCGGTAATAACGATCCACCATCAGGTTGGCAAACTTTTGGACGGTGCCGTTTGGCCAGGTCACCGTCAGGAGCCCGGATGCTTCCTGCCCCAGCCCAAAGAGAAGCCGACGGTCGCTGGACGAGGCATACGACCCGCCTCCCATGACAAACCGGGTCTGGCGCTGGCCATTGGCCTCCCAAACAGCCTTGGCACCAACACTGCAAGCATGGCCCTGGGCCTCCAGTTGCAGACCAAGCCAGTGATTTCCCTGAGCACCCACACCGCGCAACAGGGCCACCGGCTCATTCAGGTGGCTGATAACCAGGTCGGTGTGACCATCATTGTCGAGATCCCCGAAAGCGACACCTCGCCCCAGCCGGGGTGCGGTGGAATAATCCCCGATTTGCTGGCTGGCGTCACGGAATTTCTGGCCGTTTTTGTTGAGCAACAAAACCGGGTGCTGCCAGCGGTTGGCACTCTTTCCCGCCGGGTGCCGGATGGCATGGCCATTGGCGACAAACAGGTCCTCCCAGCCATCGTGGTCCACATCCAGAAAACCGGTGCCCCAGCCGACAAATTTTTGACCAATCGCCCCGATCCCGGCGGCTATGGAATAGGGGTTGAAAACCGGGCGGCCCGGCGTGGAATAGTTGCGGTACAGCATGTGGAGTTCGTTCTCGTAATTGGTCACCCACAAGGCTGGCTTGCCACTGCGCAGCGGGTCACCCGCCGCCACGCCCATGCTGCCATTCGGGTTACCGCGGTCATCACGGGCCACGGCACTCACCAGCCCCCGCTCATCCAGGCGGATAGCACCGGGCTTCGACACATTGAGATACAAAAAATTATCGACCGTATCGTTGGCAACATAAATATCCGGCTTGCCATCGCCATCGACATCGACAATCACCACCCCCAGCCCTTTGCTTTGGTTGGGTCCCCCAGGACGGAGGCCTGATTCCTGACTGACATCGCTGAATTTTCCCTGCCCGGTGTTGCGGAACAGCTTGTGTGCCAAGCCATCAAAATTTTTCGGCGGGCAGACATCGGGCGTCTTGCCATCGTAATGGCACAGCGGATGTTTCAACCAGGACCAATCCACATACTGACACAGGTACAAATCGGGGTAACCGTCGCCGTCGAGATCAGCGAAGGCAGCACTGGTGGCCCAGGTGATTCCCTGGCTCAGCCCGGCTTTCTCTGTGGCGTCCTCGTAGCGTCGCCCCGCACCCGGGTGGGCCGGGTCAAACGGCACATTGCGAAACAAGGCCACCCCTCCCCAGCCTGTCACGAGCAGGTCGGGCCATCCGTCGCGGTCGTAATCGGCCACCGCAACGCCGTGGGAATAGAACCAGGGCTTGCCTCCCGCCAGACTTTGCAAACCGGCGGCGGCGGTCACCTCCTGGAACTTGTTGGCACCCAGATTCCGGAAAAGGGCGCAGGGGTAGCCAACAATAGTCTTTTTATCGGCCCCTGCGAAACCGCCCCCACCAGGCAGAAAGAGATCGAGAAGACCATCGCCATCGAAGTCGAGGACCCCGGCCCCACCCCCGAGAGATTCCAGAATGGAATAATGATCCGCTGATTTTTCGCCGTTTTGATAACTGAAGACCACCCCGGAATCTGTGGTTTCATCCTTGAAATAAGCGACCTCTGGCTCAACGGTTACCGCCGCAATCACCGGGCCGGTTTCAGGCGCGATTTCTGGTGGCTTTGCCCTGGAACATCCCAGGATTCCAAGAAAAATCAGGAGTTGTCCCCAGCGTGTCATTTTCAATGGCATGGAAATACCCTGTGGCTACCAAAAATCTTTTTGTTGCCCTGGTGAAGAAAATGCCCCGCCTGCCATTTCACTGGCCCCCCTGTGGCAGCCTCCAGCCTGGATAGTCTGCTATAAGAATCTACCTTATTTCTTGACTTTACCCAACTTCAATGCCAAACCGGCCCACTGCATCCCGCCCGGGCCTGCAGCTTGGTCAGGCCCGCAGCCACCGCCGGTTGATACTCATTACTTACCGGGAGAACCATGACGCAGGCTGGCTGGCTGGGACTGACAACCCTTCCGCCAGGATACCTCCGCAATCATACGCCGCTAAAGCCCTTGCCCTGAATGACTGTCTGACATATAGGCCAGCCAGGCACTACCCAAGGAGTTGAACGGCCATGATCGCTGAAGGTGTATTACAGGGTTCTGGTGGTTTGGTTACCTGGCAAACGATGCTGCCGGCAGTGATCTTCCTGGCCGAGATGCTGGTGGTGACCCTGAGCACCATCCGGACGATTTTTGTGGCCCGTGGCAAACGGGCCCTGGCGGCACTTTTGGGATTTTTCGAGATCTCCATGTGGCTGTTTGCCATCGGTCATGTGATGAGCAACCTGGACCAGTTATGGTGCACCGTGGGCTTTGCCGCTGGCTTCACGCTGGGGAATTACCTGGGTATTACGCTGGAAGGCATGCTGGCCCTCGGTACCCTGGGAGTGCGTATTTATGCGCGAGGCGATGGCGCACCGCTGATGGATCGCCTGAAGGGAGCGGGTTTTGGTGTGACCCGCATGAATGCGGAAGGCGCCACCGGCCCGGTAACCGTTCTTACCACCATCATTCCAAGGCGTGATCGTCATCAGGTGGAATTGCTGATCCAGGAACATGCCCCCGGCCAGTTTTTTGTGGTGAGCGATGTGCAGGAGACGGTCAGCGGGGTGTTTCCCGGCCGCCCGGGCGTGCGCCCTTTTCCGCTGGTTCAATCGGCCGGCGCCAAGATCGCCGCCTGAGCGACCGGCTGGATTCAGACCCATGCGGCTGGCGCATGGATGACACACAGATTAAGGATGCCGCCTATGGGACGCATTGTGGTGCTGTTTGATTCGCTGTCTGGCAATACCGAAAAGATGGCCAGGCTGGTGGCCGAGGGCGCATCTTCCGTTCCAGGCATGGAAGTGCGGGTGGTGGGCATCAGCGAGGCCGGTGCCGCTGATGCGGTGATGGCCTGCGATGGCATCGCCATGGGTAGCCCCACCAATCTGGGTGTGATGTCGTGGCGCATGAAACGCTTCTGGGACGAACAGATGGAGCCACACTGGCTGAAGATTGATGGCAAGATCGGCTGCGCTTTCAGTTCGGCCGGTGCCTGGGGTGGCGGCAGCGAGATCACCTGCCAGGCCCTGAACACGGTACTGATGAACTTCGGCTTCCTCACCTTCGGCCTGACTGATTATGTGAGCAAAACCACCAGCGCCCATTACGGGGCCATTGCGGTGCGCGAACCACGCGAGGAACCGGTGAAAGATGCCTGCCGCAAGCTGGGTGAACGCCTGGCGGAATGGGTGGGCGCCTATATCGACGGCCGGAGGGAGATGCACCCCCTGGTGCGCGAACCAGGCCGCAAAAGGCCGGAATAATGCCGCAAGGCTATCCCGCCACGGGGATAATCTCCCCTTTTTTCTTCTGATACCTGCCCCCGGTGCGACCACGAGTGTGACCACCGGTTCCAGCCTGGATTCGTACCAGCAATCCAGGCAAAATATCCCAGCCCCCCTGCCCACCCGCCACCTCTCTTTGTGGCCCCCTTGCGCACATTGATTGAAGACCAACCGCCCCGGTAGCCGAAAATTTGGCAAGAGAGGCAAGTTCTACCTAATGTGTGGAGCATGCCGATTCTGCCACAAGGAGCAACCATGCGGTGCCGCAATCACCGCTTGGGGATTCTCGGCGGACTCGGGGCCGCGGTACTCGGATTGTCTGGATGCGTGGGCTTGCCCTCGCTCACCGATCCGGGTTTCCAACCCGAAGCCATCGCCCAGGAAGTACCCCAAGCGCACAAGCGTACAATTCACCTGGTATTCGTGGGGGGAATTGACCCCATTGCCGGCCATGAATTCAAGACACTCTTCAACGCCTCCAGACAAGCAGGTTACACCCGCTCGTATCACTGCGATTTCTGGACCGGGCTGGATCGCTTCTGGCTCCCTCAGGAATTGCTGAAACAGCTGGAAAACAGGGGCGGCGAGGCGCAGAGCGTGGTGGTGGTCAGCCAGGATCACGCCTGGAAGTCGGCCCGGGATCTGGTGGACCTGCTGGCCCAGTCGGGCCATACCCCGGAACTGCTGATCGAGATCGATCCTCCCCTTGCGGCACGACGACTGGGCAGCGACGGCCTGGGTGTGGAACTGGTTCAGATCGTGGCTGATTCATGCTTGCGTGGCGGGGAGACCGTCCATGACAACACCCTGGTAGTGGCAGGCAGCACCACCTGGACCTTGCCAATGCACCCACAAACCCGGGAACTGATTCAGGATCGTCTGGCGCAAATCGCCATGAATACGCCGGTGGTAACCCACTTGTTCCGTCATCCCCTGCTCGATCCAGGGCCTGACACCCCCCGCGTGGTCCCCCCGGGCGCGCCTCCCCTCGTTCCCTTGCCCGGACCGGGCTGGGTCCCGGGCTCAGGGCCCTGGCCCGGGACAGGCAACGGTCAGCCACCCCCGGGCAAGGTACCCGTGCTGGTGCCCCCCAGAGGCTTGCCAGCCAATGATCCCTGGGAGTTCCTGATGCCGCGCCCCGACACCACCCCATCGCTGCCCATCATGCCGCGCAAAGTGGCACCGCCTCCTCTGCTGCCCGGGGAGATACGCCCCGGCTTGGGAACCTGATTCAGCCGCAAGGGCCAGGCCCGGAGAGCGATCCAGGCCTTGGTCCTGCGGGTGAGCGACAGCCTTTCGATCAGCACCCGGCCCGGCACCAGGGCCAGGTGCTCGAGCAGGCCCTGGTAGATCCCCACCAGGGCCGTGAACATGGCCGCGCCGGGTGCCGGCAAGTGCCGACGCAACCGCCAGGCCATCCGGTAATAGCCTCTGGCCCGCCGCACTTCGAATTCCATCAGGGCCCGGAAAGCCGGTCCATCCTCTCCCCGGGCAATCGATTCTTCGCTCACCCCGAACCGACGCAGGTCCTCGAGCGGCAGGTACAGTCTGCCACGCGCGGCATCTTCCCTGAGGTCGCGCAATATATTCGTCCACTGCAGCGCGTATCCTGCGGCAATGGCTGCCGGGCGGGCCCGTTCCCTGCGGCAACCCCAGATTGCCAGGCAACACAGTCCCACCACCGAGGCCACCTTGTGACAATAGATTTCGGCTTGCTCCCTGGTCTCGAAACGGAGCGGCTCGAGATCCATCGCCACCCCATCGATGGCCTCTTCCAGATGTGCCGGATCAATGGCAAACGCCCTGATCGCGGCCATCAGGGCAGGATGTACAGGATGGCTGTGCTCGCCGGCAAGGGCGTGGCGCAACGCCAGCCGCCACATCGCAAGATTCTCGACGGGATCTTCGCCTGGAGCCGGCTCGTCAGCCAGGTCATCGGTGACGCGGAGGAAAGCATACAAGGCGCACATCGCCTGATGTTGCCGTGATGGCAACAGGCTGAAGGCGGGGTAAAAATTTCCCGCCTTGGTCCGGGCCACCTCGCGGCACCAGTGTTGTGAGGCCTGCAAGCGGCCCCCACTCCCACGGCTGGAACCAGGTTGCCCCCACAGTCTTGGCATCACAAGACCGGCCATGCGGCCCACCGTGCCAGCCATCAGGCGCAATTTGCCAATCCGCCCCACGGTGGGACGACTGACCAGGGTATCGCCTCCCTGCCTTTCAATGGCATCGAGGATGGCATTGCCGCCCTGGTAAAAAAGGCGGATCTGCGCCGCCAGCGGCCCGGTCAGGTCATCGAGCAGGGGTTGGCCGGCATGAAAAAAACCGCGGGTGACAGCGACGAGGTGGAGTACCAGCTTTTTCAGGGCTGCGGTGGCAACCGGTGCATCCAGGTCCGGCGCTGTCACACCAAATTGCTGACGCAGGTCGGCTGGCAGATAGATCCGGCCCAAGGCCCGGTCACGGCCTATGTCTTGCCAGAAATTGGCCAGTTGCAAAGCCGTGCAAATGGCATCCGACCAGCCATCGCGCACCAGGTTGGCAGCCCCGAAAATCCGCAGCACCAGACGCCCCACCGGATTGGCCGAGCCACGACAATACTCCAGCAACTCGTCCAGGGAAGGATGGTCCATCATCACCTTGTCGCGCTCGAAGGCATCGATGAGGTGGTGGAACGGCTCGAGGGGGAGAGACATTTCTTCGACGGTCGCCCGCAACGCCACAAAGACCGGATGGGAAGGACAATGACCAGGCTCGGCAAGGGCGTTCAGCTGGGTCCGCCACCAGGCCAGCAGCCGGGTTGATTCAGCGGTATCAGCCACCTCATCCGCCAGGTTATCGGCCCAGCGACTAAAAGCATACACAGAGTGCATATGATATCTGGCGCGACCACGCACCCAAAAGGTCAGCACCGAAAAATTCTCATAATGCGACTGAGCCAGACGCTGGCAATACGAGCGGGCGGCCGCCAGGTCTCCACCCCAGGGGGACGACTGCGGGCCGTATCGACGCAAATCCTGCTGAAACCAACTATCCGGCATCACACCGCTCCCTTGCCATCGCCCAACGCTCCCATCCGGTATCCATCCCAGGCATGTTTCACTCAGGGGCCCACCGGTACAAACGGCATGGCCCTGGGCCAGACTTGGCTGTTCCCTCGAACCAAGGCTTTAGATTATGGTTTTAGACGGGGTGACCGCACCCCCAACGCCTGACAGTCAGAAAACCCGGGCCCGGGTCGTGGGTTTTCTTTGGTGAAAAGCAGGAGGATTCCAGCTTGCGCCCTCTTTATCCCCAGCATTTCCATCCCCGGCATAGCACCCTGGGTTCCGGTCGTAATCCGGTAGCCTGGATAGTCGGTCTGGTGCTGCTGGCAAATCTCGGCATGCCGCTGCCAATCACCCCCAGGCTGATGGCCGAACCACCCGTCAAGCCTGCCAGTCAGGCCTGGCCCCTGAAGCGTGGCCCGGCACCTGCCTGGGCAGGACTGCCCGGGAATCTCGCCGGGGCACTGCCGGTCCCCAGGGAATGGCTGGAGGAGCACGGGGCGGTATTCCTGCATGTTTCTTCGCGCCACCTTCTGGAAACCGATGGGACCATCACTGTTTGCACCACCGAAGTGGTCCGTTTGCTGGGCCGCAAGGCCATCGCCATCCTTGGAGATCACCGAAGCATCCTGTTCGACCCCGCTTTTGAGGAATGTACCCTCCACCAGGCTTTCGCGGTAGCTGCGGATGGCTCGCGACGGGAACTCGAAGCCCGGCAGTGCCAGGTCCGGGACATGATCACTGATTATGCCGTCTACGATAATCAAAAACAGGCGATCCTGTCTTTTCCCGGCCTGCAGCCCGGAGACACCGTGGTGGTGCAATGGACCACACGCGGCAAAAATCCCGAGTACCGTGGCGAAATGTTTGGCAGACACTCCGTAGGTATGGTGGCCTACCCTACGCTGGAAGAGGTGTTGGAAGTGGGCGTGCCAGTTGGCAAAACCCTGCATGCCCAGGCCACTGGCACCCCCACGAAGCACACCACCCAGGGCGTGGACTGGTCCGTATGGCGCTCAGTCAGGCTTGAGCCACTCGAGGTGGAAGATTCACAGACCCACTATTTGCGCGACCAGGAACCCCATGTGAATTTTTCCACCTTCCCCACCTGGCAGAGTGTGGGGACCTGGCAATTGAACCTGAAGCCTGATGTCTGGAAGGCCGGTCCGGGGGTTGGGCCCCTGGTAGACCAGTTGGTCGCTGGGGAAAGTGTCCCCGAACGAAAAGCAGCCCGCCTCACCCACTGGGTCAAACGCAACATCCGGTACCTTTCCATGGGAGCAGAGCATCATTTCACCCCGCACTCCCCCGAGGATGTGCTGAAAAACCGCCATGGTGACTGCAAAGACACCGCCCAACTGCTGGCCGCCATGCTGCTACGCGCCGGCATTGCCACAGAAATCGCCTCCCTGGGTGTGCTGGGGGACGGGCAGGTTGATTCCCGGGTGCCATCCCCGTGGGCCAGCCATGCCGTGGTGGTGGCAACAATCAACGGCCGGGCCCACTGGATAGATACCACTCATGACCTGGCCGCATGGAACCACCTCAACGAGATGGACTGCGACAGGCAATGCTATCTCGTGAATGCCCAAGGGGTTTGCCGCTTGCTGCGCTCTCCCGCCAATACAGCCGCAGATTGTCAATGGGTGTGCCAATCGAAGCTGATTATCCGCCCCGATGGCACTGCTTCCTTGACCCGGACCATCGAAGCCCGGGGGGAGGCGGCGGTGAGCTACCGCGATGCGTTCCTGGAGGAACCGCCGGCCCGAAGAAAAAAATATCTGGAAGACGAAATGCAAGAACTGGCCCGCGAGGTGGTGGTGAGTCAGGTGCGGGTGGATGCCGCCAACCTGAACGACCTGGAAGCCCCTTTGCGGTTTGAATGCCTGGCCGAGCTGAAGGGGCTTTTCGATCCACCCGTCAATGCCGGGGACATGGTACCCCTCAGCCTGACCGAGCCCCTGGCCTGGGATAAATGGTTGTCGCTCAAGACACGCTTTGGTGGCCCGGACAAGCCATTGCGTCTGGAGCAGCCGTTTATTCTGGAGAGTACCATTGAAGTTGAACTGACCGGCACACTGAAACAAACACAACCACCCGAGGAATCACGGCTTGCCACCCCCTGGGGCACCATCGCCAGGCGGGTGAAAGCTGATGCCTCGGGTCAGAAATTTGTGCTGCGGTTTCGCGCCACCCGTTTGCCGGGCGAGGTGGCTGGCCCAGACCGGACTCGCTACCTCGAATTCCTCGAAGGGGCCCGGGAAACCTTCCAGGCCCTGCTGCCGCTGGAAAGCGGCAAGTCGCCCTGACCAGGCCCGGTGTACACCTCCACCAACGCCACCCTGGCATCAAACCCGTTTGGCGGGGACTGCCGGGGCTTCTTCTTCAGCTTTCGCAGGGAGTAACTCCTGACGGAAGATCGCGACATCGCGTGGTGCTTCGATGCCGAGGCGGATTTTGCCTCGGTCGATATCCACAACGGTGATGCAGATCTGATCGCCGATGAAGATTTTTTCTCCTAGTTTTCGGCTTAAGACCAGCATTTCGCCACCCTCCTGATGCGCAGCCGCCTTGACAATCCGTATCTGCGCAACCATACGCCGCAACTGCGGAAGGGAAGGTCAAAGGAGCTTTTTTTTCGCCTCACCTTCGGGGCGCCCCATGCTACGACCGTCATACCCGTCAGACTACCGCCCACTTGGCCCAAACGGATGGCCCAGGCCCCGCCTGATGGTTCCATCAGCCACTCAAAGACGAATCCAAGCCCTTTTGCATCTGGTTTCGTGCCGGATCGAGTTGACACCACCGGAGCCGATGCCAGAATGAACGAGCTTTACCGATCCACCCTAAGAATCCAGGAATCGCCTACCCCCTGGGGAACACAGCCCATGCCCGCCAGTAGTCGTTTTCTCCTTGTCTTGCCGGGTTTCCTTGCCTGTCTGGGCCTTGGTCTGGCTCAGGAGCCTGCCCCCAAATCCTCGGAGAAACCTCTGCCCGCGGTCAGCGACACACCGTTGGCCAACCTGCAGGGGTTATGGGAACTGGCGCAAGTGGAGGCGGAAGGCAACTTCTTGCCACCCGGGCTGTTTGGCCCCGCTACCCTTGAAGTGAAGGGCAATCGCTACCTGCTCACCCGCAACGGGCTGGAAATCAAGGGGTTGCTGGTATCGCCCAAAGATGGCAAACCCTTCAAACCCGACAACGGCAAAGCCGGCGGCAAACCAGAACAGCTTCTCATGCCCCTGGATATCATCCCGGAGGTGGATGGCAAGTCTACCATGCTCCAGGAAGGCCTCTGCAAGGTGGAGGGCGACAAACTTTTTCTTTGTTCCGGGCCGCCCGGAGTCGGCAGGCCCACCAGCCTTGCCACCCAGGGCAAGCCCCAGATCACCGTGATGATTTTCATGAAGAAAAAGCCTTGATTCCCTTTTTGCCGCTGTTTTTGGGCCTCCTGCCCATCCTGTGGTGCCAAACCCCCGATTCTTTCGCCAAACAAGCGGTGGTGAGTGTTTCGCGTCCCGCCAGCGAAGTTGGTGCTGCCATTTTGCGTGATGGCGGTAATGCTGTGGATGCGGCCATTGCCACCGCCTTCGCCTTGGCGGTGACACACCCCCAGGCTGGCAACATCGCCGGGGGCGGGTTCATGGTGGCGGTCCCCCCCGCCGGCCGGGCCCAGGTGGTTGATTTCCGCGAGACAGCCCCCGCCAGGGCCAGGGAACGCATGTTCCAGCCCGGTGAAAGCACGCGGACGGCAAAAACCGCAGGTGTCCCCGGGAGCGTTGCCGGACTGGAGCTGGCCCACAAATCATGGGGCAAACTCCCCTGGTCCAAGCTGGTAGATCCGGCTGTCCGTTTGGCTCGCGAAGGGTTCATTGTTGAACTTTCGCTGGCCAGGTCCCTCAATTCGGTGCTGCCAGAAACCCCCCGGTCGCATCCGGAGTTCAGCCGCGTTTTCAGCCGGGCCGATCAACAGCCCTGGCAGGCGGGCGACCGTATGGTCCTGCCTGAGCTCGCAGTCTGCCTGCAGGCGATCCGCGACCATGGGCGGGACGGTTTTTACAAGGGTTTTGTCGCCGGGTTGCTGGTGGCCGAGATGGAGAAATCAGGTGGGCTGATCAGCCGGCAAGACCTGATGGATTACCGGGCCGTGTTGCGCGACCCCATACGCATTCCCTTCCGTGACCACGAGATCCTCGCCGTCCCTCCCCCCAGTTCAGGCGGTGTCTGTCTGGCACTGCTGTGTGGCATGCTCGAAACACGCGCCCCCCGGCAAGGCGACCGTTTTGACGCGGCCAATATTCATTTCCTGGCTGAGTGCATGCGTCGGACCTTCCGCGAGCGGGCGCGGTGGATTGGTGACCCCGCCTTCGCCACAGTGCCAAAAAGCCTGCTGAGTCAGGCCTTCGCCCGCGAACTGGCGGCTGGTATCCGCCCCGACCGCGCGACCCCGAGCGAATCGCTGGCCGGTGATATTCCCCTGGCGGGAGAGGGCGGCAGCACCACGCACCTGTCGGTGATCGATGCGGACGGGTTCGCTGTGAGCCTGACTACCACACTGGAAGACACCTACGGTTCACGGGTGGTGACGCGGGGTGGCGGATTCATTCTCAACAACGAAATGGGTGATTTCAACTGGATACCGGGCCGCACCACGCGGGACGGCAGGATTGGCACCCCACCCAACCTCATCGCCCCTGGCAAACGCATGCTCAGTTCCCAATGTCCTGTGGTGGTGCTGAAAGAAGGCAAGGTGATTGCGGTCTGCGGCAGCCCGGGTGGCCGCACCATCCCGAACACGGTGATGCAGGTACTTTGGAACCTGCTGGAATGGCAAATGGAGCCTCGTCTGGCGGTTGATTCTCCCCGCATTCATCACCAGTGGTTCCCGGATCAGATCCGCCTGGAGGCCATGCCGAACCGGCAACCGCTGGCTGACGGCCTAAAAGCCCGTGGCCACACCGTTATCCTGTCCGCCCAGGGCGATGCCCACACCCTGTGGGTGGACCGGCGCACCGGCCGGATCATCGCCGCCCCGGACAGACGGATTGAAGGTGCCGCCGCCGGAAACTGAGAGCCGGTTCACCCCAGCCAGCCTCAAAACCAGGCTGGGGCGGTTTTCATTCCGGTAGATGCGGCACCAGGAAATGCAACTGGGGCACATAGGCCTGAGCCAGGACCAGCAACCCCATCAGCACCGCCAGCACCACCGAGTAGACCACCACAGTGCGAAAAATCTCCGCCTCACGCCCCGACTGGTGTGTGGCCGCGGTGGCCACGACGATCGATTGGGCATCAATCATCTTGCCCATCACCCCACCCGTGCTGTTGGCGGTACAGATCAAAACTTGCGCCTGTCCCTCATCCAGCCCAGGCATATATCCGCCATGATGCAACTCCAGGGCGGTGAGCTTCTGCAAGCTGCCAAACAGCGCATTGCTGCCCGCATCGGTGCCGGTGAGGAACACTCCCAGCCAGCCCAGCATCGCTGCGAAAAACGGGTACAGGCCACCCGTCCCGGCAAAGGCGTGCCCCAGGGTGGCATCCATGCCCGCGTACTTGGTCACTGCGCTCAGGCCAAGCATGAAGGCGATGGTCGGTAACGGCTCCACCATCTGGCGGGCAGTCACCTGGGCAGCCTTCCAGCCTGTGGCCAGGGGCACCTGCAAGATCAGCATCGACAGACCGAAGGCGAGTAGCACCGGTGTGCCTGGGGCGGTGACCCAGCGAAAATCAAAGGTGGCTTTCTCGCGCTCCTCCGGCCTGGAACGCATCAGGGCATCGCGCTGCACACCCTCATGTAGAGATCCCAGGGGAATCTGTACCCGGGTGGGGATGCCACCCGGCAACAGAACCGGTCCGCGCTCCTCGGCCTGCCGCAACAGGCCGGCACCGATCAGGAGCAGCGACATCAGGGCGAACGGGATCCAGGCGCGCACCCAGGGCCACACGCCGGTCACTCCCACCGAACCCCGGGTATCCACGGCGGTCCACGGCCCGCTTCGCAGTGGGTCTTTCAAAGGCGGCGCCTGCCAGAGACGCAAAAAACCGGCCGTTACCAACATGGAAAAAATACCACCGCCAATATCAGTGAGCGGGTACAACTCCCCCAATCCGTGTAAATGAGCGGTGGCAAACAGGTATTGCGAGGCCGCGAAGCTGCCACCCGAAACCAGCAAGGCTGGCCAGATGGCCAACAGGTCGCGTAGGGTGCATACCCGCAGCAGCATCACCGCGGGCACAAACATGGAAAACAATGGCAACTGATGGCCAGCCATCACGCTCAGCGTGGCGGTATCGAGCGAAGTCACCGAGTGCAAAGTGATCAGAGGCACCCCCAGGCCACCAAAAGCCACCGGCGAGGTGTTGGCAATCAGGCACAAGACCGCGGCCTCCAGAGGGGGGAACCCCAACCCGACCAGAATGGCACCGCAAATCGCCACCGGGGTACCGGCCCCCGCCGCCGCCTCAAGAAAGGCCCCAAAACAAAATCCGACCAGCACGGCCTGGAGCCGCACATCCGCCGAAATGCGGCAAACCGAGGCGCGCACCAGATCAAACGAACCGCACTGGACGGTCAGGTTGTAGAGCAGCATGCCACAAACAACGGTGTAACCAATGGGCAGCACGCCGAACAACGCGCCATGGGCGAACGCCAGGCCGGCAAGATCAGCAGGCATGCCCCAAAGAAAAACCGCTAAAACAAGCGCTGTTACAGTACCCGCCAATCCCGCTAGGGGTGCCCGCCATCTGGCCACCACCAGACTCAGGAAAAGCACCAGGACAGGCGCCGCCGCCGCCGCGATGGACAGGGCCCGGCCAAGCGTCCACCCCAATCCGTCGAGCGGGTCCAGGCGTTGCACATACAAAAGATCCATAGATGCACCCGGTGGTGAGTTGAACATCGCAAGATGGCGAGTGGGGCAGATTGTAAGCTTTTTAAAAACAGGCACAATGAGCGGAAAGGCGTCGTGCATGGTTTGCCCAGACGCACCCCGGGGGAACTGATAGCCGCATGCTGAATGATGACTTAACCAATCCAGCACAAGATGATTCCAGCTGGATATCGAAAGTGCAACCCGGCCCCAGACTATTGCTGGGAGCTGGTGGAGCCATGATAACTTCCTTTCTTGATCAGCCTTTGCCCCTGGGGATAGTGGCAGTGATGACCTTGGCTATCTTAACCATTCGGCGCGTGCCCTTATCGTGGATCTGGGGCAGGCTCCTCAACCTGAGCTGGCTTCTGTTTGCTTTTGCCCTACCTTTGCTTTGGCTAGGACCAGGTGAAGGAACCTGGCCATTGGCCATGCATCCCGCAGGTGCCCATTTGGGGCTGGTGATCATGCTCAAAGCTGTGGCCGTGCTCACCTGGAGCTGGGTCTGGCTGCTGGGGATTGATTCGGTCGCTTGGCGTCAAGGGGCCCGGATGGTGCGTTTACCCGATAAAATGGCGGAAATCGGCTGGCTGATGGGCACATTTCTGCCGATGCTCCGTGCCGAAATCCGGCAAATGCGTCTGGCCTTGCGGCTCCGGGGCGGCAAGGTCACCGCGACCCTGCAAGGTTATCACCTGATTTCTCTCCTGCTGGGCATGAGCCTCTGGCGCTCTTCCCTGCGCGCCGAGCGGATTGGCGTTGCCTTGCGATTACGCACAGCCGGCCCTGGGTCTCCTCCTTTGCCCTGGACCCTTGGGCAGGGATTGGTCCTGGCCGCTGGCCTGTTTCCCCTGGCCGCCCTGCTCACATGGCAAAGATTGTGCCCTTGAGCCGGTCCAGTATTCCCGTCCTCTATTCTCCAAGGCTGAGCCTGATGCCAGAACCCGCCCCGGCTATCGTCTTGCAAGCCCTCACCGCAGGACATTTTGGTGGGCCGGCAGTGCTGCATGATTTGCACTGGCAAGTGGCAGCCGGGTCTCGGGTGGGGCTTGTTGGCCCCAATGGGGCGGGTAAATCCACCTTGCTACTCACTTTGGCGGGAGTGATCCCTGCCAGACAGGGCACAGCCACAGTGGAGGGCTTTGACCTGACCACGCTGGCTGGCCGACGCGGGGTTCCGCAGGTGATGGGCTTGCTGCTGCAAGACCCTGACGACCAACTACTGGAAACCTCTGTGGCGGGGGATGTGGCCCTTGGCCCCACCTCCCAGGGCCTGAGCGCTCAGGAAATTACAGCCCGTGTGGACGAGGCACTTCTGGCCACAGGTCTGGGCACCTACCGTCAACGGGTGCCGCAGCGGCTCTCCCTGGGTGAAAAAAAACGCGTGGCTTTGGCAGGTGTGCTGGCCCGCCGGCCTACGATCATTTTGCTCGATGAGCCCACCGCCGGGCTTGACCCGCGCGGCAGACGCGAGCTGATTGCCCTGCTGGCTGGTCTGTCGGCCACTCTGGTGGTGGCTACCCATGACCTTGAACTGGTTCTGGAACTCTGTTCCGCCGCCACCGTGATGGACGGTGGCCGTTTCGTCGCATTGGGGTTTCCCCGGGACTTGCTGGCCGATGGCCCCCTGATGGATGGGCATGGGCTGGAGGTTCCCTGGCCGCTTCGCGGGCAATTACGGGCCGACCGTTGCCCCTGATGGCCACACCGGATAATCTTGTATCAGACCATCAGCCTGTCTGACCGACCAGTTCAGGATATTCCCGCGAACTGTCAGGCCAGAGGTTTTGGGAAATCCGGGGCACCATGGAAATTTCACCTTTGTTGATTGGTCTACTTATCGCCGCCGGGATTGCAGTGGTTCTTGTCCTGTGGGTGATCAGCTCCTACAATGGGCTCATTGTTTCCCGGCAAAAATACCAGAATGGTTTTGCCCAGATCGATGTCCAGCTCAAGCGGCGTCATGATCTCATCCCCAACCTTCTGGAGTGCGTCAAGGGTTACATGTCGCATGAGCGGGAAACCCTCGAGGCGGTGATCCGCGCCCGCAACACAGCGCTCACAGCCAACCAGAGTGCCTCACGCGATCCCGGCAATCCCCAAGCCATGAAGGATCTTGGTCAGGCCGAGGGGCAACTCAGTGGCGCCCTGAGTCGTCTCCTGATGGTTGCCGAGGCCTATCCAGACCTGAAGGCCAACCAGAATATGATGCAGTTCCAGGGCGAGCTTACCGAAACCGAGAACCGCATCAGTTTGGCCCGCCAGACTTTCAACAATCAGATCACGGGCTACAACACCCAGCGGGAAATGTTCCCAACCGTTGTCGTGGCAGGCATGCTCGGCTTCCAGGCCGCCAGTTTGCTGGAAATCGGCGTAGCCGAACGCGAGGCACCCAAAGTCTCCTTTGGCAAATGAGTCCGGTGACCAGGGGATTTTCTTGCCCTGTTACCCACATCCTGCCTGGCCCGGTTATAATGACCCGGGGCGGCAAGCCCCGGCGGGGCATCTTCCCCCCGCCCGCTGCTGCCGCGCGGAGGGGTTGTATGGCGATTCGCTTGTGGTTTCTGATTGGGTTCATCGCCGCCCCATTCTGCCTGCCTGCCCCCACCTGCCAGGCAAGCGATGGTTTGGTCTTTTCGATGCCAGCCAATCTTGAGGCAGAAGAAGTCAAGCGCCTGTCGGGGAAAATCACCGAGGGGGTTCTGGGTCTGAAGCGTGATGCTGCGGTAAACCAGCGCGAGCGGCTGGTGGTGGTGGTGGATTTCAATCCCGAGGGTTTGCCATGCCGGCAAGCCGACTGGGAAGCCTGCCTCAAATTATCGCGCGTGCTGCTCAGCCTTGACCCGTCTGATGTGCTGACAGTGGGGCATATACGGGGTGAGGTCTCCCGTTTTGCGGTATTGCCCGCTTTTTCCTGTGAGGAGCTGGTTTTTTCGCGTCAGGGTTTTTTGGGTGCAGTCAGCGACACGGCTGATGAACTGGACGCCAATGACCGGGCCCGCTTCGAGGAAACCGCCCGCCGTCGCTCACGGCCACCGGTGATCGCCCGTCGCCTGATCGACAAAGGCACCGTGGTTGTCCGTGACCCCGCCGCCAAAGCGGGTGAGGATCCGTTCCGCGACGGTCGTGTCTTTGCCGGTGGCGAAAAGGTGATTGAGGCTGATATAGCCGGTGCTATCGACCAGGAAATGGCCCTGAAACTGGGGCTTTGTGTCCCCGAACCCATCGACACGGCAGAAGCCTTGCTGGCGCGTTACCATCTTCCCCGTGATCTGGTGCAGCGAACCTCCCATGGAGGTGAATCCCTGCTCGGGGCGGCCCAGATCCAGTTGCTGGGGCAACTGAGCGGAGGACTTGCCGAGAAATTGTCCCGCGACCTGCGACGGGCCGAGGCGATGCGCCCGGGGCTGGTGGTGGTGAACCTGGAGGCGCACGGTGTGGATGTGGCCGGGGCAATCGATCTGGCGAATTTGCTGGTGCGATCCAGATCTGGAGATATTGACGACATAAAACCTCTGAAGCTGGTCGGTTACCTCGGTCCCCAGGCTCGTGACCTGGCACTTTTGCCCGCTTTGGCATGCGGCCAGATTGCCGCGCACGACAAAGTGGATATCTCGTTTGAAGACTTTCTTAGCCAAAATGCCGATCAGCGGGAAAGCCTTGTCACTCATCTGAAATCCTTGTTGGTGGAGCAACGCTGGTTCGATGCCGCTCAGGCGGATGCCCTGAGCCGGGCCCTCACAGACCCCCAGTCCGAATTGCTGTTGGCCCGTCCCCCCGGTGGCATGCCACGCCTGGTGAGCGGGGAGGGTTTGGAGCGCGGCTGGAAGGCTGACAGGATTTTAAAACCAAAGGGCACCTGGCTCCGCCTGCCTGCCAGCCTTTTGCGTGACCCGCTGCGACTGGCTTCCCCTGGAGGGGCCACCCTGGAAATCTGGTATGCCGAGCAAGGTATCCCTGTCGGTGAAGTGCGTGTTTTGAGCAATTCCGGAATCGATGAGCTGGCCTATTTTCTTGGTCATCGCGGCACGACCATGTTTCTGGTCACTATCGGGCTGGCCTGCCTGATGATCGAGATCCTCAAGCCAGGGCTGGCGTTTCCAGGGATCATCAGCGCCGTTTGCTTCGTGCTGGTTTTCTGGGCCAATTCCCGTATCAGCGGTCAAGTAGACTGGCTGGCTATCCTGCTGTTTATCCTGGGAATCCTGCTGCTGCTGGTGGAGATTTTCCTGATCCCCGGCTTTGGGGTGGTCGGCCTGAGCGGTCTGGCCCTGATGGCAGGCGGCCTGGGCCTGGCAGTTTATGGGCATTGGCCACAAACCGGTGGCGAATGGATCGGTTTTGGCAGGGTACTGGCCCCCTTTGGGTTCTGTTTGCTGGGTGCCATCGGCCTGGTGGCGGCTTTCATGCGCAACCTTCGCCATATTCCTTTCGCCAAGCACCTGCTTCTGCACGGCAACAAGCTGGCGGAGGATGATTCGGATGGCAGTGCCATCGTCAATCAGGATCTGTACCTGGCATTGCTGGGGAAGCAGGGCCAAACCACAACGCCACTGCGTCCCGCTGGCAAAGCCCTGATCGACGGGGATCCTGTCGATGTCGTGTCTGATGGCCGATATGTTGAAGTTGGCACCCCGGTGGTGGTTATCCAGGTTGAGGGAAATCGTGTGGTGGTCCGTGCGGTATGAGTTCACCGGCGTCAGGCAAGGCGGGCTACTCGGGCTGCCGATATCAGCAATGGAAGCCAATATCACATGACCACTCTGGTTGTCATCGCCTGGTTGCTGGTCGGTTTCGGACTGGCCCTCACCTTTCTGGAGTTATTGCTGCCCACGGGCGGTTTCATGCTGGCCCTGGGGGGTACGGCTGCGACGGGCGGAGTGGTCATGGGCTTCATGGATCACCCGTCGACCGGCTGGACCATCCTGATCAGTTTGGCTGTGCTCAGTCCGCTTTCCCTCTTTGCTTTTTTCAGCCTTTGGCCACACACGCCTCTCGGCCGGCAGTTCTTTATCAAGCCTACCACAGCTGATACCACCTTCACCTCACAGCCTGCATTGCAGGCCCTGGAGTCGCTTGTTGGTGCCACTGGAACTGCTATCAGCCCCCTGCGCCCCAGTGGTTGTGCCTCTTTCAGTGGAAAACGGGTCGACTGCATCACCGAGGGCCTGATGGTGGAGCCTGGAACATCTCTGCGCTGCCTGCGGATCTCAGGAGGAAAAGTGGTGGTGCGTCCCTACGACGAGTCCAGCCCTCATCCCTTGGAGGGCCCCGAGATCCGCCTGGCCCTGGATGGGGATATTTCCGGAGATGGCTTTCCGCCGGACTGACAGCCGCGAGCCTCTTGCGTGGACGGTAAAACCATGCATAATAGGCGGGATAGAATATTGCGAACCAGAAACCGTAATAGCCTGATCGATTACCCCGGGAGCTGACCATGAACAGTGTTATTTTTGCCCAGGCCGCCAACAGTCCCGGGATTTTGAACATAGTTTTAATCGGTGGGGGCATCCTTGCCGCCGTTATCGTGCTGGTTTTTCTTTTTATTCTCGCCAATTTCATGGGGCTTTACGTCAAGGGCCGTCTCACCGGCGCCAATGTGAGCTTCTCCGAAATGATCCGGATGCAACTCACCAATGTTGACTACCGCCTAGTGGTGAACGAGAAAATCAAGCTCTCCAATGCTGGTGTCAAAATCGACACCAAAGAACTTGAGCAGCATGTCCTTACCAAGGGCAATCTGGTCCGCACGGTGGCGGGAGTGATCAATGCCCGCAAAGCCGGCATCGAGCTGACCTGGAAAAACGCCGCCGCAATTGACCTGGCAGGCCGGGATATCCTTGAGGCCGTGCGCTGGAGTGTTGTCCCCAAAGTCATCGACTGCCCCGATCCCAGCAAGGGGCGGGTGACCCTCGACGGTGTCTGTAAAAACGGTATTCAGTTGAAAGCCAGGGCCCGGGTGACCGTGCGTACCAATCTGCTGCAACTGGTCGGTGGCGCTGGCGAAGAAACCATTATCGCCCGTGTGGGCGAGGGTATTGTCAAAGCCATTGGCTCTGCCGAGAACCACAAGGATATCATGGCCAACCCTGGCCTGATCTCCCATGCGGTGCTTGGCAACAGCCTGGATTCGCAAACCGCCTTCGAGATCGTTTCGATTGATGTGGCCGAAATCGATGTGGGTGCCAATGTGGGTGCCAACCTGCAAGCCGAGCAGGCCACAGCCGATCTCCGCGTCGCCCAGGCGCAAGCAGAGACACGCCGCGCCAACGCTGTGGCCCAGGCCCAGGAAAACACCGCCAAGGTGGAAGAGAACCGGGCGCTGCTGGTCCTGGCCGAATCGGAGGTGCCCAAGGCCATTGCCCAGGCCATCCGCGAAGGCAAGCTCGGGGTGATGGACTATTACAATCTGCAAAATCTGCAATCAGACACCGGCATGCGATCGGCCATCGCTGGAATTGGCAGCGGCAAGGGCGGCCCTGACCGCGGCTGATCCGCTTTTTCATGTGACAACCAGGTGAAGCATGCCAGTACCAGTATTTTTTGCCGCCGCCCCCAATCTGATACTGGTCATGCTGGTGATTGGTGTGACTGTTATCTTTTACCTGGTGCAACTGGTGTTCAAGTCGTCGATATCACCCAAAAACCCCCGCGCGCCCGCACGCCCTGGCTCGCCGCGCCCGGCGGCTTCCCCTCAGGGCCAGCCGCGCGCTGCGACACCGTCCAAACCGATTACTTCGCTGGAAGATTATCTCAAGGAGGCACGCCTCAAGCGGGCCCAGCAGGCCCAGTCTCCTGGTATGCCCCAGGTCATGGAAAAAAGCCCTACTCCCGGAGCTGCGCAGTCAATTCCCGATTTCCAGCAGGTGATGCCTGACCAACCCAAACTCCGGAATAAAAATACTCCCCCTGTCCGGGTGCAAGGCCAGGCCCGCAAAACAACCGCTCCCCGGCCCCAGGCTACCGCCAGCCAGCCAGCCTCGGCTCTGGGTAGCATGGTGGAAGAATTCAAACAGTGGGCCCAGGCCAATACGGCCCAGGTGCCTGGCAGCAAGCCGCCGCCCCAAACGACCAGGCAACCCAAGCCGGCGACTAGCCCCAATTCACCTTCGGCCAGCAATCAGTTTGCCGATCTTTCCGCACCGGTTTTGCAGGAATCATCCAGCGGGTCGGCGAATCGTCCATTATCGCCCTTGACGGAGCTCCTTAGGACCACCCTCGCTGATTCGCGCGGGGCAGCGGTTGGCATGGTATGGCGCGAAATCATGGCGCCTCCCCTGTCGCGCCGGGGTCGTCCCCTGGGCGCTCCACGCCGCACCTAGCAAACCTGCCCGTTGTCCAGTAACTCCAGCAGCAGCGTGCGGGTATCAAGAACTCCGTCGAGACGCGGCCCCATGGATGGGCTTTCCCACTGACCTTTGCCACCAGGCCAGTGGTGACCCAGACCAGCCACACACAACCAGCGTGTCAGCGGCTTGGCCGAGGCAACCGACTGGTAAAAATGCCGGCGACGGATGAACGGTTGCCCGTGCCCTTCCCTTTCCACCTCAGCCCCCATCGCCCGACTCCAGGCAGTCACTACCTCACTCATGGGTGCGATGGCATAGCCCTCAGGCTGCCAGGGAGTTTTCACCCAGCCACCGGCGGGCGGGACAATGGGATCGGCCTCGCCATGAACAAAAACCGTAGGGATGGCCCTGGCTGGCCCTGCCAATGCGGCCCGGGGAAAACCGCCAATAGCCAATACGCCTGCCAGGGGCGAACGGCCTTCAGCCGCCAAACGCAGAGCCATTGAGGCGCCGTTGGAAAAGCCCGCCACGACCGTCGGCAAGGCACCCGCCGGATTCAATTCGGCTATCAGGGCATCCAGCCAGACCAGATCATCAGCGCCCTCCCTGGGTTTGGGATGGCGCCTCAAACCGCCATCCTCCCAGCAAGGCGTGTTGTCAAGCACATGGGGCGGCTTGTCCATTTGCTGGCGAGTCGCCTCAGGGAAGGCGAGCATCAGGCCGTGTTCCCCCGCCCAGTCTTCGAGATCGGTTTCCTGGAACATCCAGGCGCTGGTGGCCCCGGCTCCATGAAGCACCAGCACCAGCCCACGAAATGTTCCGACAGCGGGCCGGCTTGTCAGGCAACGCCTGGTGTGCGGCCCCCAGGCACGCTCGAGGCGTTCGCGCCTCATGCTGGCTCCCATCAGCGTTATCCCTGCCTCAGCCTGGACCAAAGGGCCCGGTAATAGCGTAAAAAATCAATGCAGGCGGCGGCATCCCCGGGTGTGCGACCTACCTCAATCAGGGTGTAGCGGTCGTACCCCATACCAGCCAAAAGGCCAAACAACTCGCCATACGGGTAAGCCCCTTTCGACCAATCATTCTTGTGCAATTCATTGATATGACACGATTTGATCCATGGCTTCAGCAGTTCAAATGATGCCAGCACGCTACCACCCTTCACATCCGCAGGATTGCTGTTCCAGGTAACCCCTGCCGATGGGTGATCGCAATGACTTAAAATCGCCCGCATATTGGCTGGCTCCTGAGTGCCAGCACCATGCACTTCCACCCAAATCTCTACTTTCGCCTGGGCAGCCTGGATGGCACAAGCACGCACCGAATCACCAATCCGCTTCAAGGTGTCAGCCTCGGGCTCGTTTTTGTTGAAACCGTTGGGCCGCACCTTGACGCCACGGCCACCAATATCATGAACGAGCTCCACAAAACGCTTGCAGTCATCGATATTTCTGCGTACCACAGCAGCGTCGGTGGAATGAAATTCACAAACGGACCCACAGCCCCATGGCACAATGCCGGCATCGGCAAACCGCTTCCGCACCTCCGCCCGGCCCTGGCTATTGAGAGTCGTTTCAACGCCGTGTTTATGGGTGGTGCGCAACTCGATTGCCTTCACCCCACCCTCGCCAGCAACCCTGAGCAATTCAGGCAACAGCAGATCCTTGCCCAGGTTATAGGTCACCAGGCCCAATTCAAACTGGCCTGGTGGCTTGGCGGGAGCTGCTAGGCGTGCGCCAGCGGCAGCTTGCACCCCAAGACCTGGCAAGATCGCCAGGCCCAAAGAAGCCCCCAGCCACCTTCGTCTGGATGAGTTATTCAAGATATCTTGAGAAATCTTTTTCATAAAAATTCACCTTTCGGGTCCTGCACAATCCGGGCGCACGGTTCTTTTACCCCAAACTGCCAGCACTTGGCCAGTTCCAGAGGGTTGGGAGCTGGATTCTGCCCACCTGGTGGCGCGCTCCCGGCCGAAGGGAATATACTGAGTGATTGCCAGACACCTCTGGTTCATTCTTCTGGCGGAGCTTGCCATGGCCAGCATCGTAACCGAAACCCGGGGCAGTGACTCGCAAGGTCGCAAAATCCTCGAGGCAATAGGTCTTGCCATCCGTGTTTTACGGCAGCGGGAAGCATTCCGTGGCATTCTCTGGGTGACGGCCACTCTGTTGGTGACGCTTGCCTGCCTCCTTCTGGGGGTGCGCTTTTTCGGCCCGGGAAGTTTGGTGCTGCAAGCGCTTTGGCTGCTGGGAGTCGGGGCTATCAGCTGGTTGCTGATCACCCGGTTGGCACAACCCCTGCTTTTTTCCATGCAACCTTTGTATGCGGCCCGGGAAATTGAAAGGCACCTGCCAGGCTGCAAAAACAGCCTGATCAACTTCCTCGACCTCCGAGCCAGCAATCTCCACCCGGCCGTCAAGGCAACGGTGGTGCAGCGTGCCTTGAAAGACCTCGAAGGTGTGGAGGTCGGTGATCTGATGCGGGATAATGAGCCGCCCTCACATGGCAAATGGATCCTTGCCGCTGCCTGCGGGTTGGTTTTTCTCGCCGCCGGGATGAGCAAAGGGAGCATGCTGAATCGTTTGAGCGATGCCCTGATGCCCTTCAACCCTGGGGGATTATTCAATCGTACCCGCATTTCCATGGTGGAGCCAAAAACTGGTAGCGGCACCATCCGTCTTGGCCAGGATTGCCTGGTGCGCATCCTGCTGGAGGGTGAGATTCCAGCCGAGGGTTCGGACCTTTCCCCGGAATTGTCTTTCTGGCACCAGGAGGGTGGCCCCAGCCAAAAGGTTCTTTTCCTTGCTGACAAGGATGCCGATGGCCGATCGATCTGGTCTGCGGTAGTTCACCGTGACCAGGTTTTGCAAGGATTCTGGTACCGGGTCAGGGCGGGTGATTCCACCACCCCCAACTACCGCATGGATATCCGTCTCGA
>QWOS01000044.1 GCA_003669555.1 Planctomycetota bacterium
GGATGTAGCGGGAGACCGTATCCTTGCTCACACCGACAAGTCGGCTGGTCTTGGGGGCGCCGCAGCCCTCGGCGATATGGGCGAGGAGGGCGCGGACTTTGTCCTCCGCCAAGTGGGAGTCGAACAGGGGAGGCCTTTTCGCTCGAAAAACCAAGCCTTGTAGGACTTGTAATAGAGCAGGCGGTGCTGCTGGGTACCGTAGTATCCGCACACAGTGAGGTTGCCGTGGCCGCGTTTGCTGTAGTCCAGACAATCCCGATCCTGGGAGCAGAAGAGTGCGAGGTCATCCATGACAAGGGTTGGTTCCAAGTTGTCCAGGGGTAGTCACGGGCGTGCATCTGTTGTAGAAAACCAATGATTTCCGTTCAATAGAAAAGGGACACCCAGTTATTTTCTGGCCCATGCATTTGATTCAATGCAGGATCTCCTGGTATTCATAGCGGGAGAAAACAGGACGCACCGTAAATGTGTCAAGCAAAATTCCTCTTAATCCGAAGTGTGAATGTTCGCTTTTTTCCTACCGCTTCACCAGCGGCAGGACCATTGTCTGGATATCGGGCCAAAACCGGCATTCATGGACCAATATAGTCTCTTTTGATAGTATATTAAAAGCTGATTGCCTGACCAGAAACCATGCGTAGCGTTGACACCACACCAAACAATGTTAGTTTGGGCACTATCCGGTGACCTTTGGTTTGGTCACCGGGAATTACTGGCATTTCTATCGAGGAAGGATTACATTCAATGCAGTGCATCTCTATTTTTTGTGCTCCCGGCTTGGTTATGACCACCATTTTGATGGCAGCGGGCTTTGCGACTATTCCGGCCCATGCGGTTGAACAAACGGGACAAATTGCCATTACCGAAGGCGAGGTGAATGCTGCCCAGCAGGCTTGGTGCGACGGGTTACTGAAGATTGGCAAAATTTCCAGAAATGGCGGAGACTACAAGGCTGCTGCTGCAGAAGTCATTGATAACCTCTACGACTATGGCGATGGCAAAGTGTTCTTCAAGCCAACTTTGGCTTCCGGCAAAAACACCTTCCGGCCCACGCGGGAGGGTGCAATCTCTTATTTCGTTGGGGGAAACCGTGAATTCCCAGAAGATAGCGGCTTCGCATTGAAAAATTGGGTGATGGTGCGCTACGACAATAATGCAAGTGAGAACGGTATACAGATCTTTGGCAACATCGCCATCACGATGGGCAATATGTACTTCACCAACGCCAAAGGGGAACAAGTGATGGTGGACAAAACTCTAGTGTTTCGAAAATGCAAGGATGGCAAGCTAAGGTTGTGCGTCCATAAGTCTGCGCTGCCATTTGACCCGGCCAAGTAATTTCAGAGGGTTGTGGTCGCACGCAGAGCCCTTGGTTGCAGCCAATGGTAATGACCTCAGAGATGGTTTTAGCCTGATATGTTACTGTTTTGCCCAGAATTTAAATGCTTCCGCCAAATGTGGTAAATTTTGAGGGTTTTACAGAGCTGTTTTTTGTTTACCTGGATCATTTGTAACCCTTCAGCCGTTTGCCGTGAGCGGGTGAAAATTTAGGTCTGCATTGTTTGTTTGAAAACGCTTCAGCATCTGCATGAAAACGGATTTTGCCATGCTGAAGTGTTTCCGTTCCTGGGGTGAAAGACTGGCTACCCCGTGATTCGGTCCACAACCAAATCGAATCCAGGACGGCATATGGTTGAAGAAAGACAAGCAAGGCTTGGGGCATGAAGTCTATGAAAGGCGGAAGGCCAGAACCCTGAAACGCCTGGACGAGTTCATCGACGGGGTGTGGAAAAAGAAATATGCCCGGCGGCTGCAGAAGAGCCTGCGGCGGCACCGGAAGAAACTGCTCACCTTCCTGGATCACGAAGAGGTGCCGCCGGACAAAAACGACTGGGAGAGGGTGATACGCCCCGCTGTCCTGATCCGGAAGAACAGCTACGCCAATGGCAGCGAGAAGGGGGCCCAGACTCAGGCCACCTTCTCGACCATCCTCCGCACTCTCAAGATGCGGGGGCACAACCCGGTGCAGATCCTGGTGGACGCCCTGAAATCCTATGTCCGCTCAGAAAAACTTCCGCCTTTGCCGACAAAAATCACGGCAAACGGCTGAAGGGTTACAAACCTTCTTTCTTTTTTACCGCAAACTGCCCTGTTTGACTTGCTGGGCTGAAAATAATCTTATTTCCCCCAATATGTTTGGGGAATTGAACCAAAACCAAGAAGGGAATAGCGGGTACTATCAATCTTGTGGACGGGGAGGCCTGGACAATTTTGGGACCGCTGTTGCAAGGTTTGCAAGAAGAAGTTCTGGAGAGTGAGGCATGGATTGGATATTGCTTGGGAGTTTTTTGCTGGCTTATTGCGTTGGGGCCAACGAGGTCGGAGTGAATGTAAGGGAAGGCCCCGCTGAAATTTTGGTGGTCGATGCTGGGACCCAACGGGGTATTCCCGGGGCGGAACTTGAAACCACTCATAATCTGGTTTTTGTGACAGACAACGCGGGTCGGGTAGCTTTTTGGGAGCCAGGCTTGATGGGGAAGGAGATCTTTTTTTCCATCCGCTGCCACGGTTATGAAATTCCGCAGCAAAGTTTTGGTATCAGGGGGGCCAAAGTCGTGCCCAAGGCTGGGGAAGTTGCGACCATCAGCCTGAAAAGAATTCAGCCGGCTGAAAGGTTGTGCCGCTTGACCGGGGAGGGGCGTTTTCGCGACACCCTTTTGTTGGGGCGCAAGATTCCGGATTTTGCGCGTGAAAACCAGGGAATGGTGGCCGGCCAGGATTCGGTTCAGGCAATTGAGTACAAAGGCAAATTGCGATGGTTTTGGGGCGACACACTCAAGCTGTCGCATCCTCTTGGGCTGTTTCAGACGGCGGGTGCAACCACGCCCTTTTTGGGCGAGGATTTTGATCCATCGCAGGGGATACCCTTTCGCTACTTCACCGACCGTGATGGCTTCACCAGGGCAATGATGCCTTATACCAAGCAGCCGGGAAGGTTGGTTTGGGTTTTTTCCTTATGCGTGGTTCAAGATGTCAAAGGAAATGAGCGTTTATTGGCCCACTACACGGTACGCAAGAACCTGGCGACAGAATACGAACACGGGGTGGCAGTTTATAACGACGAACTTAATATTTTTGAGGCGGTCACCAGTTTGCCGCTGGTAGAGACTTGGCGAATTCCGAACGGGCACCCGATCGTGTGGGAAGACGGAGGAGTAAAGTGGCTTTTGATGGGTAGCCCGACGCCTGGAGTGCGTGTGGCGGCCACCTATGAAGCGGTGATTGATCCCAAACAATACGAGGCTTTTAGCTGTGCGGATGGAATGAAGGATGGCAAACCTACGGGGCCAAAGCTGGATGATTCGGGTCGGCCAGTATGGCGGTGGAGCAAATATTTACCCCCCATCGATTCGCCAACCGAGGCCAAGTGGGTGAAGGAGGGGAAAATTCGGCCAGAGGATGCCCGCCTGTGTCCAGTGGATGTTGAAGGGGTAGAGAAGGACCGAATTATGCTTCATAGCGGAACTGTGCGCTGGAACAAGCACCGGCAGCGTTGGGTTTTAGTCTCCAGCCAAACTTGGGGTAAGCCTTCGTTTCTGGGTGAGGTTTGGTATGCGGAAGCCAAGTCGCCGCTTGGCCCGTTCGCCAAGGCGGCGCGCATTGTGACGCACGAGAAGCAGACTTTTTATAATGTTTGCCACCATCCATTTTTGGATCGGGAGAACGGCAAAATGATTCACTTTGAAGGGACCTATTCGAACGAGTTTTCCGGCAACCCGTGGAAGACGCCGCGCTACAACTACAACCAAATTCTTTATAGGGTGGATTTGGATGGTGGTGTGATAGGCAAGGCGCGCGTGGAATGACAGGAGGGGAGCTGAAACAGTCGCGAGATCGGTCCGCCGGCGGCCAGGGTGTAGGAACGATTTGAATAGTCGGGCATTTCGGTGGCCTGGTTGATGCCAAAGCGCCAAAAAATGGTGGCAGCGAGGTCCCCGGTAGTGCAGGAGGAAGAGACGGGAAACGCCCCGATTCGGTCGCTGGAGCCATAGACCGCCCCACCCTGAACCGGGAGATGGTGTCCTTGCTCACGCCGACAAGTCGGCTGGTCTTGCGGACGCCACAGCCCTCGGCGATATGGGCGAGGAGGGCGAGAACTTTGTCTTCCGCCAAGTGGGAGTCAGACAGGGGAGTGCCTTTGCGCTCGGAAAACCCGGCCTTGCAGGACTTGCAATAGAGCAGGCGGCGCTGCTGGGTACCGTAGTATCAGCACACAGTGAGGTTGCCGTAGTCCAGACAATCCGGGTACTGGCTGCAGAAGAATGCGAGGTCATCCATGACAAGGGTTGGTTCCATGTTGTCCAGAGGTAGTCACGGGCGTGCAGGTGTTGTAAAAAACCAATCCTTTTTGTTTAATAAATAAGGGACACCAAATAGATGGCGGCATCGAACAATATGCCATTTTCAAAATGGCGAGCCAAAGAGTAGCTATGACAATCCGTAATCAAAAGGAAAAATATCGAGCTGGTTTTTCCCTGGTCGAATTGCTGATTGTAATCAGTATTATTGCCATTCTGATCGGGTTATTAATTCCAGATATTCAAAGAGTTTGAATAGCTGCATTACGGCAGTAAAATTCCAATAGCATCCGACAAACAATAATTGCTGTCCATAATTTTGCAAGCACAAACCAAGGTCTTCTACCCAATGTGGATGGATTCCTCGGCTCTCGGCCGGTTTTCCTTTCGGTAATTGCGGCAATTTCACCTTACATTGAAGGCGACTCCGTAATACCCCCCAGGCTTATCGGATTTAGCTCTGATCCCTCATTATCTATTGCAACCACTGAGCCTGCGCCACCCCCTTTTGGCATTTCCAATGAGTTGCCACTTCAAAAACAAGCAACCAGCCTGGTATTTAATCCTTTAGTTTTTTCAAAAGGTAAATTCATGGCAACAGCTATTCCAGATGGCGCAAGCAATACAATGTTGATCACGGAACATTATGAAATTTGCGGGGAAGCTATTTTTCATTGGAAGCATCTAAAAAATGAATGCCTGAAGCCACCTAAAATGAAAAGAGTCCTTTGCCCATCTGGATCTGGACAAATGCGGGCGACATTCGCAGACTTTGAAATGTTCAAAGATGTTTACCCAGTAACGGCTAGTGGGGTCACCCGAGGAAGCGACCCGGTCACTTTTCAAGTTCAACCCTCCTTAAGCCAGTGCGACCCGCGAATTCCGCAATCTTCATTGCCTGGCGGAATCCTTTGTGGTTTTGCCGACGGCAGTATTTGATTCTTTAGACAAGGCATTGAAGAGTCCGTTTTTTGGGGATCCGTTACTCCTGACCGCGGAGAATCAATTACCTTTGACTAGAGCTCACTTCACATTTTGATGTAATCAAATACAACACGCGGCAACTGTAGCTATTTTCAAGGTCCAGGAAGGGCCTGCCATGAATTCGATGGATTTCAAAACAAAGATCCTGAATATCTTTCCAACCAGTATCAGAGTATCTTGCAGCCGATGGGAATCCACCAGGAGGCGTTGGCTGATAGCACGGCGAACTTGCGCGATCCCATATCCAGCAAGGCTTCGGTAGCTTTCGGCCAACAGACCGAGGCGCCACAAGTACTGGCAGGCCAAGGCCCACAAGCTGCGGGCAGTTTTCATGGTGCCTGCCGGCGTCACGGCCTTCTAACTGCAAGGAGGCGGTAACGCCGGCAAAATGCAAAAGCCGGGCCGGGCTCGCCGGATGACAACCCTCAACCTATCAGGGCCGGGAGGATGCGCCTGGGAGCGGCTTTGCCAGATGCTTGTTCACGGGGCATGCGAATGCGGAAAGTGGTGCCAACACCCACAGTGCTCTCGACTGCGATGGTGCCGCCCATCAATAGCACAAAACTGTGCACAATAGCCAAGCCCAAACCCGCGTTGGAGCCGTCATTATGACGGGATGGGTCATGTCTGTAGAAGCGCTCGAAGATCATCTCGCGGGCCTCGGCGGGGATGCCGACACCTGTGTCCTGCACCTCCAGGATAAAATCATTTCCTTGCTGGAACTGACGCACGGTCACCGTGCCGCCACGGCGGTTGTATTGAATGGCATTGTGGAGCAGGTTGAGAATCGTCTCACGCAGTTTTTCGGAATCGGAATGGATCCGGCAGGGGGTGTCGCCCTCGTGAACCAGCTGGATGCTTTCCTTCTTGGCCAGGGGCGCCACAACTTCCAGGCACTGGTCCAACACCTCAGCGAGATCCAGTTGGCGGATCTTCAACATGGCAGTACCAGCATCCAGGCGAGCCAAAGCCAGCAACTTTTCGACAATACGGGCCATGTGGGACGCAGAATCATGACAATCAGTCATGAACTCGCGGTACTGCTGTTCGGTGCGGTTTTTCCGCAGAGCCAGCTCCAGGGTGGTGAGAATGGCTGCCAAAGGGGTACGCAACTCGTGCGAGATATCGGCAGTCGCCTGCTTTTCACGCTGAAAAGCGCGCCCCAACTGGCCCAGCATGGAATCAATCCGCTCCGAAATGGGCTTCAATTCCTCTGGCAGACTCTCCTTGTCCAGTTGCAGTCGGAAATCCCGTTCGGTTACCTGGCTAACGGCTTCCGATAACCGCCTCAGGGGACTGAGGCCCCAGCGCACCAGAATCCCCGTCCCCACAGCGCCTACCAGGAAGGTGGCCGTGCTGATCAATCCCAGTTGCCAGGCCAGGTGATTCAGGCTGCCATCCCGTTCCTCGTGCAATTCATCGCGCCTGAGTTCCAGTTTTCGGTCCAGCTCAGCCACCATCCGGTCACGCAAGTCCAGAGGATAGGCACACTGGATGAAGACCGAGGGGCGCAGTGGCATGGCATCGCTGCGGATGGAGCCAGAACCCTGATCGGGGCCCCCCGGTCCGGCGGCAGGCCCTGGGGCTGGCGGACCTCCCCGGTTCCCCCCTCCTCCCTGAAGCCGGGGACGCGGGGGGTTGAACGATTGGGCCGTGGGAACCGATCGGCTGGATGGGGCCTTCAGGCGGACCCGGCGCACCTTGATCCCGGAGGGCAATTCGTAATCGTTGAATTCGAAATACAAAACCTGGTCAGGGGCAAAAGTACGGACATCCAGAGCCATGCCATCCTGATTCAGGGATCCGGAACGGAAGCTGCTGCCCCAGACCGTATCGACCTGATAATACCCGGTCACATCGTTGAGCTGCTCTTCGAGTTCAGACCGGTCAAACCGGATCTCAGGCACCTGGCGGAGCACCTCGGAATAGAGGGGACCCCGGAATTGCGTGCTGATCCAGCCAGGGAACAGCACAAACCCCTGGGGCGCGGTGGCCAGGCTGACCACTCCCAGAGTGTTGAGCTCGCGGTAGCGGATGCGGTTCCAGTTGAGATGCACCTGCATAAGCCGGGCCAGAATGAGGGCATGGTCCAGCAACTGCCGGTCCATATGCTCCATTTCCTCGTGTTTGCGATCTTCCGTGCGGCTGAGTTCCAATTCCTCGGCGGTGACATTTTTCTCCATCACCACCAGACGGGCATTGCTGTAAGCCAAAAGGCCAACGCCTGCCTGCAATCCCGCAAGCAGTGCCAACAACCAGGCACCCAGTACCAGCCGCAGTGAATTCATGGCACCGTGCCGACCTCCGCAGGTGTGTCCTCAGCCCGCAGCATATAACCCTCGCCCCAGCGGGTGAGGATGAGCGCCGGCTCAAAATTCTTGTCGATCTTGGTTCTCAGGTAGCGGATATACACATCCACCACATTCGATGTGGCCTCATCCATCTCATCATACAGATGATTCCAGATCATGGTACGCGTGACAACCTGGCCACGGTGGAAGGCCAGGAACTCCAGCAAGGCGTATTCGCGAGGCGTGAGGTGAATGACCTTGCCGCCTCGCTTTACCATGCGCGCAGCCGTATCGATTTCCAGATCAAAAATCCGGACAATAGGGTCTTTCATCTGATGACCACGGCGGATCAGGGCCCGCAGGCGCGCGAACAGTTCAGCCAACTCAAACGGTTTCACCAGGTAATCATCCGCACCGGTATCGAGCCCTTTGACCCGATCCTCCAGCTCACCCCGCGCTGTCAAAACAAGGACATGCGTGCTGATACCGTCTTTGCGCCACTGCTTCAGCAAGGTCAGCCCATCCCCAAGCGGAATCATCAGATCGAGGAGGATCGCATCGTATTGCGCGGTGCGGGCTTTGTAATCCGCCTCGTGGGCATCACTGGCCACATCCACGGCGAATCCTTCCTCCTCCAGCCCCTGGCGCACAGTCCGTTGCAGCGGCTTATGATCCTCGACCAGCAAGACTCGCATCAGCTTTTCTCCACTTGAACCAGCGGCAACTGCGTCTGAAACCCCTGGGATCTGGTACCCGGTTCATGACTTTGGATGGGGCCAGCCAACTTTCCTATGATTCCCTGGTAGCCCTATCAGTTTTGATCCGGGAAGTCAGGATCGCGGAACAATTATACAGCCTTACCCTAACCATCTCTCATGAATCATTAAAATATGATGGGTTTCGCATCAGATGGCTGATTACCCAGACTCAGGAATCCAACCAATGCCCCAGATCGCTGAAATACCCACCGAGCCACTGGATGTTCTGGCGGTCGGGGCCCATCCAGATGATCTGGAGATTTTATGCGGCGGCACTCTCGCTAAACTTGCCCGGCAAGGTGCCCGCGTTGCCTTGCTGGATCTGACAAATGGTGAACCCACCCCGCGTGGCAACCTGCAACAGCGCGAGCAGGAAGCTCTTTTGGCCGCCGAAATCCTTGGTATTCCCCTGCGATTTCAGGCTGGGCTGCCCAACCGGATCTTGATGGATTGCCCGGAGCACCGGTTTCGGCTGGCCACCTGGTTTCGCAAGCTGCGTCCCCAGGTCGTCCTGGGGATTGCTGGACGCACCGTGGCGGCATCTCCAGATCACTACCAGGCACAATTACTCATAGAAGCTAGCCGGTTTTATAGCCAGCTAACTCACTGGGATGAGCGTTTCGAAGGCACCCGTCCTTTTCGGGTGCCCCACCTGGTGTATGCGCCCTTTCCATTCGACGCCGAACAGCACCTCTGGTCTGGCACTTTCGTGGTGGATGTGACCGACACCTGGGAACAAAAACTGCGGTCGGTTCGCGCCTATGCCAGCCAGTTCGACAGTGCCCGCCTGGAAAAAATCGAGCGGGTGCTGCTGGGCAATGCCATACACCATGGCAACCGGTGCGGCTTTGCCCTGGGAGAATGCTTTGCCCTGCCCACTCCGGTGGGTACCGATAATTTCCTTTCCCTGGTGCTGGGGTCCAAGGGCATCCCCGCACCACCAGCGCTGGGAGACACCAGCCTGCCGACAACCCTTCGGGGAGGTCAATCGTCTTGAAGGTGCCTGGCAAAGAATTCCACGGCATGGCATTCCGGAAACAAGGAATGCGGCGATCTTGCGGGTTGCGCTGAATATGCCGGCCGTGCTTTGCCGATGAATGAGTGCAGATTCGTTGTTTCGTTTCCACAGGTGGGGATATCCCACCCAGGGGAGCGCCCCGCCGCCCGGGGATAGCGCAGGAGAATGCGAACCATGAGCCACACAAACCTTGCAGATTGGCTTTCGGGCTGGTGGAACTCCCGGCGGACCAATCGCCCTGTGCGCCGCCGGTCTACCTCCCTTCAGCTCGAAGGGCTGGAACACCGCCTGGTGCCCACTGGCTTCACTGGTGGATTGTATCTGGGCACCGGCGACGTGAACAAAGACGGCTACACCGACACCGTGGTGGCCTGCGCTGCGGGGAGCAATCCCACGGTGACTGTGGTGAGTGGCCAGAACGGGCAAACCCTGCAGCAGTTTTTTGCCTTCGACCCCCGCTTCCGCGGCGGGGTCAATGTCGCCGTCGGCGACCTGACTGGTGATGGTATCGACGACATTGCCTGCGCGGCAGCCAATGGCCCCGCCTCGGTCACAGTGTGGGACGGGTCAAACGGGGCTTTGCTGTCCAGTATCAGCGCCTTTGGCGCGGGTGTGAACGGGGCCTCGGTTGCCATTGGCGACTTTAAAGGCGACGGCACCCTGGATCTGGCAGTGGGTTCTGGCGCTGGCGGCGGCGGGGCTGTCACGGTGTATCAGCCCACCGTCAGTGCCACCTCCATCACACTGACCAGCATCGCCTCCATCACCGCTTTTGCGGGGTTCAATGGCGCGGTGAAGGTGGCCATGGGCAATGTCACCGGCAACATGGCCGACGAGCTGATCGTCGCCGCCGGTCCGGGGGGAGCGCCTGCGGTCGCCATTTTCAGCCAGGCGGGTGGATCCACCCCCATCGCCAGCTACTACGCCTTCGATCCTTCCTTCACCGGCGGCGTGAACATTTCCACCGGGTTTTTCTCTAATGCCAACCTGGAGGATGTGGTTGTGGGTATGGGAGCTGGCGGAACTCCCACGGTCGCGCTTTTCAAGGGTATTGAAACCACTGCCTACACCAGCTTTCTGGCTTTTTCCGAGGGCTACCAGGGCGGTGTGAATGTGGCCACGGGCGGATACAGCGCCTCATTGGGATTGCAACCGCCCCGGCAGCAGGTAGTGGTGGCGCCGGCCGGTGCCAGCGAAGGCCAGACCATGATCTACGATGTGGCGCGCCAACAATTCCTCTTCACCTTCACCAGCTTTTCTACCACGGCTGTGGCGCCCACCACACTCTTCTACAATCCGGCTCCCAGCAATCCATATGGCGCGGTCGACCCGGTGGTGGTCAATCCCATGACTCCCATCGTCAAAATCCAGGGCGCGGCCAACACCACCACCGACCTGGCCACGGTTTTCGCCGACCCCAATGCCAGCAACACCTTTGTGCAACTTCAGACCTCGGATGGCACCGTCAATCTCGAACTCCTGGATCAGGCAGCACCTTTGACGGTGAACAACTACCTTAGTTATGTCAATGCCGGGTCCTATAACGGCACCATCTGGCACCGTTCCGTAACCGATTTTGTGGTCCAGGGGGGTGGCTACAAGGTTACCGGCGCCCCGCCGAGCACCACCCTGACCCATATCTCCGCCAGCCCGCCGGTAGTCAACGAATTCAGCCTGTTGCGCTCCAATGTCCGTTCCACCGTGGCCATGGCCAAAGTCGGCAGCGACCCCAATAGCGCCACTAGCGAGTTTTTCTTCAATGTCGCCAACAACTCGGCCAATCTCGACAACCAGAATGGTGGTTTCACGGTCTTCGCCAATGTGGTGGGCACCGGTATGAGCCGGGTTGATCCGATCAACGCCGGACCCAACTACACGATCAATACCAGTCCAGGCACCATGGACAACGTACCCCTGCAGGGCCAGATCAGCGGGGCGGCCCCGGTTTCGCCCGTAGCGGTCGGCACCACCTCCACCGCGAATTATTACACGGTGAACACCGCCACAGTCTTGTCACTGGGCGAGCAGCTCACATTCACCGTGGTTTCCAACTCGAATCCTGCTGTGGTGACACCCACCATTGTTGGCAACGGCCTGACCCTGGCTTACTCGGCCACCGAAACAGGCACCTCGGTACTGGTGCTGCGCGCAACCGACCGGGCTGGTCACGCCACCGACACCGCAGTCACCATCACGGTCGATTTACCAACTGCCTAAGGGGCTGTTGCTCTTCTTTTCCCCAGGAGACCGGTTCATGCTCGGTGGCACCTTTTGCCTGACCTTTTTCCTGGCGGGGCAGAGTGCGATTCAGCCACTGCCTCGCCAGAATCTGCCGACGATCCTACCGCCTGCAAGACTGGCGACAACGCCTGGCTGGCAGTTGTCCCCGCCAACCCTGCCGGATATCGATCTGCGCCTGATCGAATTGCAGGCGCTGATCGGCCACTACCACCGCCTGTGCGACGCCCTGCTTGAAATGGAGTATGAGCACGAGCTAAACCTGGTCGATGCCGGGTCTGACCACCCCGAGAAAGGGCGTGGCCAAAAGCGGATCGCGCTGGTCCGGGAACGCAAGGAGATCATCCGCCTGAAAATTGAGGATGTCCGCGCGTCGCTCAAAAAAGAAGACCGCAAGGCACCATAGCAGCCCACCTGCCAGTGCCGCCGGTCTGCTCATAGTTTGGGCTGAAAGCGTGATTTCCTCACCCCAATACGATCAGGCTTTTCCCCTGGCCCAGGGTGGGGTGGTTTATACCAGGGTTGACAGGCCTGGAAACGCGCAAAGCTTGCCTCAGCCCGGGCCCCTGCACCAAGTCACTCAATGGAATCAGGATAGCGTGCAGCTGCGGATTGTGAGATCAACGGTGACAGGGCACTAACGATTGAGCTTCTTTAAAATCTCGTCTATTTTGGCCCGGTTGGCGCTGATGTTGTTGTTGTCTTTGTAATCGATGCTGAGCAATTCCCAGGTGTCTGACTTGCGGGTGTCCACTTTCAGCCTGGCCTCGGCATCGTAGACTTTACGAGTGATTTTTCCCTTGTATTGCATCTTCAGCACCAGAACCTTGCGATCCTTTTTTTCGCCGTCGTCGGTCAGTTCAAAGCCACCAAATGTGGGCTCCACGCCTGTGGGATGGGCCGCTTTCATCACGACCAGGGCCACTTCTTCGTAGAAACGCCTCTCGGCGTCGCCTCGTTTTTTGAAGGTGGGAATGGCGGAATCGTCGCCGGTCGCAAAAACACACAGGCAAAGGAGGCCGATATACAGCGGCGCCACCACCAGGGCAGTCATCCATTTGCCAAAACCTGAGGTCATCATGTTTTTCTCCAGGGACCGGAAACCCGGATTGGGCGGATGAGAGACACTGGATCTTATTCCACAACTGGAGCCCGGACAAGTTTCGCCTGCGGTTTGGCCCTGACAAGGGCCACAGACGATAGCACCAATGGCCCAGCCGCCAGCATGGACCAGGTGACTTGCTCGCCCTCAACCAGCGCGCCGAGAATCACTGCCAGCACCGGGTTGACATAGGCGTAGGTGCCAGCCAAGGCCGTTCCCACATGTTTCAGAAGCCAGATGTAGGCGACAAATCCCACCAGTGACCCGATGACCAACAGGTAAAAAAATGCCCCCACAGCCCGTGGTGTGATTGATTCAGCCGTGAGTTGGCTGGTTTCTCCCAGCCCCAGGCCGATGAGGGTGGAGGCGATCCCGCCAAAGGCCATCTGCCAACCGGCATGAAGATAGGGCGATCCCTGCGGTTTGCTCCGCCTTTGGATAAAACTGCCCACACCCCAGGCGCAGGCGCTACACAGCACCAGGGCCATGCCCGTGGCCTCGCCTTGCTGGCCGCGCGCCAGAAGGGCCACTCCAGTCATTCCCAGCCCCAGGCCAAGCCAGCCAGCGACATGCAGCCGCTCGCCACCTGGCCAAACCCCCTCGAGAATGGCCATCCATAACGGGGTGGTGGCGATCAGCAGGGCGGCCAGGCCAGATTCGATACTCTTTTGTGCCAGGGTCACCAGGCCGTTGCCGCCGACAAACAGGAAAATCCCCACCACTGCGGTCCAGGCCAGGTCGCGCCAGGTCATGGATGCCGCCCGCCATCCACCCACCAAAGCCAGGACGCCCAGCAGGCAGAGGCTGGCCAGGGTGACACGGGTTCCAGCAAACAGGAAAGGTGGCAGATCCTTCACACCGATGCGAATGGCCAGGTAGGTGGTGCTCCAGCACAGATAAAGCAGGCAAAGTGCGCCCAAAACTTTCCATGTGGGTTCTTCCCCCACGGTTAGTGGCTTGAGTGGGGCCACAGAGGTAGTAGGCTTGGTGGGAGGTTCCAGCCGGCTGAGCAAACGAGAGGGGTACCACATGGGCGCAAGCAGTTATCCAATGGCCAAGAAAATGGCAATAATCATCCTAGGGGTTGCCGGTGGCTTTGTCGTTGGCAGCTTGCCAGCCAACGCCGCCGATACCACCACCAGGGCCGGAGTGCTGCCTGGCACCAGCGAACTGACCGCGCAGGGGGATCTTGCCGCTGGCATGGTGGATGGTATCCGGGCCCACCTCGAAAAGCTCACCGCCACCATGCCAGCCATCCGGGACAAAACGGCTCAGGCAGCGAAGCAGGGCGGTCCAGAAGGTCTGGGAAAGCTGCTGGACACCAGACGGGAAAAGCTTCGCGAGGTACTGGGGGTGGAGAAAAATCCCCAGGGTGCCCCTCATCTGGAATATGTCGAACGCCCGGAAAGCCCTTCTCAATTGGCCGAAAAAGATGGAATCCGGGTACGCCAGGTGCGTTGGAACGCTCTGGAGGGTCTCCAGTTCGAGGGGCTGCTCCTCGACCCTGGCAGCAAAACCCGGGCTGTCTGCGTGCTGTTGCCCCACGCTGGGCAGGCACCGGAGGAATTGGCTGGCCTAACCGAAGGCGATAATCTCCCGTACCCCCTGGCCTGGGAATTGGCCACCCGGGGTTGCCGGGTGATCATCCCGGTGATGCTGGGGCGGGGATGCGAGTTCTCCGTCAACAAAAGCCTCGGCAAATTCACCAATCAGCCGCATCGTGAGTTTGTTTACCGCATGCTTTACGAGATGGGTCGGACACCCCAGGGGCTGGAGGTGGAAGCCAGCCGCTCGGCGCTGACCTGGTTGCTTTCCGGCGAGAAGTTTCCCTCGCTGGTGGCTGGATTTGGCGACGGCGGGCGCGTTGCCCTGGCAGCCGCGGCCATTGACCCGAGGTTTGATGCCTGCTGGGCGCGTGGGGCCTTTGGCCCGCGTGAGGGGCTGTGGCAAGAACCGATCGACCGAAACACCTGGGATCTCCTCCAGCATGTGGGTGACGCGGAGCAGGTGGAATTGATCGCGCCCAGATTTGTGCTGGTAGAAGCCTGCCCGGGGCCATCGTGGGACGGCCCACCCAAGGTTGCCAACCGGGGCGGTGCCGCGCCGGGACGACTGGCCCCCTTCCAGGCGGGGATGGTGCGGAGTGAATTTACCCGAATTGACCAGACACTCTGGGCCAATGCTCCAGCCCGGCCAGTGCTGGCGGAGGATCCCGGCAAGGCCCCGGTGGAAATGGTCAAACTGGCCAACCTGGTGACGCAACGAGGCATGGGACTGGGTCGGGGCACCGAAGGGGACGGCAAGCCCCCCAAGGCCACCCGGCCCCTGCCTTCTGCCCTGGAGCGTGAAGGCCGGCAGATGGCCCGGACGATTGAGCATGCGCAAGTACTGTGGCGCCACTCGGAAAAGGCGCGACTCAAACTGTGGAAAGATGCCCCTCCCGGTCAGCCCGAAAAGTTTGATGCGGGCTCCAGGGTCCTGCGCGATTATTTCCACAAAGAGGTGATCGGCGAGCTGCCTCTCCCCTCCCTGCCGATGAATCCAAAATCCCGGCCCTGGCGGGATGGAAAAAACTGGAAGGGCTTTGAAATAACCCTGGACCTGGAACCGGGAATTTTCGCGCACGGTATTATTCTGCTGCCCAACGATCTCAAACCCGGTGAAAGGCGGCCGGTGGTGGTTTGCCAGCATGGTCTGGAAGGCCGATGGTCGGATGTTTGCGAACCCGATCGGGAGACTCCCTACTACCGTTCGTTCGGTGCGAAACTGGCCGACCGGGGTTACATCGTTTTCGCCCCGCAAAACTGCTACATCGGCCAGGACCGTTTCCGGGTGCTGCAGCGGATGGGCAACCCGCTGAAACTGTCGCTATTCTCATTTATCATCCGCCAGCATGAGCGGATCATCGACTGGCTGAAAGCCCAGCCATGGACTGCCACCGACAAGGTCGCCTTCTATGGCCTGAGCTACGGTGGCAAAACCGCCATGCGCGTGCCTGCCGTGCTGCCAGGCTATTGTCTGTCGATCTGTTCCGGCGATTTCAATGAGTGGATTGGCAAGAATGTCTCGTACGATTACCCGGGCAGCTACATGTACACGGGGGAATACGAGATGTTCGAATTCAACCTCGGGCATACTTTTAACTATGCCGAAATGGCCTATCTCATTGCTCCACGACCATTCCTGGTGGAACGGGGCCACGACGACGGCGTGGGCATCGACGAGATGGTCGCCTGGGAATTCGCCAAAGTGCGGCGCTTGTACTCGCGGCTGAAGCAACCCGAAAAAACCGGGATCGCTTTCTTTGCCGGCGGCCATGAAGTGCAGGGTGTGGAAAGTTTCCCCTGGCTGGATAAACAGCTAGGCTTCACGCCCACCCGGCGTTGAGTCATTGCCGGGCGTCACCCCTGGGATAGTGGCGCCTGCCAGGTTCGGGTGTTTTTTGGGAGGCAGGCCATGGCCGCAGGGGAAAAAAACTGCCTCCCGGATCCTGGCCTGGTCTGGGGACCATGGAAATGCCTGCCGGAAAAGTTGCTGATCCATGTTCCAACCGGCATGGCGGTGGTGGCAGATTTGCACCTGGGGTACCGTGGCGGGGATGGGGACACCCTGGATGATTCCCTCAACAAAGTGATGGCCCCTCTGTTGCGGGCCTGGCGGCGCGAGAAACCCCGTGGGCTGGTGATCGCTGGTGATCTGGTGGACCAGCCCGGAAAAAAACTTTTCGCGGCGATCCACCACTGGTTTATCAGCAACCAGCTGGAGGTGGTGGGTCTGGTGCCGGGTAACCGGGATGGGAGCGCCCTGGCAAGTGGCCTGCCACTTTTTCCTGATGGTTTTGGTTTGGGGCCCTACCGGGTCCGCCATGCCTTCGAGCCGGGCATACCGATGCTACTGCACGCCCACGAACACCCGATGGTTCACCTGCCTGCCCCGACACCTTGTTTTTTGCTGGGGGATAACCGGATCATTCTGCCCGCATACCATGACCGACTGGCCGGGAGAAACATTCTCAGGCGCCGGGACCGCGCCGACCTGGACAAACTCAACTGCGTGGCACTGGTTGACGGAGAGTTGCAAATGCTGGGTGCGGTTTCGGGGCTTGCGAGCGTGGATGCAAGGAAATCTGGTCTGAAAACCCAGTGCTGCCCTGGTGGAAACTCGCCAGGAGAAAACGGAATCGGCCGGGAAGGCCCTCGAAACCTTCCCGGCCGTGCGTCCTACTCAGACGCTGTCTCAAGTGGCTCTTGCCCTGGTTCTCACCAGAAGCGCAAGCGCCAGTAATCGTGCTTGGTGCCCAGTTTGCTGAAGAACCAGAAGCCGTCGTTCCATTCCAGCTTCACCGAACGCCATCCCGTGGGGACCTTAGGGAAAGGATGGGTGGGCCCGATGAACGGGAAGGCATCGTGGGGATAGTATTCGGGATAAGCCACACGGGAATAATTGTTGTAGGGTGCGTAAGTGGGCCATGCGTAGTTTGGCATGTTGGGCTGGCACATGTCATAGCCACCCATGCCCATCTGGCCGGCGCCCATAGCCATCGGCTCGGGGATGGTGCCATTGGCGAGACTGGATGGCGCAGCGTGTGGCGCCAGCGCAGGTGTGGCAGGCACGGGCATTGGAGGGGCGAGGTTCGCCGGAGGGGCAACAGTCGCCAAGCCGGGCTGGGAAACCTGGGAAATGGGCGCCAGGCCTTCCAGGTTCACGCTATCACGCACCTCGGTCACGCCGGTGACGGAGAGCACAGCGCGCAGGGCGATCTTCTTTTGCTCTTCTGATTTCACGGTGCCGCGCACCAGAACCACACCTTCCTGGCAGATGACTTCCAGGTGGAAGGCCGCAAGCCGGGCGTTGCTTCGCAGCGACACCGCAACCTTGTCGGCCAGCAACTGGTTGGCACCAGGGGCCAGAGCCGTGGCATTGAAAGGCGGTATGGTGGCGGGGGTGATGTTGGAGCTGGTTTGGGCCAGCGAGTAACCGGCGAGTCCCGCCGTAGCGGCCATAGCCGCGAGAAAGCGCGTCAGCCTGAGCATGGGTCATCCTCCTGATGATGAGACCTTGGTAAGGGTCTTGCCCAAGCATTCCCCGCGGATGGAAAAGGGCAAATCCGGAGAAGGGTTATTATTTTCTTTTGTGGTGGGGCTCGCTGGATTGACCGTCTTTTCAGCCAGTCTTTGCGGAAAAGGAATGGTCCCACCATCCAGCCTGGGGATTTTCAAAAGCGCGAAAAAAAGACTCAAGTCGGCCATCGCTTGACATTTGAACCCTGGGAGACTAATTTTGAGAGACACATGCACCCGTAGCTCAATTGGATAGAGCGGCGGTCTACGGAACCGCAGGTTACAGGTTCAAATCCTGTCGGGTGTACTTGAGGATCGGGCTGAAACAATGCAAGAAACCCCGGGTAAAACCGGGGTTTCTTGCGTTTTATCCCTCCCCAGCACAACCTGAGCGCTGGCTGCCGCCTGGCCGGGACAAAACAAGGCCAGCCGGCTCCCGGAAGCCAATTTCCGGTCAGACCAACTCGGGCAGGGGCTGGGCGTTGTCTTCCACCAGGTAATTGGGCCGCCCGGTGTGGTCGGGCAAAGTGGTTTTCACGGTGTCGATGCCCAAATGGCGGTACAGGGTGGCGTGTATTTCCCCGAAAACCACCGGACGGGCCACCGCCTCACCAGCGATCCGGTCGGTGGCGCCAATCACCTGGCCGTGACGCATGCCCCCGCCAAACATCAGGGCGCAGTTGACCTGGGGCCAATGGTCGCGCCCGAGCTGGGAGCTGATCTTGGGCGTGCGGCCAAATTCCCCCATCACCACCACCGCACAATCCTTGTCGAGACCGCGCAGGTGGAGATCCTCCACCAGGGCGCTGACGCACTTGTCAAAAATGGGGAAATCCTCCTCTTCGCGGAGGAAAATCGAGTTGTTCTTCCTACCCTCGGTGTTTGTGCCGCCGTGCCAGTCCCACTTGCTGTAGTTCAGGGTCACGACGCGGGCACCCGCCTCGATCAACCGACGAGCCATCAGCATGCTTTGCGGCACGCGGGGCGCCCCATTGCCGTCGATCATGACCTTGGGATCGCCTGTGCCATAACGGTCCACCACACGGCTTTCCTCGCGCGACAGGTCAAGTGCCTCGGCGAACCGGGTGGAAGTGAGCAGGCTGAGTGCCTGCTCATTGAAAGAATCCATGCCAGCCAGGGTGCCGCTGCTATCCAGCGACCGCCGGATACCGTCAAAGCCAACCTGAAGAGTCTTGCGCTCGGCCAATTGGCGCAGGGTAATGCCTTGCAGAACCATATCGTCGCGGGTGGGGCCCGTGGGACGGAAAGGGGAATTGGCTACCCCCAGGAAACCCGGGCCTGGCTCGTTGTACGGTCCATGGGTGCAGGTGTGGCACAGGCTCACAAAGGGCGGTATGGCTGGATCTGCCGGGCCCAGGAGGCGGGCGATGGTGGAGCCGAACTGCGGCCACCCCCCCCCTGGCTTGCCCTTTTTTGGATGGCGGCCATGAAAAACCTGCTGCGCATCGTGGTCGTCATGGTTGCCAACCAGCGAACGGATGATGGTGAGTTTGTCCATCAGACCCGCCAGGCGGGGAAAAGCCTCACAGATCCGAATGCCGTTCACCCGGGTGGCGATAGGCTTCCATGGCCCGGCAATGTCCTTGGGAGCGTCTGGCTTGAGGTCGAACATATCCTGGTGCGGCGGGCCGCCCACCAGATAGATCAGGATAACCGATTTGGTTGAGGAGCGAATCCCTGCGGCAGCCTCGGCCCGCAGCAAGCCCGGCAGCGTCAGTCCGCCCAGGATTCCGGCCTGGAGAAAACCACGGCGATTTGGACGATTGGCCCGGGAAACAAGTCCTGCCGGAGTTGGGGCTGGCATGCGATGCCTCCTGAAACGCGAGTGGCCTGCAGGGGATGCCGACCACGGTCAATTATAGCAGCACTTATCTATACCATCCCTGCCGGCTGGGCGAACCGCTATTTTTCAAAAAACCCGGCCCATTCCGGGAATTGCCTGCTTGAACCGGGACAGTCAGAACGAACCCCTGCCCGGGAAATACCCCACAGCACAGCACGTTTTGTAACGGAACTGACAATCCCCCGCGCGTCGGCCACCAGAAAAAACGCCCGGTTTTCCCGGAGAATCGCATTCTGGCCTCTGGGTAATGTCGGGATGAAATCTGTGGCTTTCAGGGAGGAAATCGTTTCACCAACAACCGCCGACCAGTTTCATCCCGTCTTTTTCACCCGATGACACCTGGCGAGGGCAAAAGGATTGTCATGGAGCCGGGATGGCTGGTTCGGCCCAGGCAGCAACTGGCAGACAGGTCCGCTCCACTGGACTGGTCAATTAGTGTAGGCTGACGGATCTCAAAGACCGGAGCCTTATCATGCACCTTTCTCTTGTTTTCGCGCTGATTCTCCTGCCCCCCAGTCAGGAATCGTGGGCCGATACCAAACTCCCGCCCGTGCCCGGCCTGGCGGGCTGGTACAGTGCCGACGCGCAGGCCAAGGCCTTTGCCGCCCGGGGGCAAACCGCTCCCAAAGCGGGGGAAGGTTTGGCGCATCTGTTCGATGGTTCCGGGCGCGGCCAGCACCTCGCTCAGCCCAGGGAGAGCCTGCGGCCCAGGCTGATCCGGCAGGCCGACAGTTGGCTGATCCGGCTGGATGGAGAGGACGACCACCTGAGCCGCTCGTCCAGGGATGCCAGGCCCACAGGCCAGCTGACGCTTTTCGCCGTGCTGGTGCCACACCAAAGCCCGGGCAGCTTCCATGGGCCCTTCGCGCTTGGCGCCACTGATGGCCGGGACTATGAAACCGGTTTCAACATCGACCTGGGTAGCCAGTTCAAGGAAAAGTTTGAAGCCTTGAACATCGAAGGCAAGGGCATGTCAGGAGGTGAACGCAATCTACTGAGCCGCACCTGGCCGTTGGGAGAGGCTCGACGCCTGACCACAGTGGTTGGCGACACCGAGGCCAGCCTGTGGGTGGATGGCACCCGAATGAACAGCCGGCCCCGCACCCCGGGCCCGATCGCCTGGCAAGAACTGGTGGTTGGGGCCAGACGGTACACGAATGGTGCTGGCCCACACGCGGTGCGCGGCACTTTCCCGGGTGACATCGCCGAGTTGCTGGTCTACGACCGGGCCCTGAATGACACCGAACGGCAGCAGGTGGAAAAATACCTCGCAGGCAAACACGAAAAACTGCTGAAAGCCGACCGGGTTGCCCTGGGCCTGCCCGAAATGGCGGCGCCTTTCCGGTTGCTGGAGCCTGTGGTGCCCTGCCAGGTGCTGGTGCCAGGCTTCGAGGCGCGCTGGCTACCTCTGGACCTGCCCAACCTCAACAACCTGATGTACCGGCCCGATGGCAAGCTGATCGCCCTGGGCTACAACGGCATGGCCTGGCTGCTGGAGGACACCGACAACGATGGCCTGGAAGACAAGGCCACCGTCTGGTTCGACAACCCCAAGGGGAGCGTGCGCTCGCCCATTGGCATGGATCTGCTACCCAGGGGGCACCCGCTCGGCGAGGGGCTGGTGGTGGCTTGCAAAGGCAAGCTGGTACTTTTGTCTGATCCGGATGGCAAAGGCAAAGCCACCGAGCGTGTGTTGGCGCAAGGCTGGGTGGAATTGCCGCTCAATGTCGACGCGCTGGGAGTAGCGGTGGACCCGGCCGATGGCGCCATCTATTTTGGGCTGGGCTGCGCCGATTTTTCCAACGGCCATCAGGTGGGTAAAGATGGCAAGGCCGCCTACCAGTTGCAATCGGAGCGGGGCACCATTGTCAAGCTGTCGCCCGATGCCAGCAAGCGGGAAGTGGTGTGCACCGGAATCCGCTTCCCGGTGGCGCTGCGCATGGGGCCAGGCAACGAACTGTTTTGCAGTGAGCAGGAGGGCGCCACCTGGCTACCCAACGGCAACCCCTTCGATGAGCTGCTACATATCCGCAAGGGGTTGCACTATGGCTTCCCCCCGCGCCACCCGAAGCACTTGCCCAATGTGGTGGATGAGCCCAGCCTGTGGGACTATGGGCCTCAGCACCAGTCGACCTGCGGCTTCAACTTCAATCTGGGAGTGAATGGCGGACCGGTTTTTGGCAACCGGCTCTGGCGGGGCGATGTGCTGATGACGGGGGAGTCGCGCGGCAAGATCTATCGCACCACGCTGGCAAAAACCGGGGCGGGCTTTGTGGCGGGTAACCAGATTTTGGCCTGCCTGAATGTGTTGACTGTTGACTGCTGCGTGAGCCCGAAAGGTGACCTGCTGGTGGCAACACACTCGGGCCCGCCCGACTGGGGCACGGGCCCGGCCGGCAAGGGCAAACTGTTGCGCTTGCGCCAGATCGACAAGGAGGCCGCGCAACCCGTGGCGGTATGGCCCTCGGGTCCGCGCGAGGTGGTGGTGGCCTTTGACAAACCATTGCCGGCCGATGCGGTGGCAGGCTTATTGGCCAACACCCGTGTGACCGCCGGGGACGCGGTGCGGGCGGGGGACCGTTTTGAGAGCATGCGGCCCGGCTATGAGGTGGTGGCCCGGCAACTGCGCGAGCCGCGTCGTTCGCTGGGGGTGCAAGCCGCGCGTGTCAGCCCTGACCGACGGTCGCTATTACTGGAAACCGATAGCCATGCGTGGGACACCCACTACGCCCTGGAGTTGCCTGGTCTGGGCCGGGCCGACCTGAAACACCAGCCTGCGGGGGCATTGCCCCAACATCCGGCAGTTGATCTCGACTACACCCTGAACGGCGCTCAGGCCGAAGTCTTTGCCGCAGGGAAAACGCTCTGGCAAGGTTGGCTGCCTCACCCCCATGCGGAGGTGAGCAATGCCCTTTTGGCGGGTAGCCAGCAGTTGGAGGCCCTGCGCGCGGTGGAGGGGGCTAACGGCTGGCGTTTCCAGGGCCGGTTGAACCTGAAAGACATGCTGCGGCCAGCGGTGCAGCCTGGAGCCAGCATCGATCATGTGCCACCCCCCGAGACAGTAACCTTGCGGCTGGTTTCCGATCGTGCGTTCACCTGGAAAGTGGGCGACAAAACGGTTTCTTCGAAGGATGGAAGCGAAGCCGCACTTGTTTTGGAAAACCCGGACAAGCCGCTTGCCTGGAGTGCTGACTTCAAGCCCGCCAGCGGAGCGCCCCGGGTGGAAATGGCATGGAGCACACAGGAAGACGCTGGAAGATGGCACCCCATGCCCGCCACGCGCTTTCTGGTTCCCTGGGCCCCGGATGCCCGGGCCAGCCAGAATGCGACTGTGGTGGCGCAGCACCTGCCCGGTGACTGGGCCCGTGGCCGCAAACTGTTCAACGACCCGAATGTAGGCTGTTCCAAGTGCCATTCGCTGAATGGCACAGGTGGCAACCTGGGGCCGGATCTGGGAAATCTCGCCTTTCGCGATCCGGTGTCCGTGAAGCGTGATATCGTCAACCCGGGTTACGCCATCCACCCCGACTACCTGGGCCATGTGGTGACCCTGAAATCCGGAAAAATCCTGACAGGGACCCTGCGAACCCAGGGTGAACTTTTGCTGGTGGGTGACGCATTGGCTGTCACCCACCAGATTGCCCGCTCCGAAGTGGAATCGCTCGTGCCGGTGGCACAATCCGTGATGCCGGACAAGCTGGATGAAAAACTGGGTCAGGGTGGCATGGACGACCTGATCCAGTTCCTGCTCAGCGGCGCGCCCAGTATGCCTCTGGAAGGCCGTGCAGTGCCTTACCCGGCCCGCACCCGGGCCGAAGTGAATAAGGTGCTGGCTGGCGCCCCTGTGGATGATTTGAAAAGGGGGCCGCTACCTGTTGTGCTGACTGCCGGGCCCAAAGACCATGGGCCCCAGGAGCATGATTATCCGGCCTGGCAAAAGGCCTGGAGCCGCCTGATGGCAATAGCGCCGGGTGTGGAGGTGGACACCGCCTGGGAATGGCCGAAAAAAGAACAGCTCGAGAAAGCCAGATTGCTGGTGCTGTTTCAGCGGGGCGACTGGAACCACCAGCGGGCCACGGATATGGATGCTTTTTTACAACGGGGTGGCGGCGTGGTGCTGCTGCACTGGGCAGTGGACGGACGGGCGCAAACCGAGGCCTTCGCCGAGCGGATTGGCCTGGCGGCGCATGGCGGCGGCATCGGCTTCCGCCATGGCCCCCTGACGCTCAACTGGCAAAAAGATTCGCTGGATCATCCACTCCTGCGCAACATGGGCGACCTGAAAATCCATGATGAGAGCTACTGGAAGCTCACAGGTGACGAGAAACGCGTTCAGGTGCTGGCCCGCTCCAGAGAGGATGGCAAAGACTGGCCGCAGGTCTGGACCCGGCAGGCTGGCAAGGGCCGTGTGGTGGGGCTGATCCCGGGGCACTACAATTGGACTTTTGATGATCCGCTATTTCGGGTGTTGCTGCTGCGCAGCATGGCGTGGGCAGTGGGTGAACCGGTGGACAGGTTCAATGAACTGGTGTGGCCTGGGGCCAGAGTGGCGGATTGAAAGGCCATCTGCCCCTGGGCCGCCTTGATGGGAACAACAGGGTTTCCATCGCATGCTGAGCCCCTGAATCCCGAGTGCCTTGTCGCTGTAAACTGATCACCCTCACAGGCCATCCCTTGCTTGACCGACCCATCCGGCAACTGATCGACCCCGCCCTCAACAGCGTTGGGGCACTGCTGGCGCGCGGGGGCCTTAGCGCTTCGGCGGTGACGGTGGCTGGCTTTGTTCTGGGCATGGGCGCTTGCCTGGGAATCGGGCTGGAACAGTACCACCTGGCACTCGGGTTGCTCCTGGCCAACCGTCTGGCGGATGGGCTGGATGGGGCTGTGGCGCGTCGCACCCAGCCAACCGATGCCGGCGGTTACCTCGATAGTGTGCTGGATACTGTTTTTTATTCCGCTGTGCCTTTCGCCTTTGCCATAGCCCGGCCAGAAAACACCTTGCCGGCTGCTTTCCTCATTTTCAGTTTCGCGGGCACGGGCGGGTCATTTCTGGCCCATGCGGCCCTGATGGCCAAGCGCGATGCCACCGCCCATCAGGTGCAGGGCAAATCGTTCTTCTACCACCGGGGCCTGATGGAGGGGACCGAAACGATTGTTTTCTTTTGCCTGTTTTGCCTGCTCCCGGACAGGTTCCCGCTGCTAGGCTGGATGTTTGGTGGTTTATGCCTGCTCACCACGCTGATCCGGCTGGCTAGCGGACTGCGTGAATTTTCGAGACACCCCTGATGCGGCCCAACCGACGGATTTTCCTGCTGTCCGCCACTTCCGCCGCAATAACGGGCTGTGCCGCTTCGCGGGAAGCCCTGCGGGTTTTCGTCTACTCGGGTGGGCATGAAAAAACCATGCGGGAGGTGTTCGCACCGCGTTTCGAGGCTCTCACGGGCAAGGCCGTGGCGATCACCGCCGGCTGGTGGGAGGGTATTGCCAAACTGAAGGCCTCACCAGCGGGTCGGCCACCATTCGACTTGATGATCACCGATGCCACCCAGGGCTTCCCCGCCGCGCGTGATGGGCTGTTCGAGGCGATCGATTACGGGCAGGTGCCCAACCACCTTGAACTGGCACCCGTTACCCTCGATCACTGGATCTTCAGGGAGCGCCTGGGCCTGCCCTATCCGGACTCGGTGATGACCCTGGCCCACCGCCGCGATGTGGGCCAGCGGCCCACTCGCTGGGCCGACCTGCAAAACGGTGTCTGGACAGGTCAACTGGGTCTTTACCAGTCCTTCTACATGAGCCTGTACACCTGTGCCGCCATTCTGGCCGATACGCAAGGCAAAGCAGGTCAGGCGCGGGCCATGGTGGAGAGCCAGACCGACGAAGTGATGCGGTTCGCAAGAGAACAGGCCAGGCGGGTGAAGCTGTGGTGGAAAACCTCATCTGAAATGATTCAGGCGCTGGCACAAAAGAGCGTGGCGGCTGGCAACATGCATAGTCCCGAGTATCTGCAGGCCATGCGCGAAAACAACCAGCTTGCGGCTGTGGTGCCCAAGGCCGACCGCGCTTTTGTGCAGGTTTTCTGGGCTATTCCGGCCGGTTGTCCGCGCAAAGCGTTGGCACATGCCGCCATCAATCTGCTGTTCAGTCGCGAGATGCAAATGGAATTCGCCAGGCGTGGATCGGCTACATCGCGCCTGGATGTGGCTGAATCCGTCGCCGCCACGGACCCTCTATGGGCATCGATTTACCCTCATACCAGAGAGCAGTTTGGTGATTTGCAATACTACCCATATGACCATTACGCCAAAATCTGGGACGACCTGACCGATGCATGGCAACGAACCGTCCTTGACCAGCGCTGAGCCTGAGGCCATCCTGCGGCTGAGCGGTGTGAGCTTTGCCCATGGCGGGCAGACGGTTCTGCATGGCATCGACCTGGCTCTGGTGGCCGGCACCCTGACCACGCTCCTGGGCCCATCAGGGTCGGGCAAGACCACGCTGCTGCGGATTATCGCCGGGCATCTGCAACCCGCGCCGGGCACGGTTTGGCTCGGTGGGCAAAATGCCACGCATTTCCCCCCCGAGGAACGGGGCCTGGGCATGGTGCATCAGCATCTGGCACTGTTCCCGCACTTGTCAGCCAGGCGCAATATCTCGTTTGGCCTGGAGGTGCGGGGTGTGCCCAGGCGGGAGGCATGCAGCCGGGCGGATGCCACGCTCGATCTGGTGGGGCTGGAAGTGACTGCGCGGGACCGTTTGCCCGATACCCTCTCCGGTGGGCAAAAACAACGGGTGGCGATTGGCAGGGCCCTGGCCTTCGGGCCCAAACTCCTGTTGCTCGATGAACCATTCACAGCCCTCGACCGTCAGTTGCGCCAGCAGATGCGTGGCGAACTGAAACGGATCCAGCGAGAAAGCGGCGTCACCACCCTGCTGGTCACGCACGATCAGGAAGAGGCGCTGGGGTTGTCGGAAAGCATTATCGCCCTGCGCGATGGGCGAGTGGTGCAGCAGGGTGCGCCGGCCGAGTTGTACCAGCGGCCCCGTGACCCGTGGCTGGCCGGTTTCCTCGGCGATGCCAATCTGGTCACCACCGGAATTTTTATGCGCTCCCAGCCGGGTGAGGTGCTGCTGGTGCGGCCCGAGGAATTGCTGCCTGGCACCCGGCGCGACCATGGAGATGGCGATTGTCCACTGATAGGCCAGGCGCACTCTGTATCGTTTCGGGGTGCCAGTTGCCTGGTGACATTCGAGGCGGACGGCCTGTTCTGGAAAATGCTCGTTCCGGGTGAAAATTCACCTCGTGTCGGTGACAGGATCGAATCCATCCTTCCGGCCACAGCCGGCTGGAACATCAGCCGGGGTTGCCGACCATGAACCCCGGCCGCGTCAAAGCCTGGTTGACGGCGCCGGCGTTGGGGCTGGTGGTGGCACTGGTGCTGCCAACCGTGGTGGTGCTGCTGCGCCTGGCCTTTTGCCGACCCGCGCACGGGACCGGCTTTTACCAGCCCGGCAGCTTCACCCTGGAGCATTTCCAGCGCCTGTTCAGCGGTGACGGGGTGGCCCTGCTGGCCTTCACCCTGGGGTTCGCTCTGGCGGTTGCGGCGGGTGTGCTACTGCTGGTCTGCCCCCTGGTGTGGCCGATGCGACACTGGCAAGGTGGGTGGCTGCTGGCAGGTGCCTTGTTACTGCTGGCCCCCAGGCTGGCTGGCCCCCTGGCGCCTTTGGTGGCCTTGAAGAGAGTGCTACCGCAAGGGGTATTGGCGGCGTGGCTTGCCGAGGTGTATCTGATTCTTCCGTATGCCGCTCTGGTGCTGCTTGGGCACTTGCGCGGGGTGGACTGGACAGTGCTGGAAACTGCGCGGGGACTGGGTGCGCGGAGAAGCCAGGTACTGCGACGGATCGCCCTGCCGTTGGCATTGCCAGGTATCTGGCTGGCGGGGCAATTGGCCCTTGGCTGGGGGTTGGGGGCTTTTCTGGGGCCGGAGCTGCTGGCTGGCCCGGCCGGACGCACCCTGGCCTCGGACCTGCACCACCAGGCTTTTGACAACAGCCGTTGGCCATTGGCCGCGGCGGAGGGCACCGTGCTACTGCTGCTCGTGGGGCTGGTATTTTTGGCGCGGCCACCCCGGCGCTGGCTCGGAGAGGCTCCGTGAACCGGCCGTTATTGGTGACATCCGGTGCGGTCTTGCTGCTGGCACCCTGTTTGCTGACCGCCTGGCTGGCTTTTTCTCCCGATCCATTTTTCACGCTGCCCATCCAGGCCTGGTCCACCCGCTGGTTTATCGCATTGGCCGGTGACCCGCAGTGGCGCCTGGCACTGCCACGCAGCCTGTGCCTGGCGCTGGCCTCGGGCCTGCTGGCAGTGGGGCTGGGACTGCCAGCGGCTATCGCCCTGGCGCGCAGCCCATCCCGATGGATTCTACCCGCCCTGGTATTGCCCGGATGCCTGCCGCCCGTGGCATGGGGTCTGGGTCTGATGCCCGTGGTGGCTGGCCTGGAACCGCTCGCACGGCTGGGCGTGCTGGTTGTCGCTGATGCCCTGCTGGGCTTGCCAGTGGTGCTGCTGGTGCTGCGCCTCCGCGTGGATAAAACCCTGTTCGGGTTGCTGGAAACTGCCCGTGGCCTTGGCGCCAGCCCCTTTCAGGCCTGGATCCGGATTGGCTTGCCCCAGGTGCTGCCATCGCTAATGGTGGGCTGGTTGCTGGCAGCCACCCTGGCATTGCACGAACCGGTGCTCTGCCTGTTTCTTTGCCCGGCTGAATGGGAAACCCTGCCCGCACTGGCATGGCCCACCTTGCGTTCTTCCCTCACACCTGTCGTGGCTGCCGCTGCCACTGTGACCACTTGCCTGGGTCTGGTGTTCTGTGGCCTGGCCTGGTGTTCCTGGCATCGGCGCTGAAGTGGAGAACCCCCCGCAGCCACCCGGCGTATACTGCTGGCATGGGTCAATAACGGTACAGCAACAGACCAGCAACAGGAAAAAACATGAGCCAGCACGGCCAGGATCCTTCAGTGGGGCAGACAGGTCCGGTTGAGGCTCCCTTCGAGCGCGACTACCCGGCTCCTGACTTCACACCCGGGTGGAAGCACCCGCAGATCAACCGTCTCATGGTGCAGGATTTTGTCATTGGTGCGCACATGGACACCGATCTGGTCAAGCAATTGCTGGTCCGTGAACCAGGCCTGGTGAATGCCTGCATGGACTGGGGTGGCGGCGACTGGGAGACAGCCCTGGGGGCAGCCTCGCATATGGGCCGAGCCGACATCGTGGGTTTGCTGCTGGCGCATGGCGCGCGGATCGACCTGTTTTGCGCCACCATGCTGGGCCAACTGGAGGTGGTGCGTACCTTTCTCACGCTGGAGCCACGGCTGATCGACTCCAGAGGGCCCCATGGCTTCGGCCTGCATTTCCACGCCACTGTGGGGGGCCATCAGGCCAAGGCGGTCCTTGAATACCTGCAGGCAATCAAACCTGTGGAGGTGCGTGTGCCACCTTTCATGACACGGCGAAGCTAAGGAAGGCGGTCAAAACCGGCCTTCCATGGCGCCGATCATGGCCCAGGCGGCGCCCGTTCCGCCACCTGACGATCGGTCATCAGGTAGGCGATCAGGTCACGGATTTCGGCGGGTTTCATCTGAGCCAGCAGGCCATCGGGCATGAGTGATTGTGTGGTTTGCCGGCGGCTTTCCACATCGGTCCGGGGGATGATCCGCCGTTCGCGGTCAGTCTGCACGGTGAGCGCGGCATCGGTTTGCGCCACCACAACTCCCGTCAGCAGCCGGCCATCCTTCATTTCGAGCACACTCATCTGGTAATCTTTTGCCAGCACCGCGCTGGGATCCACCAGGTTGCCAAGCAGGTAATCGAGATCCTTGCGCCCGGCCCCTGTCAAATCCGGCCCGATCTCCGAGCCCACACCATAGAGACGATGGCAGGTACCGCAGGCGCGGGCAAAAATGGCCCGACCGGCCACGGTGTCGGCCTTGGCCAGCTCCCCGGGCGCAAGACTGGCCTTCAGGCGATGCATCAGCTCCTGCTTGTCGGTGGGCGAATCGCGGAAAGTGCCCCAGACAGCCGCCAGCCGGGTTTCCAGGGCAGGGCTATTGAAAGACCGGATCTGACGGGCCAGGCTGGCCGTGAGGGTGTCCGCTGGAATACGGCCGGCGGCGATGGCATCGAGCAGGGCTCCCGCCAGGCTGGGCCGTGCAGCCAGCGCCCGCACCACCTCCGGGCGATCGATAGGGTAAAAAGCCGACCACTGGGCGGTGATACGCGTGCCCAGGCCCGGATCATCGAACCGGGTCAGGCCTTCCAGCGCCACCACATTCAGTGAGCGAACCGCCAACAGTTTTTCGCACACCTGGCGCAGATCCTCCGGACCGGCCTCGATCAGGGCCCGCAAGGCATCACGCCGGGCGTTCATTTCTGCCTTGTTGTCCCGGGCCAGGTCGCGGAGTTCGTTGAGTGCCCGGCCACTGCCAAAAACCACTTCGACCTGGCGCACCCTGGCGATCCAGGAGGGGGCATCCGCGCCGGTGAACTGCTTGTCGAACCGGTTCCAGGCTGCTGGAGGGGCCACTTTGCGGATGCCAGCCAACCCGCTGACCACCCCTTGCAGCACCTCCCGGCGCAGCCCTTCCGGGGCGTGGGCCGTAATGGCCAATAAATCCTGGAGCGGCGCGGGTTCGCTGGTAGCCCGTTCGGCAAGCCGCCGGGCAATCCAGACCCGCACCTGAGGCAGTTGGCTGGCAGCCGCCAGGGCGGGCAGGGCCGCCGCATGCTCCAGCGCCACGGGGATCAGCCCGTACCAGATCATTTTGGCAAGATTGGCATCCTGGGCATCCGTCGCGCGGCCCAGCAGGGCGGTGGCCAAAGCGGGCCGGTCGCGTACGGGTAACCGGCCCAGCGCGCTGGCCAGACTGAGGCGAACCAGGGCTGAGGCATCTTGTCGGGCAACCCGGACCAGTGCCTCCAGTACACCATCAGGCAGGGTCATACCGGTGGTACGCGCCTTCCCCTCCACGGTATCCAGGGGGAATGAATCGAGCAGTAAACGCACCGCCCATACCCGGACCGACTCGTCAGGGTCACGGAGCAGCGGTAAAAGCCGGGTGGTGGTGGCCTGTCCGGTAGCATTCAGCAGCCACAAGGCGCGCAGCTGCCGGGACGGGTCACCCTCCGCCAGCGCATCCGGTGGCAACCCGGGTGGTTTTCCCTGTTGCGCCTGGGTGGCCAGTTGACGGCGAGCCATGCGGGAGTGCCACTCGCCTTCCTGGCCCAAGGCCGCCCCGACCAGTTGTCCGGCTGCCAGGGGTTGAAACTTCCCGGAGCGACTGGCGACACGGTAGACCCGGCCACTGGTGCGATGCACCCCGGTGGAGTCGTGACATTCACCGGTGTCGCTCCAGTCAAGGATCAGGACCGCACCATCGGGCCCCTCGACAAGATCGATGCCGCGAAAAAAAGGATCCGCGGCACGGAGGATATCTGGCTCGTGCCGGGCGATAAAACCGGATCCCTGGCGTGCCAGGTTTTCCACATTCACTCGTCTGCCATGGAAATTGAGAGTGAGCAGCCTGCCCTGCAACAGCCTGGGCCACATCGTGCCCTGATAAATCAGGGCGCCGCTATGCGCATGGCCACCGCCCAGCCCGTCGCTGCCGCCACCGGCGTCGCGTGAGGAGGTCCAGCCCCGGCCGGTGTCGAAGTGCCAGTGGTCGGCGGCCATCTCCAGAGGCTCGTACACCAGGGGGTTGGGGCTGACGGTGTGCGGCCTGCGGCAGTGTCCGCCCGGAATCATGTGCCAGAGGTGGCCATTGACGGTATTGACAAAAAAGCACTCGCCCCGGGCATCCCAGTCATGTCCCCAGGGGTTGGTAGTGCCGTGGCAGAGTGGTTCAAAAACCTTGCGGAGAGGGTGGTAGCGCCAGATGCCACCAGCCAGAGGGATGGCGTCACTCGCTATCTGGTCGGGGCGCCGCACACGGGCAAAGGCAGAAGCCCCCGAGCGGCCATAGAGCCAGCCGTCAGGCCCCCAGCGCAGGCCGTTGGCGAGGTTGTGGTGGCTATCCATGGGCACATCAAACCCCTCCAGCATCACCTCCGGTGGGCCATCAGGCTGGTTATCGTTATTGCGGTCAGGGACGAACAGGAGTCGCGGTGGACACATCAGCCAGACACCGCCCAGGCCAACCTCGACACTGGTGAGTCGCTGGAGATTGTCGAGAAAGACCCGGGACTGTTCGGCAACGCCATCGCCGTCATTATCGCGAAGGATAATCACCCGATCCCGCTGATTGGGGTCGAACCGGATTTCGCGTTCGGCATAAGTGTAGTTCTCCGCCACCCACAGCTGGCCGGAGGAGTCGTAAGCGCAGGCGATGGGGTTGCGGATAACCGGCTCAGCCGCGAAGACATTCACCCGCAATCCTTCGGGCACGCTGAAGCGGCGGGCCGCCTCCTGGGCCGGCATGGGTTCGCCGGGATTCTTTTCGCTGTTTTTTGGGGCGGGAAAGCCGTCTTGCCAGGCGGCCAGGGTGAGGCCAGCGCACAGGAACGGCACCACCACGCAGAGTCCGAATCGGGCGGAGAAAGGAGCTCGCATGGAAACCTCGCTGGAAACCCAGGCGCAACCCGGATGGTCTCAACTGGAAGAGAGACGAGGATAACAGGGTTCGGATGGCATTTTTTTAGGGAATATTTGCCAACTGGAAAAATTTTGAGAAAAATCCCCCGCGGCTTGCGAATACTATGAGCAACGGGAGATTGTCCCCGACAGTAGCGGTAAAACGGGAGGAGATAACCATGCCAGCGCCCCAGACCCGAAGCCACAAGTTTGAAGTGCGCCGCACTTTTCAGGTCATCAACCAGGGCCCTGATGGTCCCCGGGAGATCACCCTGGAAAAAGGCTCCATTTTCACCGCCACGGTCCGGACCCATGTGGACAAACTGGTGGAGATGCAAGATTTTGTGGTGGAACCCGATGGCGTGCTCTTCACCATACCGGTGAACCTGAGCAATATCCCCTGTTCGCACACCCGCTTTCTCGATGCCGATCCGGAAATCGCCGGACCCGACGACCAGGCACCTGGTTGCAACACGGATGGCCTTTGCTGACAAACAAAGTGTCTGATTAGACATCAGTAACTTATTAGAGATATCCAAAACAACAACCACGCCCTTCCCTGCATCAGGGGGGCGTGGTTGCTTTTTCGGCCCTCCAGGGCCGAAAAAATATTCTGCAGTTTGCATATCCGTTTTTTTAAATTTTTTGGCGATTAGACTATGTGGTAGTAGTGCCTGGTCATTTTCACCGTCACGGTCCGGACCCATGTGGACAAACTGGTGGAGATGCCAGTTTTTGTGGTGGAACCCGATGGCGTGCGATTCACCATACCGGTGAACCTGAGCAATATCCCGGTTTTCGCGCACCTGCTTCCTCGATACTGATCCGGAAATCGCCGGATCCGACGACCTGGCAACCGGCTGCAACATGGA
>QWOS01000084.1 GCA_003669555.1 Planctomycetota bacterium
ATGCTGACCAGGGAGCGCGTATCCATGACGGCCTGGAAATAGGCTTTGGTGGTGTCGTCGGTCATGATGCCACTGGGCATGACCATGCCCATCAGGCCCTGGGCCGAAGCCAGGGTGCGGAAATGCTCCGCAAAGACCGTGTACAGGTTAACATATCCTACCCCACCCAGCGGGTACAGGCCACTGTGGCGCAGCAGGTGGCTCTGGCCTTCCGCCGCGCGGGAATCTTCCAGGAAATCCTGGCTCATCTCCGGGCGGCTGGCTTTCAAGGTTGCAATCATTTTTTTGCGGGCTGCCGTGGGGGCATTGGCTATGGCGGGAGCCTTGGTGGCAAACCATTCCTTTTCCTGCAACTTCACCCGTTCCCATGGCGGGTTGCCCAGCAGGCAGTCAAAGCCGCCGGACCAGCCGGTGTGCGGGTTGTCCGGGGACTGGCCGCTGGCAACACGACGGAAAATCCGGGGGAAGGCCAGATGCCAGTGGAAGAAACGGAACTGGCCCGCCAGCCTGCGGATCTCGCTGTAGGCGCTGGGTAGCAGATCATGGGGATTTTTCAGGATACGCCGCAGAGTGGCCGTGGTGGGGCAGCGGAGGTCGTTGTCAGCCGTCACCGCCTTTTTCGGCCAGACAAAGGCCGCACACCAGGCATCGGCCAGCAATTGGCCGCTGGTGCGGTACTCCGCCTCGGTCTGGATACGCTGGTAAGCCTTTTCCTTGTGGCGTACCTCGTCGAGGGTGTTGTCTTCGCCGCTTTCCAGGCTCGCCAGGGCGGCGCTGGTGTCACCAGCCATGTCGAAAAAGGCCAGCTCGCCCTGCGCGCTGTCGCGCTCTTGCTTGTTGACCCGTTTCAGGCTGGTGCAGAAGGTTTTTTCATCCCCACTGATCACGGTGAAGGCGTCATCCGGCAAACCCGCCGTCAGCAGCCGTGGCGTGGTGCCCAGCAGGCTGTTGCCGCAGCGCAGGTGGTGGTCCAGAAAGCCCAGGGGCTTGCCTGGCTCCATCGCCTCCAGCCATAGGGCCACCTTGGCCAGCTCAATCGCCATGGGGTTGAGATCTACGCCATACAGGCAGTGGTTCACCACCTGCCGGAAGGCATGGCGCACTTCGTCGGCACTGGGCAGTTCGTCCCCGGCGCGGCACCTCGCCACCCGGTTGGCCAGTCGCCGGCCAGCGGCCACCAAAAAGTGGGCCGAGCCGCAGGCGGGATCGCAAACAGTCAGGTTCAGCAGGGCCTGGGCGGCCGGCTCGCCAGACAGGCCAGCCATGGCCTGGACCATCACTGGCTCCAGAGCCGAATCGAGCAGACATTGCACCAGGCTATCGGGCGTGTAATAGCTGCCGCTGGTTTTGCGTTCGTTGCCGGAGGCGGTGAAGACTAGGAACTGGGGCCGGCTGGGGTCAGCCAGATTGATCTCCGGTTCCAGTTGCAGCAACTGCTCGTAAACACCGCCCAGTTCCTCGGCACCCAGGCGCTCGAAATCGACGGGGCGGATTTGGCCCGCCACCTCCTGACGGGTGAGGTGGCGCAGGGCCAGCAGGAGAGACTCGTTGGGGAGACGGGCCGCATCCAGCTCCTGGGTGAATTCGCTGTTGAACAGCCCACCGAGGGGTGTGAGGTGCAGGGTGGCGGCTTCGCGGGGCTGCCCCAGGGCGCGGAAGAGGAGCAGCAGGCCCTCGTAGAGGTCGTATTCATTGCCACCTCGCATGGTTTCAGCCAGGCGACGCAGCCGGCTGACCGAGTAATAGCGGTAATAGAGATCCCGATCTTGTTCCAAAGCGTCATTGGCAAACAGCAGGCGCCGATCCTCGGCCACCAGCAGGAACAGCAGCCTGTACACCAGCCGCAGCAACTGGTGATTGAATTGCCGTTCGCTGAGGTTTTTCTCCCGCAGGGCGGTGACCAGGGGCGGGTGGAGGAGGAAGCCCTGGCCCAGTGCCTCGAGAGCCTGTTTCACCCCAACCCGCAGGTTCTCCAGGGCCCGCTGGGTGACACTGTCGAGGTCCTCTCGCCATTTTTCAAACAGGCACTGTGCCGGCTTCGCGCCCGACTCCACCCGGAACCGGCTGCCATGCAGCAGCCGCCACAGCAGGCTGAACGAGGCAAATTCGCCTCCCACGAAGATCCCCTCCAGATCGAAGCTGAGGTAGGCCTGGCGGGTGAGGCGGATATTGTCCCGCAAAAGCCGCAGTTCCAGCCCATTGGAAATGATGGCATAGAGATGGCCGGGTGAGCAGTTGATAAACTCCTGGGCCTTGCCCTGGGCGGAGGGCTTGCCGGCCACCCGTTCATCCAGCCCCTGGGTGTGCGGCACCAGCAGCAGGGGCAACGGCCCCAACTGGCCGCTGAAGGTGTATTCCTTGCCCCCGGCCTGCAGCACCGTCGGCGCTGGCACCCCCAGGTGCAGCTCGTGGAGCAGCGGTTCCAGCCACCTGGGGACGACCTGCCCCCGGAAAGCATCGAACTGCTTCCAGCGCACGCGCAGGTTGTCGTACGAGCGCTGGCAGGCGGCATCGAGCGTGTCGGGCAGAAAAACTCCGTAGCCGGCGGGGTCGAGGAACGGTTCGGCAGGGCCGCTGCCGCGCGTGCTGCGTGCCGAGACGCGCGCGCTGACATCGAGATCACGCAGGGCGTCAGGCGGCACAAAACCACCCTCGATAGACACACCCGGGAAGCTGTTGCTGGCCATGGTTCAGGATCCGTGGTGGGGGAAGAAGAGGGTAATGCCGAGCAGGTCGACGGGCAAAATGGGTTTCACTTCAGCCTGGGCCCGGCGGCGCGAGCCACGCCGGGGGGTGGCCGAGCGCACCCGCTGGTGGCTGACCCGCAGGGCCTCGGCCCGCTCACTGGCCAGCTGGTTGAGTCGTGGAGTGAGGCCAGCGGCATGAGCCAGCACCTCGCGCACCCCCTGCAGCTTGAGGCCGCCGGGGGTGTTGGCGGCGGGTTCCGCCGCCAGCAGGGCCTGGGTGGCTACCTCATCGAGCCAGACCGGCTCATCGGCCAGGCCAGAAAAAGCCAGCAACCGCGCCTCTTCGGCGATGAGGGGCGCCTGGTTGTGGCCGGTGACCAACTGGTAGCGGATGCGCAGCAGCAGCAGGGTGGTCAGCTCGCGCACCGTCCGGGTGGTGATGGCGCCGGTGCGCTGGGCATGGGCCCCCGGCAGGTTCACCAGGGCCTCGTCCATGAGGTGCCGCCCCAGGGCAGCCACCGTGGGATGGGTGCGGTGCAGCACCAGGTTGGCATTCGGATGGGGCTCAAAGGCCAGCACCAGCGTATCGGCCATGGGGATGGCCAACTGGTCGCGCAGCCTGAGATGCACCCCCTTGCAGCGCATGACCAGGAGTTTCTGCCTGCAGCCAGGCTCGTCAGGCCCGGGTGAAAAAGTGAAACCCAGGGTGGGCAGGCCGGTTTCCACCAGCCGCTGGACCAGACTGGGCCCACCGGTGGCCTCCTGCGATTCGCGCAGGGAATCGGTGAGGGGTGCCAGGTCTTCCCGCAGTGACTCCTGGGCAAAGATGCTGCGGGAGCGGTCCATGCGCCGGTTCTGTTCCTCCCAGAGCAGATCCGCTTCCGTGGGCACCTCATCGAACAGGCCGAAATCCTTGTCGAGACTGGCATTGAGGAAACTGTCGACCACCTGGGAGATTTCTGGCACATGGCAGGAAACACCCGTCGAGGCACGGATTTTGCCCTGTTTGAGATTGAGCACCTTGGCCACCCGCTGATCCACCGGATGGTCCTTGCCGAGCAGCGTGCAGCAGTGGACCTCGGTCCGCAACTGCCCAAAGCGATCGACCCGGCCCTCGCGCTGTTCGTGGCGGGTGGGGTTCCAGGCGAGGTCGTAATGGATGACTGCGTCGAAGCGGTACTGCAGGTTGATGCCCTCGGAAAGGCAATCGGTGGCGACCAGCAGGCGTTGCGGGTGTCGACCCAGAGCCTCGACACGCTCGCGGCGGTCCTCTGGCGGAAGATCACCGGTAATGGCTTCGACCTCCACGCCTCGCAGGTCTTGCCCCAGTAGCTTAGCCACGGCATGGGCGGTGGGGATGTAGCGGCAAAAGACGATGATCTGGTGATTGTTCTCCCGCAGCTTGCGGACAATGGTCAGCAGGGCGCGGTATTTGGGGTCTTTTTTCGCCCCGGCCAGATTTTCGCATTGCCCGGCCAGGTCGAGCAGCAAGGCGCGGATATCAGCCCGCCTGGCCGGGGCCGGTATGGGGAACAGGCTGGGATCGACGGTGTCGGCGCCATCGGGAATCTCATCGTGCAACGAGGCGATAGCCTCCTCGTCCTCGGCCTGATCCGCGGGGGGGACCGCTCCATCGGCCAGGGCCGGGCTTTGGGAAAGATTGCGCAGAGCCAGGGCCCCCGCCTCAGGGCTGGAGGCGATGGAGCGCAACAGTGTGATACCGCCATGGCTGAGCAGGCCATTGGTACGGCCATGCTCGCGCAGAAAAGCCTGCACCCGTTTGAGGAAAACCACCTGGGCCTTGATCAGCTCCCAATTGGCCTCGGAGGTGATGCGTGTCGGGAAAGGGGAGTTGTCGCCAAAACCCTCGGTGACATCGGAACGCCGGCGCAGGATGAGGTTGCGGGCCAGGTCTTCGCGGAAAGGCCGGTTGCCCTCGCCACCGAGTTCATCGGGCAAGGTCTCAAAGCGCCTGTCGAGCAGGCGCAGCAGTGACCGGAAGGCACCGTCATCACCCGAATGGGGGGTGGCGGTGACCAGAATGAGGTGGCGGTCGACATCCTGGGCCAGTTGCAGCAGTAGCTCATGACGCTGCTGGCTGCTGGCCCCCCGGGTGCGGAGGGCGGCAGAGGGCTGGGCGCAACCATGGGCCTCATCAACGACAATGCAGTGAGGGGCGCGCTGCAGGAAGTTGTCACGCCGCGATTTTGCCTTGATGAAATCAGTGGAAACCACCGTGAAAGGCAGATGGCCAAAAATGTCGCCACCTGGGCAACGCTTCTCCAGCCTGGCGGCGGTGCCAGGCAAAACCAGTTCGGCGTCGATGTTGAATTTGCTTTTCAGCTCGATCTGCCACTGCTCGGCAACAATGGGTGGACACAGCACCGAGAACCTCGAGATCTCGCCCCGCGACAGCAGCTCCTTCAGGATGAGACAGGTCTCGATGGTTTTGCCGATACCCACATCATCGGCAATGAGCAGCCGCACCGGGTCGAGTTTCAGGGCCATCAGCAGCGGCACCAGCTGGTAGTCGCGCGGGGTGCAGGCCAGCTCGGCAAACGAACGGAATGGCCCGGCACCGGAACGGAAACCGATCACCAAAGCATCACGCAGCAACTGGCTGGAGGCGTGATCACCCACCTCCGCCGCCGTTTTTGGATCAGGGGGCGGGAAGCTGGAAGTAGTGACTTTTTCCAGGGCGGTGAGGAAGGCCGTCTCCTCCTCGCCACGGCCTGCCGCAGGGCGGGCTTTCACCAGGTCGGGCGTGCTGCCGGGCAGCACCACCCAGTCGCGGCCCCGGACACGAACCAGGGAACCAGGGGCGAAATCAGTGCTCATGGGTTTTCCCTCACGATAGCGGCGCCAAAGACATCTTCATGATCGGCCAGCAGGGTGGCCCAGTCGTCCTGCAGGGTGAAGGCGATGAAACGCCAGCCCTGGCTCAGTAGTTGCCTGCGGATTTTTTCATCCCGGGCCTTGCGATCGGGAAACTCGTGGTGGGGGCCGTCGATGTAGATGGCAACCCGCGCTGTGTGATAGAGGAAATCGGGCCGGGCCAGCAGACCGGGCAGGGCCAGTTGCCCCCGGTCGGGCAGCCGATGCTGCCGCTCATCGACCAGAGCCAGCCATTGTTTCTCCAGCGTCGATTCACACAGGGCCAGCAGATTGACCACATGCTGGGCCCTGGGCACGGCCGTGGGTGAGGCCCTGAGCGTGGCGCTGGCCATACCCAGCAGCAATGGCAGGGGCAGGTGCCGGTTGAGCTGCTCGTGCAGCATCTGGTTGCCGTAATGGAGCAGGCACTGGTAGCAGGCCCGCACGCAATCCTCCCTGCCCCCGGGTGGGCGCAGCCGATCGGTGCCATCGGGCCCAAAGTGGAGGATCTCCAGGGCACTGCGGGCCACACGGGCCAGCGCGTCGGGTTCGTCAACCAGCCGGCGCAACACACCGGCCCCGCCCTCGGCGGCCTCATACAGCAGCAGATAACGGGGGTCTTGTTCGCTGGGCAGGGCCTCAGCGGCCAACTCGCTGTCTTCCAGCTGAAAAGTGGCCTGGATACCTCGCTTCAGGGCAGTCATGAAGCTGAGCAGGGTGGCGGTCGGCAGATCCCCGCCAGGTTTCAGCCGCAGGCAGTTGCGGCGGTCATCCACAAAGGGGATAACTTTGTTGGTTTTGTTGCCACCGGGCTGGCCGGGGTCGTTGTCGTCATCATCGTCCTTGTCGAGCCACGAGCCATTGGTCATGTCGAGCAAAAATCCATCCTCGCCAGGCGGGCGTTTTTTCCAGCCCTGGTTGATACGCCAGAGGGTGGCTGAGCGGCCATAATCGAGAGTCCAGGATAAATTGCCCTCTCCCGGGAGGATGGCAGTGAGACGGCCCCCCGGACCGTCATCGAACTGGATGGCGGTGCGGATGTCGTAGCCCCGGCGGGTGCGGTCCTCTTCGTCGCAGTTGATCCGCTCGCGGCGCCTGGTGATGACATTGAGCATGCGGAGCAGGTTGTCCTTTTTGGCGTGGGTGAGGGGGGCGTTGCAACCCAGGCATTTGTCGTGAGCCAGCCCCTCCGCGCCATGATGGATAGTGGAGCAAGCCTGGCAGATCTTGGCGGTATGCAGCAAGGTGTCTCCCGAGGGATCCTGCCCGCTGTTGGTACCCTGCTCCAGCAGGACCCGCGTCACCTGGTGCCGCGACCCTTCGTGATAGATGAAGGTTTTTGGGCCGAATTCACTGATGGCCAGAAAGCGCGGCCGCTGCAACATGTCATCGTTCTGCCTGCCGGCACGGCCCTGGATGAAGGCAGCCAGTGGTAGCCTGGGGAAGTTGTAGCCTGGCAGAAACCCTTCAGAAGCAAGATACCGGTAGGTATAGAAGTCGGAATGCGAGTTGTTGGTCTGCTCGGCCAGAAGGGACAACTGGGCCTTCGCCTCCTGGCAGAACTTTTCGGCCTTTTCCCGTTCCTCACGGGATAGGGTCCGGTCGATGCTGCGGCGGTTTTGCAGTTCGGCTTGTTTCCAGGCGCTCTCATACAACCGGCGCCACCGCCCAAAGGCCTGGTTGAACTGGTGCGGGGCCAGCCGGATGACATCATCCAGCCAGGTATCGGAATACCAGCCAGCCTTCTGGACATGCTCCATCAGGCTGGACATCAGTGACCGGGCACTGGCCAGGGCCCGCAGGCCCACCCCCGGAGCATGCACCGACTCGCGTACCGAGTCCTTGAGGGGATAGCCCGGTTGGTTGAGTTCGAGCACTTCGGCCGGAGTGTAGCCCAGCATGGGGCTGGCGTGGGCCAGCCAGACCGCCTGGATATGCGCCCGCACCAGATCCTCGTTGGCCACATCGATACGCGGTGGCGTGACGGCCCCCGCTACCATCGCCTGGGGCCGACGGAAAAAATACTGGTCGTGCGCCGAACCTGCCGCACAGTAGGCCATCACCAAGGCTGGCTGCCCCGAACGGCCTGCCCGGCCCGAGCGTTGGGCATAGTTGGCTGGAGTAGGTGGCACATTGCGCAAATGGACAGCGTTGAGGTCGGCAATGTCGATGCCCAGCTCCATGGTGGGTGAGCAAAAAAGGACTGGCAGCCTACCCGCGCGAAAATCGTCCTCCCGCTCCTGGCGCAAGCCATTGGTTACCTGGGCGGTGTGCTCATGGGCCCGCATTTCGCCCAGCGAGGCTGTCTGGTTGAGATACAGATCGACAAAGTAGGGATTCACCCGCCGGCCCTTCTCGGGTGCGTCGGGCAGGCGGATCGGATCGTGGTAGCCGGTGGTACCGTCACCGGGAAGCCAGACAAAGGCATCCCCTACCAGGCGCCAGCCGATTTCCCATTCACCCTTGATGAACTCCTGTTTCTGTCCCTCCACCAGCCCACCTTTTTTCAGAACCTCCATGAGGTCAAGAAGCAAGTCCTCGCGTTCTTCCACCTTGAGCTGGAGGCGCGTTTCCTGTTTGAAATGTCGCGCGAGAAAAGTGCCCATGCCGCCCCGGCCACTCAGGTGGAGGTTGAAGTCCCGGTCCTGCATTTTCTTGGGGCGCAAGAGGCACCAGACTCCGGCTTTGGGGCGCTCACCCTCCTCGAAAGCCCAGGGTGTCTTGAGGTAGGCAAAGGCCTGACTGCGGATCTGCTCCTGATGGGCCTGGTCCAGCCAGTTGGCCTTGATGGCCAGGCCGCGCCTGAGGAAATCCAGCAGGGTTTTGCAAAGGAGTTCCCTGTCCCTGGGTGGGGCATCGACGAGCAGGGAGTGACAGCCTTGCCAGTATGAAGCAGTGGCGCACAATTCGACCAGGTCGGGAAAATGGATCCGCAGCAGGCCCGTCTGCTCGAGATTGGGCTGGGAGAGTCGCCAACCCCTTTTGAGATCCTGAAAAAGCCGGTAGCCCAGCACACTCTTGAGGGCACCTTCGGCATTGCGGCGGGCCCCCAGGTTCACATTCGGATTGCTGGAAAATTCAGCGAAAGGCAATTCCATCGCCTGGAAGACTTTTTCAGGCAGTTCAGCCATGCTGACACCATCTTTGCCCGCCTGCCGTAGCGCCCTGGCCAGAGCGCCACGCAGCAGGCTGACCTGAATGAAGTCATTGAAATGCCCTGCCTGCAGCGAAGCATCCTGGCGGTTGTCGGTGAAGGAAAGCAGCTTGCGGGCCGACTCGGGGATGCTTGTGGTCTGACGCAACTGGCGGACGGTGGTGATACCCAGGATGGTGGTGGCCGTGGAACGACCTTCGTTGCCCAGGGTGGACAATTTCTGGAAGTCCTGCTCCTGGCGGCTGTTGTAGCTGACCCCGCAATTGGGGCAAAAACGGAAACCGCCAGTCAGGAAAAGGCCCTCCACCGCGCCAACGGCTGGCTCGCTCAGCATTTTGCCATCGGGCTGAACGAAAACAATCCGGGGTGCATCTTTCCTTTTCTCGCGCTTCATGCGCAGTTCACCCTTGGGGGCCACTTCCAGAAAATCTTCTGGCAGGCGCTTATAGTATTCCTCAGGGGTGAGTCTGGACCAGTGGTCGTCGGGATTGATGTACAGGAAACCCGGGGCGCGCTTCTCCTTGTCTCGGTCATTCAAGGCCCGCCGCACCAGATACGCGCCCGATGTCTGCGATTCCTCGGCGACACAATAGTATTCCTGCCCGCATTCCCGACAGAAGACCAGGGGCATCAGCACGGTTCCCTCGGGATAACCGGGAGCGTGGGTCTGGTACATCAGCGTGATATGCCGTTTGTCAGGATTTTCCAGCGTGGCCAACACATGCTCGCCACGGCTGATGAACTGGTGCAGCCGGAACACCAGGGCCGGTTTGCCGGCCCCGGGCAGGGTGGCCAGACGGGCGGTGACGGTAAGCAGATTGCGAATGGCTTTGGCAGCCTGCTCTGGCTCCACCCCAGCCTGCCGGGCCAATTCTGCCCCCAGTCCATCTGCCCCACCGATAGACCTTGGAGGCCGCCTGACCAGGTCGCCGCTGGGCTCTTCAACTCGCAAGCCTGCCTCGGTTTCCAGCCAGCTGGCCAAAGGATGCCGGGGGAGATCGCCCAGGGAGTCTGGTACGATCAGCTCACTGATCACCTTGCCGAGCGCCGCTTTCCGGGTGGCTTCCACCAAGGGCAACAGGTCGGTGGCACGGCGCAACTTCTCGCCAATAACCTGCGCTGGGGTGACCTCAGCCCCGAAAAGCATGGTCGCCACTTCGGCAACCTTGGCCCGTTTTTCAGCACCGGTGCCACCTTCTGCCATGGTGGCGGAGGTGCCCACCATTTGCAGATCGGGCACCCTGGAGGCTTCACGGACCCGTCGCACCAGCAGAGCCACATCCGCACCTTGCCGGCCCCGGTAGGTGTGCAATTCATCCAGCACCAGAAACTGAAGTTTGCCCAGCTTGCTGACAAGCTTTTTATCCTCGTGGCGGGTGAGGATCAGTTCGAGCATCATGTAGTTGGTGAGGAGGATATCGGGTGGATTGGTGTGGACGACATCGCGCTCCGGCTGCTTCTCCTGGCCGGTGTAAATGCCGAAAGATACCGGCCTTTCTCCCGCGGCAAAACCGTCCTCCAGGAATTTCCCCAACTCCCCTTCCTGACTGTTGGCCAGGGCGTTCATGGGGTAGACGACAATGGCCCGGATACCCTGACCCGGACCAGCCTGCAGCACATGATTGACGATAGGCAGGATGTAGGCCAGCGATTTGCCAGAACCTGTGCCAGTGGTGAGGACATAGGGTTTACCGGTGAGGGCCGCCCGGAGGGCCTGCTCCTGATGGTGGTGGAGCTGGGCGATGACACCAGGCGGGTTTTCCTTCTTGCCGTAGCGAAAAATGGCATCACATGCCGGGTGCAGCAACCCATCCCTGACCAGCTGGTCCACTTTCTGGCCCGGTTCGAACAGGGGGTTCAGTTGCAACAGGGGATCGGGGTAAAGGAACCCGTTGTCAAGCTCCTGCCGGATATGCTGCTCAATCTCCCCGTTACGGATGGTGAGAAATCCTTCGGTGTATTTGCGATAATCCTTGATGATGCCGTCACGAAAGCCAAAGATATCCATTACAGCCCCATTCTGTGCAAACTGGTTCTCGATAGCATAAGTCAAGGCATGGACACGGTCTACGATACAGTTTTCCTACCCGGGCACACGCAAAATAGGCCGGCACCTTCCAAACACTCTCCCAGCCCCGGGGCCGGGCCCCCGCTAGCGGGTCTTTTTGGGAGCGTTTGCGAAACCTGGTAGCTTTGACGGTGGCGGCATCCAGGTCCGGGGTGGGCTGGAGCAGCCCAATGCCACCATTGCCACCACTCTGTCGTGAGACGGCCCCACACCCCCGCCCCTCTTATTCCGGTTCCCCAGCTTTCAACAGCTCCTGGGACTCCTTCCACTGCCGCATTATCGGCAGGACGGACCGGGCCACCCGGTGGTTCCAGCCTGCGGCGGCTTCCTGCCAGGCCTCCACGGTCGGGTAGTTTTCCTGCTTCGGGCTGAGCGGCAGTTTCAGCCCTCTGGCCTGAATCATTTGATCGATGTCTGTCGTCGTGATCATCGCCAGTACCCCCCCCTCAGCCACCCAACCGCCCGTCCCACACTCTTCCTTGCAGCCCAGACACCAAACCTTGCAGCCCGGTTTCAAAAAAACACTGGATTTCCCGATGAATGAACGCCTGTACAGTACCAAAAAGAGAGCGCTTCCATCCGTTTCTCTCCACCCGCCGCGCGGTCAGCCGGTGTGCTTTTGAGGGGCAAAAAACCACCCTGGGAGCGCGGCCTCGGAAGCCTGCCTCCGGCACCGTCAGCCGGTTACCGCAGATGTTTGCGCGTCCGATGTCATCACCCCTGGTGTTCCGCATGGAGCCAATCATGGAAAGACCGCTGATCCGGCGCTTCATGCTAAATCAGGAAAAATAAGCCCTTATCACTACAAGCGCTCGAGGTGCCCTTTGAGGGCCAAATATTTCTGATGGGCTGCAAAAAGCCGCCGGTCGCCAGCCCCCCAGGGCAGGGACTCTGATTGTTCAGACAAAATACCCCTCCCCACGCAGGCAGGAGCCACCCCCTGGTCAGCCCCATGCAGAAATTCCCCTAAAAACAAATTAAATCCCGGCAAATGCCGCCGCTTGGCATGGCGCTTGCTTGGTACGCTGCTGGCGCGGCGTCAGAAAAAAAGGAGACACTGTACTTTTCAGGACGGGCTATGGGGATGCGGTGAGGAAATGCCGCGATCATCCAGGGCCTTGGGGGGTGGTCCTGTGTGCCCTGACCTGAAGCGTGGCAATGGGCGGAGTGATGCTTGCATGCAAGTGAGGATTCTTCCGCCCGGGTTGAGCCGATGCGGGAAACCAACTATCCAGTGCATGCCGCCAAAAACTTTGGCCGGGAGTCTTCCCTGCGCCCCGGAGGCCGCCGCCAGCAAGAAAAGCGGAATGTCCCCTTTTTTTCTCCTACCACAAACCCGGCGAGGACTGGCCAGAGTTTTACCGGCGGCTGCGCTGCCTGATCCGGGATAGCATGCGGCTGAAGAAAAACAAACAGGGGATGGCGCTTGAAGTCTATGAAAGGCGGAAGGCCAGGATCCGGAAGCGTCTTGGCGAGTTCATCGATCAAGAATGGAAGCAAGAGTACGCCAGACGGCTGCAGAAGAGGTTGAGGCGCCACTGCGAGGAACTGTTCCTGGATTACGACGAAGTACCGCCGGACAATAACGCCAGGGAGAGGGGCTTCCGCCCTGCGGTCCTGATCCGCAGAAACAGGTACGGGAACGGCAGCCAGAGGGGAGCACAGACCAGGATATGCTGATGGCCATCATGCGCACACTCAAGATGCGCGGACACAACCCCGTACAAATCCTGGTGGAGGCCTCGAAATCTTATGTTTGCTCAGGACAACTCTCGCCTTTGCCGACAAAAATCACGGCAAACGGCTGAAGGGTTACGAACAATTAATTATACCTTCATCAAAAACCAGTCAAATATTCAAATTTGATTTTCTTTTTCTCTGTAAGGTAGATAAGAAAGGGTTCATGTCATATCGCTTGCCTTGTTAGTTTTTTCCAGTCTGCTTTTGCCCGGGCAAGCCACCGGACTGCCATCATCCGTCATGCCCTCCCGCCTGATTTTTGTTAACGGCGACAAATACAAGGGTTGTGTGGATACAGAAATCTGGGAACTTTCCCCGAACAAAGTGATGGAATCTGTTGATGTAGTCCCCGCCGACGCCAACAACGACGGCGGGGAAAGCCAGATATTGATGCGCTTCGGCAACATTGTCGGCAATGATCCCAGCCAGATTCGCCCAGGATCCCGTATCCGCAAAGCCAGTTTGGTGGTCACCGCTTTTGATCCAGGGAGCACGGTGAACCTGCATCGTATGTTTGTTCCCTGGCCCAGATCGGCGACCTGGAATAATCTTGTGGCCGGGGTGTCCGCAGATGGGCAGGAGGCGTCCCTTGGTCGGTGATGGCAAGTATTAGCAAACGACCGAACGGGCCTGGTAACTGAATTGTGATGTCCGCATCCTACCCATTCTTTTCCAGCAAACTGAGGGCTGAAAGTCCTTTCGCAATACCGGCCGGACCAAATATTTCCCATGTTCTCAAAAAAGTACTTCGGCTGGTCCTCATCAAATAAACCACAATAAATAAACCGATTCTTTATTAAATCTACTTAATTAAATACCACACACGAGTTAATATAAGCCTACTTCTTATTTTGAACCTTGTTAACCCTTATTTAGGGAGATCACCATGCTGAAGTATGCAAGAAAGGGTTTCACTCTGATTGAGCTGCTGGTCGTGATCGCGATCATCGCCGTGCTCGTCGGCCTTCTGGTTCCCGCCGTGCAAAAAGTGCGCGAGGCGGCCAACCGGATGAGCTGCTCCAACAATCTCAAGCAGATCTCGCTCGCATGCCACAACTTGCACTCCACCACCGGCAGTTTTCCGCCGGGGGTGCCCCATTTCGGTCACATCGCCCACATACGCGATGCCGATTTCCCCGCCAACGACACTTACCTTTCGAGCGGCCCGGTTCCCCATTGGCAAATCAGCGGCTCACAGGGAGGCAGTTTCGCAGCCAAACCAGCCCCTTGTTACGGCCCGCCCTGGATTATGCATGTTTACCCGTACATGGAGCAGGATACGCTGGACAAGATCATTCAAATCGGCATTGCCAGTGGAGACTTGATCGAGGCCTGTCCCTGGGACAACCTGGATGGCACGCCGCAGCGCCGGCCCGATCTTGACACACAGTCCTATGCCCGGAAATTCATGACCTGTCCCAGTTCGCCCCGGTCTGATGTCCACTACAATGACCACAGCATTGAGAACAACCTGAAGGCCAATTATGTCGCTTGCTTCGGTGGCGGTGCCTTTGTAGATGCGACCCCTGGCGGCGACACTCGGCTGAATGGCATTTTCAATGTGGTGACTTCGGTGAAGAAGCACCCCTATGGCTCGCGATTCGGTGCGGGAAAGGGAACGCAACTGGGCCAGATAATGGATGGCACCTCCAACACCGTGATGCTCAGCGAAATCACCCATTGGGACCAGCCCGATAGCCGCACCTCCAGTTCCGCCCCAAGCGGCATGAACAGGGACCCACGGGGTTCCATCCTGTGCCCCACACCCGGTGGCAATACCTTCACCGGAAAATTCCCACCCAATTCAAAAGGCACCGATGTTTTGTATTCCTGCGCCGCTGCGATCCCTGACGGTCATCCTATGAAATGCACTACCAACTTCGCCAACGGTCAAGTGTGGGCCTCCGCCCGCAGTTACCACTCTAGCGGGGTGAACTCGGCGATGGGTGATGGCTCCATTCGATTTGTGCGGGAATCGATCCCGCAGGCCACCTGGGCAGCTATGTGTTCCATGATGGGTGGCGAGACAGTCAATGCTGACTGACCGTTTCCGTTTGGAGGTTTTGCAAGATGATTAACTTTTGGAATTTGGTCAGGCGTTTTTGGATACCCGTATTGATAATCAGCCTTGCCGGGTGCACAAGCTCATTCACTCCGCTCGACCTGGGCGGCGAGGAAGGTACGAATATCGGGCGAATTCTCGAGGCTGTGAATGATTCCATTGACCAGCCGAAAAAACTGAAAACCCTGGTGGCCGACGGGGCCAAACTGCCGACTTCCAAGTCTCTCGGGGGACTGCAGTTTTACATCAAGGGGAAACCCTTGATTCAGGGTTCGGAGGGTTCCTGCAGGGTTTTGGTTTCGAGCGCCCAAGGCGACAAGGAAGTGGACTGGTCTTTCGTGAAATCAGGGGATTCTTGGAAAATCAAGGAATTCAAGCTTCCCTGAGTCTGAGTCGCCTGGTCTGACCTTTAAAGCTGCAGGGGCCGGGTTAACTGGCCCCTACAGCTTTTTGCCTGAATCTAATTTTTGAATCTCTATTTGGGAAATATGGCATTGGCTAGCATTGTGAAACGAGCATCAGTGGCCCCCATGGATGGGGGGGAGCCAACGGGATGGCTGGCCTCCCCCTGGTTGGACCTGGTTTTCATAGCCAACATATTTTGGCCCTTGCTGCTGCTGCCAGCCCTGCGTGTGGGAGAAACTACGGCGGTATCGTTTTGGCAAGTCTATTTCGTGACATTACCGCACCGCTGGCTGACCCTTGCCCTGGTTGCACTGGACCCCGATCGTCGGGCGGGTTCCCCGGTATGGATCGGAATGGCACTTTTGCTTCCTGCGCTACTTTTGTTTGTGGTTTGGTCGGCAGCCGGGAGCCTGATATGCCTGGCCATGATTGATTTCGTCTGGAACGCCTGGCATTTCGGTTCCCAGCATGCAGGCATTTCCCGCGCGTATTCAATACGGTGCGGGGATGGGCACTCCAGTTTTGAACGGTGGGGTATCCGCCTCCTGGTGGTGTATGCCCTGGGCCGTCCGGTGGAATGGATCACCGGTTGGGTCTCCATGGATTCCAACCTGGGAATGGTCCTTGGCGGGACGGATTGGGTGGTGATGTCCGTGGGAATGACTCTCCTGGCGGCAAACCTTATCAAGATGCGTCAGCCCGGGCGCGCCGCCAAATTGTGCCACTTGGCCAGTCTGGTGACCCTGTACTGTTGCCTCGTGGCTGCTGTGCACTGGGGGTGGACCCATGCCTTGGTGCCGTTGCTGACAGCTTCTGCCTTGATGCACGCCTCAGAGTATATCGCGTTCGTGGGAGTTTACATAAACAAACGGTCGGATCGTGGAGGCGAGGGGCCTGTCCGGGCCGTGGCATTCCACTTGCTGGGCTGGTTGATGACCTTCATCACGGTGATGGGTTGCATCGGCTGGCTGATGGAACTGTCCCCATCCAGTGCCGCCACCTGGGGTGCCCTGAACCTTTGGGCGGCTTTCGTCCACTATGGACTGGACGGAATCATCTGGAAACTCCGCCAACCTTCCATCCGTGCGGTTTTGTCCACCCCTCGGACCCTACAGGGCTGAACCGGATGCGCCTTCCTTCCGCCCGTTGGTTGTCCTTCCCCTACGCCGGGGCCTTGGTGGCCCTTGTTTATCTGCTGACTCCGGAAGGAAGGTTGTCCCAGGGACTTGGGCCTCCACCTTGGGGCCCGTGGCGTCTTGTCGCTTTGCACTTGTCAGTTTCCATCCCGCTGGGCTGTTGGATCGCTACACTCCTGCCCCCCCGATTTCGGCAGCGATTTCTAATGGCCTTGTACCTGGGTGCCCTGGTGTTCATTGGCGCATCAGCGGCATGCGGGGAGTTGCTTGATCAATCCTTTCTTTCGACCGGCGTGGATTTCCCGGTCCGTTGCCTGTGGCGCACCCTGCTCGCCACCGTCATGGTCTTTCCCGTGTGTGTCTGCGCCGTGGACGGACTGGCGCAGGGAATTGGCAAAGGCTGCTTTTTTGTGGGGGCAGCTGGTCTTTTCTGTCTGATTCCACCCACCCTGTTTGCCTGGGCGATTGGATCCTCCACCCTTTCCGAGATCGGGGATTCGGCCAGGCAAGGCCGAGTAACACGGGAAATTGAACTGATCACAAGGATGGGGGATCTGCGTGGTGCCGATTGGGGGGGCAGAGTCCGACCCGCAATGCGCCTGGCAGCCCTCCATCGGGAAAGAAATCAACTTGAGGGTCAACTGAAACGGGCGGACGGACTGGACCGGGCGGCCCTCCTGGCCCGTCTGGACAGGCTGGAAGAGGCATTGGTAGTGCTCAAGGACTCAGCGGCCACCGACTCTGAGGCGGCACTGCTCAGGTGCGCCATCCTGCGCGCCAAAGGAGAGTGGAGGGCTGCCGGCGACAGGTATCTCAATGGAATCAGTGGATGGGAGCAGAACAAAGTTCGCCCGGAGGCGGATTGGGCCTGGATTGAGGGTGCTGGACAATGCCTACGAATGACCGGCAACAACCGGGAGAAGGAAAATCTGTTTTGCAATGCCCTGACCTGGTTTCCGGACAGGGCAGGGGAATGTCACCTTGAAATGGGTTGCGCCGCGGCGGAATCAGGATATTCCAACCGGGCCCTGCGGTGCTGGCTTCAGGCCGAAAGCGAAAACCCCAGGTTGTCGGCAGCAATCCATTCGCTCAGGGCAAGACTGCTTTCCAACACCCCCACATGCCTGCAGGGCATTTTCGGCACGCCAGCCAACCATTAGCCCCCAGCCGTCACGATGCCCAATTTCCGCTGCCCAGTCCTTGCCACATCCATGACCTTCCCCGTGCTTCCAAGCGCCAGGTGGAAGCGTTCGGCCCCCTGAAAACGGTGCATGGAAATGTGGAAATCATCGCTGGTTTTCACCATAACATTCAGCTGGTCATCGGGCCTGGGGATGCGCAGGCGTCCCCAGGAGCCATCTCCCAGATACAGCACACCATTGTCATTTTGCATGCCACCAATCAGCGGCTTGGTCCTTTTGAAGGTGTGCTCATGGTGCTCGAGCACCACCGGCACGCGGTGTTTGTCAAAAAGAGGCACCCAATGCTCCCTTTGGTCCTCACCGGTGCCATATAACTTCTTGCCATCCTTGCTGACCTTTCCCACCGGATTGCGGTGCGAAGGGTATGCCGGAATATGGTTGACAACGATCGTGTGCGGAAGGTCCTTCCGTGCCGCAAGGGCTTTATCAAGCCATTCCGTTTGGGCCCCGGCCACCTTCGAGGTGTGGTTGGTGTCCAGCAGCACCAGGCTGAGATAGTCGCCGAAATCCAGGGTGTTGTAACCGGTTTCCGGAAACAGGCCATCGAACAGGGGGTAGAAAAAGGTTGCCTTTTCCCTGGCACCGTAACCACCGTTCACCTCATGGTTGCCGATACAAGGAATGAGGGGAATCAACCGGCCAGAGGAATCAACCATGGTGCTGGAGTAGTTGCGGATAAAAGCGATGCTGGCCTCGAGGGAACGGCCGTTGTCATAGCCCAGGTCCCCCCCGACAACAGCAAACATGGGATCCTGGCGGGCTGCGATGACATTATTGTCAAGGCAGGCCTGGTTGATCCCGCAATCCCCACCCGACACAAAGGTGATTGTGTCGTTGGCCTTGGATGGCATGGTCCGGAATCGATAGGAAGGCGAGCTCCTGCCGATTTTGAAAACATGGTCCCTGCCTGGCCTCAATCCGGTCAACTCAGCGCGGAAGACCTTGAAATCACATTGAGGATAGGGGCTAGCCACCGGCTTTTGGGTGCGCCAGGTCAAGTTGACTGGTTGGGAACGCGCTCCGGGTTCCCGCCTGGGTGGATGGACTGCAGCGGGTTCATCTGAAAAAGCAATCGTATTGTCGGCGGTTTCGCCCGCCGTACCAATCCACTGTACCACCATGGTCGTAGTAGGATCCTTGTGCCAGGTCAGGAAGAGTGTACTTGGTTGAAAAGAAGGAATTTCCGGGACCAGCTTGCGCAAAAAGGATTCGGGAACCGGGGTACTGTTCATTTTCTCATCCTGGCCCAGCAGGAAACTACCAGTCCCCAGGGTGGCGAAGGAAGAACTGATGAAAAGCCGGCGGCTTGACTGGCGCATGAACCAAATCCTTGACAATCATTGATGTGAAAATTCCCTCAACATTTTTCTAACAGTCTGGTGGGCACTGATGATTAAAAAATAAAGTATATTAGATGTTGTTCTTGTTAAATATCCTGTGAATCAGATCAACTCGTCTGGAAAAGGTCGCCACCATCCCGCCTGTATCATGCCAGTTCGAGGCGGCGACCTGGCGTCCCCTGTTTGTGCCATCTGAAAGGTAAAATGGTTTCAAGCCTGGGCTTCACGGCGAAAATGGAATGCCACAGATGAAAACCAGGTTGATTGAACGCATTCGCCGATTCCGGATTGAACAATTCCTGGCGCCCCGGTCGCAAAACATTTTACCGTCAATCGGTCTGGGCATGAATGGGTTGAAAACCAGATCTGTTTTTGGTTTTGTCCTCAGGCTTATTGATTGGTATCGTTGACCGAAACCGGCAAGTATTGAACTGAACGGGAGCCGAACCCGCACAGGACCCATCCTGTTCCGGCTCATGCGGAAGCCAATCGCTGTCCCCAAGGCCGGTCATTGCCGAATCAGACGCAGGGTGGCGAGCGGCCTTCTCGAAAAATTAAAAATACCTTCATCCAAAACCAGCCAAATATTCAAATCAGAATTTCTTTTTCTCTGTAGCGTGGTTGATAAGAAGGAGATCACGCCATGTCTGTCTTGATACTTTTTTCCTGTTTGCTTTTGCCCGGGCAAGCCACCGGACTGCCATCATCCGTCATGCCCTCCCGCCTGATTTTTGTCAACGGCGACAAGTATAAGGGTTGCGTGGATACAGAAATCTGGGAACTTTCCCCTAACAAAGTGATGGAATCTGTTGATGTAGTCACCTCCGACGCCAACAACGACGGCGGGGAAAGCCAGATATTGATGCGCTTCGGCAACATTGTCGGCAATGATCCCAGCCAGATTCGCCCAGGATCCCGTATCCGCAAAGCCAGTTTGGTGGTTACTGCTTTTGATCCAGGGAGCACGGTGAACCTGCATCGTATGTTTGTTCCCTGGCCCAGATCGGCGACCTGGAATACTCTTGTGGCCGGGGTGTCCGCAGATGGGCAGGAGGCGTCCCGCCATAAGGAATCGTTCACTTTTGGCAAAATCACCGCAAACAAACAGACAGTCCGCTTCGAAGTCACAGACAGTGTTCAAGCCTGGTCCTCCGGCAAACCAAACCATGGCTGGGTTTTCCTGAACACCGGCGGCAATGGCTGGGATTTTTATTCTTCTGAATATGTGGAACTGGAGTCGAGACCTTACCTCGAAGTGGAGTTTTTCGCGCCGGCAAAAATCATCACTACGAACCAACCCATCCCGCAAGCCCGTTGAAAACTGACAGTCCGTTATCCATTTCCATAAAAAGTGAGGCCAGTCTAATGAGTCGATCAGTTGCTTGCGCCGGATTCGGTAAAACCACCGGCCGACGAGATTTTCTCCGGGTGGGTGTTGTCGGTGCCGCCGGCCTCACCCTCGGTGATTACCTGAGGGCTACTGAGGGTGCCACCAAACCTGCCAAGGCCCAGGCCGTCATCCAGATTTTCCTTCAAGGGGGATTCCCCCACATGGACAGTTTTGATCCCAAACCGGATGCCCCCGCCGAATACCGTGGCCAGCTGAAACCCATTTCCACCAAAACCCCGGGTACCTTCTTTAGCGAGCACATGGCTCAAACTGCGAAAATTTCTGACCTGATCGCTGTCATCCGCAGCATCACCCACACCGAGGTGGACCACGGCCGGGGCGAGCACAACATGCTCACAGGCTACCGGCCCAGCCCGGCGCTGGTTTACCCCAGCATGGGCACCATCGCCTCCCAGGAGTTGGGGCCCCGGGCGGAATTGCCTGCCTACATCGCTGTGCCCCAATCCACCAGTCAATACATGGGCTCCGGCTATCTCAGTTCCGCCCACGGGCCATTCGCCTTGGGCGCAGATCCCTCCCGGCAGGGTTTTCAGGTGCGTGACCTAAACCTGCCCACGGGTATCGACCAGGCCCGTTTTGAAAAACGCAAATCCATGCGGGCCATGGTGGATGAGCATTTTGCCGGCATGGAAAAAGCCGATATGCTCGATGCCATGGACAGTTTTTACCGGCGGGCCTATGCCATGCTGGCTTCCGCCGAGGCCCGCGAGGCCTTCAATCTGAAGGCTGAATCGAAGGAAAGTCTGGCGCATTACGGTATCGGCGGCCCCCGCGGACAGGATGCGGCAGCCATAGCCCGGGCATCCGCCGGCCCTCGTTTCCTGCTGTGCCGACGGCTGGTTGAGGCCGGGGCCCGCTTCGTCACCATGACTTACGGCCGGTGGGACACCCATGCGTTCCACTACCGGAGCATCGAGCCCCAAATGCCCGCTTTTGATAACGGCTTCGCTGCGCTGATTACCGATCTCAAGCGTCGCGGGATGCTGGAAACCACCCTGGTACTGGTCACCAGCGAGTTTGGACGCACACCCAGGATCAACTCGGGTGGTGGTCGCGACCACTGGCCCAGGGTTTTCTCGGTGGTCATGGCTGGTGGAGGCATCAAGGGGGGCACGGTTCTTGGTTCATCCGATCCCTTGGCCGGCGAACCCAAGGATCGTCCGGTGGCCGTCGAGGATTTTGCCACCACCATTTATTCGCTGCTGGGCATCAATCATAACAAGGAACTCATGGCGCCTGGCAATCGTCCCATCCAGATAATGCAAAACGGCAATCCCATCAGGGAATTGCTGGTTTGACCCTCCCCCCTCATCCCCAGATCAGAAGCCTTGACCCATGATCCACAAGCTTGTCACCATGGCCATGCTCTTCCTGTCGGTTACCACCGTCATGGCCGTTCCACCCTCGGTCGAATCCGCTGATCCTGTGTGCGCCCAGGTTGGCCGGAACTTCACCCTTACCATCACCGGTTCCCGGTTATCCAAACCCGCCGACATTCTTTTCTATCGGCCCGGGGTCAGACTTTCCAAATTCACTCCGGTGGATGACAGCACTTTAAAGGTGGAACTGGTCAGCTCGCCTGACGCTCCATGCGGAGCGCATCCCTTTCGCCTGCGAACCGAAATGGGCGCGAGCGAAATCCTCCAGTTTCACCTGGTTCTCAATCCGGTGATCCTCCAAAAGACCGGCAACAGCTCGGCCGCCAAGGCCCAACCGCTGACTTACCCCTGCGCTGTGACGGGAAACCTCGGGGAGGGCGAGGTTCACTGGTATGCAGTGATATTGGCCAAGGGACAATCCCTGGTGGTGGAGGCCGAGGGGATGCGGACCGGGACCGCCTTCCTCGACACACACCTCGAGATCCGCGATCCCTCCGGCAAACTGGTGATGCAGGCCGATGACTCCCCACTGACCCGCCAGGACGCTCTTGCCGAATTCAAGGCCGCTTCAGATGGAAAACACACCATCGCCTTGCGGGACTCCAATCTGGGTGGCTCGGACAACGCATCCTATATTCTTCATATTGGATCCTTTTTTAGGCCACTTTTCATGCATCCTGCCGGTGGCAAACCAGGCCCCACCCTGAAAACCAACGCGCATGACAGCTCAGGCGCCAGGCCTGTCGAGGTGAAGCTGCCCGCGGGGGTACAAGGCACGATTCCGGTTTGGCTGGCGGGACCGGATGGTCAAACCCCTTGCCCCAATATGGTTCGGGTCACCAACCACGAACCTGTTCTGGAGACCCAGTCCAGTTCTCCGGCAGCTTTGCCAGCCGCCTTCCACGGCATCGTGGCCAAACCCGATGAGGTCGACAGCTACCGCTTCACTACCCAGCCGGGAAAGCCTGTCGCCGTCCAGATGTGGGCCTGGCGACTGGGTTCCCCACTGGATTCGGTTGTGGAATTGATCGCAGAAGACGGCACGGTCGTGGCGACCGGTGATGACGGCGATGACCATGACAGCCAATTGGTTTTTACCCCACGATCCGCAGGGCCTTTCACCCTGCGGGTGCGTGACCAGCGTGGGCAGGGTGGCCCCGGTTTTTTCTATCGCGTGGAAATCGGAGAGGATCAGCCACACCTTGAGGTCTTCCTGCCCAGGCCCAATCGCCTCAGCCAAACCCGGCAGGTGATTGTTGTTCCCAAAGGGGGTCGGGTCCTTGCCGGATTAGGCGTTCGCCGCAGCGGCCTCGAGGGTTATGCACAGGCAGAGGCATCGGGTTTGCCTGCGGGGGTTTCCATGTCAAGCCAGCCGGCCCGCCCCGGGATTTACCTCATGCCCACTCTCTTTGAAGCCCGGGCCGACACCGTATTGGCAGGTACTCTTTGCCCCTTGAAAGTCACTGATAACGCATATCCCGGCCTGTCTGGTTCTTTCCGTCAGGTCGTTGACCTGGTGGCCGGGCCAGCCGACTCGATCTATCAGGCGGTTGAGTTGGACAAGCTTGCCGTCACCGTTGTTCCGGAGTTGCCATTTTCTGTGGACCTGGTCGCCCCGAAGGCTCCCCTCCTGGTGGACGGGCAACTGTATCTGAAAGTGATGATCAACCGAAAACCGGGCTTCGATGGCCCGGTGGAAGTGACAGCGCCCTTTCTACCCCCCTGGGTGGAGGCCCCGGAAAAAGTGTTGGCCAGCAAGGGACAAAACGAGGTGAATCTGGTCCTTACTGCACTGCCAGATGCCGAACCCGCCAGTTGGCAATTCGCAGTCCAGGGGTCCGCCGAACTGGACACCACCGGCACGGCCAGGTGTGCTTCCAGGTTCGTTCCGCTCACCATCACCAAACCGCTGCTCCAGACAGGTCCCCTGGAGGTCATTGCCGAGCAGGGCGGAATTGCCCGTTTCCGTTTCGACCTCGCTGGTGACCCGGAACGATCTGCCTTGGTCCCCGCTGCGGTCAGCGGTCGGCTGCTGGAACTGCCACCCCGCGTGGCCGACCTGCCCGTCACCGTGCAAACCGGCGGGAAACGGGTTGATTTCAGCCTTCCCGTTCAGGCGGATGGCCCGGTAGGAACCCATGGCAATATTGTTTGCGCGCTGGAGATGAACCTCGCGGGAGACAAGTTTGTGCAATATGTGGGTCGCGGCAGCAGTCTGCGCATTGATTCCAAGGGTGCCACCTCCATCGGCCCTGATGGGCGTCCCCTGTCGCGCCTGGAACAATTGCGGGTCAAGAAAGCGAAGTCCGCTTCGCTCAAACCCTGATTTCTGGTTTTTCCCCGCAACCGTGACGATGGCAGTAGAGGCCTGAAATGTTTACCGAAGCGTACCTGCTTGCTAGCCTGCTTTCTTTGGTCAACGGCCAAAAGGTGGACTGTTACCCAGCCAAAATTTTCCTCCACCCCGGCCAGGATCGGCAAACCGTGGTGATCACCCGGACCGGCGACAGCGGCGTTACCGGGGAAGTGCTGAAGGGTGCCAGGTTCACCACCGTTCCACCTGGCCTGGTTGAGGTGAAAGATGGGATGGCATTCGCGCGAAATAACGGGGAGGGCAAATTGGTTGTTGAACTCGATGGGAAAACCATCGGGATTCCCTGCGTTGTCAAGGGAATGGATCTCCCCGTCCCTCCTGTCAGTTACAGTCGCGATGTCCTCCCCATACTCACCCGCGCCGGCTGCAACGCCGGAAAATGTCACGGTGCCGCCGCGGGAAAGGATGGCTTTCGCCTGTCGCTTTTCGGATTCGACCCTGAGGGCGACCTGTTCCGGTTGGTGGAAGAAATCCCCAACCGCCGTGTTAATCTGGCGGATCCAGCGGGATCGCTTCTGATCACCAAGGCATTGGGTGAAGTCCCCCATACTGGCGGCAAGAAGATAGAAAAAGAATCCGAATTTCACCAGCTTCTCGTCCGATGGATTGCCGAGGGTGGAAAAAATGATCTCGCGGGTTTGGCCAAACCGGTCGCAATCCATGTTGGTCCCCCCGCCCTGGTTCTGGAGACAGGGGCCCAAAAGCACCGTATCGGGGTCACCGCTGATTACAGCGACGGCACCACCCGCGATGTGACACACCTATGCGCTTTTTATTCCTCCAACGATGGTGCCGCAACGGTTGGCCACTCGGGCGAAATCTCCCCTGTCCAGCGTGGCGAGGCATTCATCCTAGCCCGCTTTGCGACGCTAACCGGAGGCTCATCTGTCATAGTCCGGCCCGCCAACAGCCAATTCCGCTTCCCATCCGTGCAGGCAAACAACTACATAGACGAATTGGTTCACTCCCGTCTTGCAAGGCTTCACATCGCTCCCTCCGAATTGTGTTCAGATTCGGAATTCCTGCGACGCCTGGCTATCGATTTGGTTGGCAAACTTCCTGAACCGGATGAAATCACTGCCTTTGAGTCGGACAAGGATCCGCAAAAAAGGACCAAGATTGTTGATAGACTGGTCAATCGTCCTGAATTTCAGGACATCTGGATTATGCGTTTTGCGGAAATGCTGCAGATTCGCACCGCCAACGGTACCAGTCCCAAGGGTATTGGGCGTTACCACGATTGGCTCAGGTCCCGCGTGCAGGCCGGGGCCTCAATCGATCAGGTCATCCGCGAAGTCCTTACCGCCACTGGCGGAACCTTCGAGAAACCAGCGGCCAACTATTACCAGACCGAGACCACACCAGCCACCCTCGCGGAAAATGTCGCCCAAGTTTTTTGCGGTATGCGCATCCAGTGCGCCCAATGCCACAACCACCCCTTCGACCGTTGGACGATGGATGACTACTACGGCTTCACCGCCTTCTTCGCCCAAGTTGGCTACAAACAGGCGGCCGACCCTCGGGAGATCACTATCTTCAACAGGGGCGAGGGTGAGATTGAACACCCGCTCGGAAACAAGGCAGTGACGCCCCGTTATCTTGGCGACAAAGATTTGTCACCCGGTAATACCGACCGTCGCGAACTGCTAGCCACATGGCTGACATCCAGGGACAATCCCTTTCTGTCCCGCAATCTGGCCAATGTGATTTGGTCGCACTTCCTTGGCAAGGGGATTGTCGAACCGGTGGATGATGTGCGTATTTCCAATCCACCAAGCAACCCCGAATTACTGGATGCTCTGGGAGCCAAACTTGCCAATTACCGGTTCGATGTGCGCAAGCTGGCCATTGACATCTGCAATTCCCGCACCTACCAGCTTTCCGGTGTCAAAAATCAGTCCAACAAGCTTGATTCCAGCAACTTCGCATCATCTGCGGTGCGCCGGGTTCGGGCCGAGGTGCTGCTCGATTGCATCAGCCAGGTCACCCTGGCCAACACCAAATTCCCGGGCAAGCCCGATGGGAGCCGCGCCGTCGAGCTGCTGGATGGCCGTTCGACCAACCATTTTCTCACCACCTTTGGACGCAGCACCCGTGAAACGCCCTGCGCCTGCGAGGTCAAGCTGGAACCCACGCTCTCCCAGGCCTTGCACCTGCTGAACGGGGAAAACACCACAGGCAAAATCAACCAGGGTGGTCGGGTGAAAAAGGCCCTGCAGGCCGGCAAGAAGCCCCGCGCAGTCGCGGATGAACTCTATATGGCCTGCCTAGCCCGGCGGCCCAGCGCGGGTGAATCGGCAAAAATCGATGAGATGCTGTCGAAATCGAAAAACCTCCCGGAGGATCTTGAGGACCTTTTCTGGGCCTTGCTGAACTCACGGGAATTCATCTTCAATCATTGATCGCTTTCGCCAATCGCCTACCCAACCCGCGAAGGATCGCCAGACCCAGGTAATTGAACCGGACCCCCTCATGAACAATCCTATTTTACAACTCCTGCCGTCAGGATCCCTGTCCGGATATTTCGGATTCACCTGGGTGCCGTTGGCGTTCTGCCTTACGGCTAACGCCGCCGACCCGGTGGTATTCGAGGACCTCAAGCCCACCTTCAAGAAACATTGCAATACCTGCCACAATAGCGAGCGGCCCAGGGGAGGTCTTGACCTTTCCACCAAATCCTCCATCCTGGCCGGATCCGATTCAGGGCAAACGGTCTTTGCCGGGAAGCCGTCGGATAGCCTGCTCTACAAGTTGTCCGCCCACCTCGAGGCACCCCACATGCCTCCCAACTCGCCAAGAATGCCTGACAGGGATCTTGAAAAACTTAAAACCTGGATTGCCTTGGGTCTTCCCGAGAGGAAGGACATCAAGAACGGACAACCGGCCTTGGAAAAGGCTGCTGAACCCCCCGCCGCCGAATTAGGCAAAATGGCTGCCACCACCGTGGATTCCCTGGCCAGTAAGCCGGAAAATTCACCCGGCCAAAACATCATGACAAAGCGACTCCCCGCAGTCACTGGGCTAGCCTTTTCAGCCGCCCGAGGATGGCTTCGTCCACTTGCCGGAAGCGTGGGCGAATCCGCCACCGCCTCTCTCCCGTTCCCAGAAAAGGAAATTTCCAGCCTGCGGACCTACGAGGACGGCAACTGGATCCTGGTGTCTGGTGGCCAAGGGGCCCAGTCCGGCAGGGTGACGCTGTGGAACCACAGGTCCGCAACCCCGGCCTTCGAGCATGCTGATGAGAACGACACCGTTCTGGCAGCCGAATTCCTTCCCGATTCTGGCCTGGTTGCCCTTGGGGGGCCCTCCAGGGTGATCAAGGTTATTTCCACCGCCGAGAAAAAACTGCTCTACACCGTCAAAAAGCATGTCGACTGGATCCTCGACATCCGCTTCAGCCCGGATGGTCTGCTGCTTGCCAGTTCCGACCGGTCGGGCACCGTGATGATCAGCGAGGCCGCAACGGGAGCCGAGGTGCTGGTACTTAGGGGCCACAATGGACCGGTCCCGGCTGTCGCCTGGACCCCTGACAGCAACCGAATCGCCACCGCAGGACAGGATGGCAAGTTAATTCTTTGGGATGCCCATTGGGGCAAACAGATCGCCTCGGCCACACCGGCCGAGGGCAAGGGTCTGACCGCCCTGGTCGCTACGCGTGATGGGCGTTTCATCACATCAGGGCGCGATAAACAGATTCGGCTCTGGTCGGGGAAACTCGACAAAACCCAGGTCATTGCCACCGCCGAGTCAGCTCCCATCTCCCTGGGGGTGCGGCGGGATCTGAAGGAGTGGGCGATGGGCACACTTGCTGGCCAGGTTTTCGTCCTCGGCACCACGGCATTCAACATTCCCGAGGAGGTGACCCCGACCGCTCCAGTGCTTGTGGCGAAAAGCACGAATACCCTCTCAGAGTTGCCGCTCCCATCTCGTAATATTCCCGGCATTCCGGCACCTGCCCAACCCCCGGCCATGGGAGTGCCTTCCGTGGTTCTCGGCGAAACCTTTCCCGGCCTTGGAAAAATGCGGGAAATCCTGAGGGAGTTGGAGCAGGCTTGCGAACTTCTCAAGGATCAGGCCGCCCGCAATCCCGGGAACAAGGAACTCACCGAGGGATACCTCAACATGTGCAGGACAATACTTACCCTGAAATCCGAGATCATCCGCCTCGAACCCGGTTCACACCTCCCCGAGTCAAACCCCAGGCCCTTGCCAACTCCCATGCAGGAGCAGCCCCGACCATGATCCGTCTTTTTCCCATTGGCCTTTTGATTGCCTGCTTGTCAGTGGTTGGGCTTCCTGCAGCCGACTGGAACCAATTCCGCGGGCCTTACTCCAATGGCGATGCCGGAAAGGCAGGAATCCCCCTTGTATGGTCCGGAACCGATCAGACTCAAAACATCCTCTGGAAAACTGATCTTCAGGGTATCGGATACTCCTCCCCTGTGGTGAAGGCCGGAAAGGTCTTTCTAACCACATGCCTTGAAAAGGAACTCGAGCGGGTGGTCTTGTGTCACGACCTCGAATCAGGCAAGCAACTGTGGAGCCGCTCAGTCATCAAAGCGCCGCTCGAAACCAGGCACCAGTTGAGTTCCTGCGCCAACAGCACACCGGCGGTGGATGACCAGCGCGTCTATTGCAGTTTCCTTGATAAGGACAGGTTTGTGCTGGTCAGCCACGATCACCACGGCAAGGAGCTTTGGCGCAAGGATCTCGGCAAATATGTCAACAAACATGGCTTTTGCAGCTCCCCGATCCTGTGTAATGATTTACTGCTGGTGGCCGGTGACAACGATGCAGCCGGTTTTTTTACTGCCATTAAGCCCTCTACCGGCGAAACCGTTTGGCGTCACGAACGCAAGAACCCCATCCGCTCATTCAGCGTGCCCGTGCCGTACTCGAAGGCCGGAATGCACCAGGTGCTCCTCTCCGGTTGTCGCGGCCTCACCTCGTTCGAGCCACAGACCGGAAAGGTTTTATGGGAGGTTGAAACACCGACGGAAAAATATGTCGCCGCCGCCGTGGTGGCGGACGATGTCGCGCTCATTTCCGGCAGCAGCCCTGCCAACACCCTGTGGGGTGTTGATCCTCTTTTTTCAGCAAAGGCAAGCAATGACCGGGTGCTTTGGCGCGAAAACAGCAACGCGCTGTACACCTGCTCCCCCGTAGCGGTTGGATCCCGAGTCTATGGAGTGACCGACAATGGTTTTGCCTGGTGTCTTGATGCCAAAACAGGCAAGAAATTCTGGACTGAGCGGATGGGAAAAGCTCACCATGCTTCCCTTGTCCATGTGGATGGCCATATCCTCGTTTTCGATGAGGAGGGTATTTGCCACATTCTGGTGGATGGTCCCGATTTCAAATTGTTGCGCCGCAACAGGTTGGGCGATTCCTGCCACGCCACCCCAGCCATTGCTGGGAACACCCTGGTGGTCCGCACAGGGAAAGCTTTGTGGAGAATTGGTGAAAAAGCGCGATAAACGACTTTTAGTCTTTATCAACTATCTTATAACCCTTAAGTAATTCTTTGGATCTTCCAACTTGCGATTTAAAAGACAGCCCCTTAGGAGAATGTGATGTCCTTGTTTGCCTTACTGGTTTTTTCCACACTGAATCAGAGCCCCGTCCCCAATGCAACGGGCAAAACGGATGGAATGACCTGGCCCGGTCCCACCAAGGATGGTTTCCTGCTTCCCAACGGATGGCATATCACACCGGTCGGGAAGCAAATCGATACCACGGACCTGCCACTCAACATTCATCCTTTGGCCGACAATCGTCACGCCATCGTCACCACCAACGGTTTCAACCAGCACGAAATTTCACTGGTTGACCTGAAGGAAGGCAAGGTCATCAGTGAGGAGACCGCTTACCAAAGCTGGTTTGGCCTGGCGGTCAGCAAGTCGGCCGACAAGATTTGGTGGTCCGGAGGTGGCAACGGCAAGCTCCACACCTTCGACCACAAGGACGGCAAACTCATCCGCACCAGCGAGAAAGAGCCCAACCTGTCCAAAATGAGCAGGGGGGATCTGGCCAAGTTGATGGAAGAGGCCAAAAAGACGAAAAATTTCAAATCCGGCCTCCTGCTGGACGAAGCCAAGGGACTTCTTTACACCCTGGATATCAACGAGGGGACAGTCTCCGCCGAACCACTCGCAAAGGATTTCGCAACAAAGCCATCAACCGGCCAGTTGGGTGGCCGACCCTACGACATTGTCCTGGCCAAAGGTGGCAACCTCCTGTTTGTCTCCGACTGGGCCGGCAGGGAAGTGCTTGGAGTTGACCCTGTTACCCTGAAGGTCCTTTACCGCATTCCCGTGGGAGAACATCCCAACCAGATAGCCTGCCACCCAACCGACCATCGTTTGTTTGTCGCCTGCGCCTCAGCCAACGCTGTTTATGTGATTGACAGCCGCCGCGGGATCGTAACCGAAGTAATCTCCACAACCTTGTTCCCCAAGGCCCCGGAAGGCTCCACTCCCGACGCCCTCGTGGTCAGCCCTGATGGGAAAACCCTGTTCGTAGCCAACGCCGACAACAACTGTGTGGCGGTGGTGGACATCGAAACAGCCGACAAGAGCGCCGTGAAGGGTTTCATCCCCACCGGTTGGTACCCAACGGCCCTCGCCATCACTCCGGACGGCAAGCATCTTCTAGTGGGAGTGGGAAAAGGCAACCAGACAAAGCCCAATCCTTTTTTCACCAAGGATGAAAACGGCACCAGGGACAAGGATGAGATCAAGGATGCCGCCAAAAGGCTTATGCCTTACCCCTATATTGGTACCACACTTTCCGGATCGTTGAGCGTGGTTCCGGTTCCCGATGAAGTGACACTGATGGAGCAGACCGCCCGGGTTTACCGCAACTGCCCCTATTCCGACAAGTTGCTCACCACCTCGCCCCATTCCGAGAAGACCGCCATTCCAACCACGGTGGGAGGAGCCAGCCCCATCAAGTATGTGCTTTATATCATTAAGGAGAACCGCACCTACGACCAGGTTTTCGGTGACTTCGCATCAGGCTCAACCCCCAAGGGGAACGGTGATCCCAGGCTTTGTATGTTCCCCCGCAAGGTCACGCCCAACCACCACAAGATCGCCGAGGAATTCGTCCTTCTCGACAACCTTTACTGCAACGGCCAGGTGAGCCGGGACGGGCATCCCTGGAGCACAGCCGCTTACCATACAGACTACATCGCCCGCGACTGGCACCTGACTTATTCGAGGCGCAAGGGCGTTGAGGATGATGAGAAGGGCGAGTTGGCTAATCCCCCATCCGGTTATCTGTGGGACGCCTGTAAACGCGCTGGAATCAGCTACCGTTCCTACGGTGAATATGGCTCTCGTGTCAGTGACGGCCAGGGTGGGTTCCGCATGGAAGGCCGCGTTCCGGGCCTGGTAGGCAATATGAGCCCCACCTTCGGGATTCCCAAAGAAAAGGGACAGCGCACCCGCGATACCGACAATGCCGGCAGCTTCATCGCCGACCTGGCCGAATTTGAGAAGGCGGGCGAGATGCCCAGGCTGATGATCATGAGCTTGGGCGAAGATCACACCAGCGGCACAACCCCCGGTGCCTTCACCCCCGAGGCCTGCGTCGCCAGCAACGACCTTGCCTTAGGCCGGATCGTCGAAGCTGTCAGCAAAAGCCGGTTCTGGAAGGAAACCGCCATCTTCGTCATTGAGGATGATGCGCAGAATGGCCCGGACCATGTGGATGCCTGCCGCACTATTGGCTTCGTGATCAGTCCATACACCAAGCGAAAGTTTATCGATTCCACCCAGTACCAGACTGTCAGCCTCATCCGTAGCATGGAACTGATCCTGGGCCTTTCCCCCCTCAGCCAATATGATGCGGCCGCCCGCCCCATGTTCAACAGTTTCACGGACAAGGCTAACCTCGAGCCTTACCTTCATACCCCGGCCGAAATCGACCTCAACAAGAAGAACGATGCAAAATCATATGGTGCATCGCGCTCCCAAAAGATGGATTTCAGCGAATATGACCTGGTGGATGACTTCGAGCTGAACGAGATCCTGTGGCACGCCGTGATGGGATCCGATAAACCAACCCACCCCGCAGTTCGACGCGCCATCGCCTTCCGCTCGCTGACCGCAGCCAATAAGGCCACCAAGTAACATTTGGCCTGATTGAGAAACGCCATTTTTTCCCCGTGGTCTCGGCCAAAAAAACGGGGAAATTCCACTTTTCAGGGACGGGCTATGGGGGTGCGGTGAGGAAAAGCCCCGAACAGCCAGGGCCGCGCGTGGTGGTCCTGTGTACCCTGACCTGAATCGTGGCAATGGGCGGAGTGATGCTTGCATGCAAGTGAGGATTCTTCCGCCCGGGTTGAGCCGATGCGGGAAACCAACCACCCAGTGCATGCCGCCAAAAACTTTGGCCGGGAGTCTTCCCTGCGCCCCGGAGGCCGCCGCCAGAAAGAAAAGCGGAATGTCCCCTTTTTTCGCCCTCGTGCCAACCGGCAAAACTGGTCAGCCGGTGTTTTTGAGGCCGGAGGCGATGCCGTTGATGCTTTCGAGGACGGCGTCGAGGAGGCCGGTCTGGTCAGTGGAACCGGAGCGGATGCGCCGGAGCAGCACCAACTGGATGAGGCTGAGTGGATCGACATAGGGGTTGCGGCGGCCGATCGAGCCCTTGAGGATGGGCATTTTTTCCAGCAGGGCCGACTGGCCGGTGATGGCGCAGATGCCTGCCACCGTGCGGCGGTATTCGGACTCGATGGCACCGAAGATACGACTGGAAATCCCGGCATTGGTGACCAGGTCGGCGTAGAGGCGGGCGATGTTCATATCGGCCTTGGCGAGGATCATCTGCGCGTTGTCGATGAGGGCGTGGAAAAAGGGCCAGGCGGAATACATCTGTTGCAGGGTTTCCAGATGGGCGGGTTCGGTGTCGATGGCCGCCGACAGGGCGGTGCCCAAACCGTACCAGCCGGGGAGCGTGTGGCGGGACTGCATCCAGGAAAAGACCCAGGGGATGGCGCGGAGCTGCTCGATGGAGGTGGTGGCGCCGCGCTTGGCGGGCCGGGAGCCGAGCCGGAGCTGGGCGATCTCGCTGATGGGGGTTGCCTGGATAAAATACTCGAGGAATTCCGGATCCTTGTAGACCAGGCCGCGGTAGGCATCGCGAGCGGTGGCGGAGAGACGGTCCATCATTTGCTCCCAGGCGGGATCGACTTTGCCGTGGTCGATACCCAGACTGGCGCGGAGGACCGCGTTCACCACCTGGTCGAGGTGTCGCTTGGCGATGGCCTTGTGGCCGTAGCGATCGGCGATGACCTCGCCCTG
>QWOS01000047.1 GCA_003669555.1 Planctomycetota bacterium
CCACCATTTCCCCCCCAAGCAAGGATAGGCAGCCCCGTGACCCCTCCCACCCAACGGGGCTTCGGAAAAAGCATCCACGGCAAACCTTGTACACCCAGATTCTATGGATATCCTCCGCCCACCATTCCCCCCCAAGCATGGATAGGCAACCCCGTGACCCGTCGCACCCAACGGGGGACACGATCCACCCTTCCGAAGCCCCAACGGGGCGGCCCAAGGTAGCCCAGGGCAACGCCCTGGGACTGCCCACCCCAAAATACCCGAGGGCTGAAGGCCCGGCCTAATCGTGAGGCATTGAGGCCGGACCTTCAGCCCTCGATTCGTGCCTGTGGACGGGTCCCAGGGCGTTGCCTGGGCTACCGTATGGCGCCACTTTGGGGCTGATGAACACTGGTTAAAAAAACTAATCCCACACATATCGTTCATCGAACGACAACTTATGCTGCACAAGAAATGCCCGGTATTCCTCCTGAAAGGTTTTCGTTCGGTGGTGTTCGCGCTGGTTGGCAATGTATTGGAGGACGGTTTCCATGTTTGCTTCTGAAACACCAAATGCTCCGTATCCAGCTTGCCACGCAAATCCGGCGAATTCCGGACCTTGGGTTTTAATCCATTTGGAAGAAGACTTTTTAACATCCTCTACGACTTGGCTGATGGAAACGGTTCTGGCGAGGTCAAAGAGGAAATGCGCGTGGTCCTCCACGGAGTTGATGAGCGCCGGGGCGCAGCCGAGGTTTTGCAGGACGCTGGCAATGTAGCGGTGCAAGCCATCACGCACGGGATCGGTGATGAGGGGTTCACGATTCTTCGTGCTGAAAACGAGATGGATGTGGAGGCGGGCGAGGGATTGAGGCATCGGTTGGATCGCCCTTCAGGGCTTTGGTTCTTGCAGGAGGTTGGTTCTTTAGGCATTGCCCTAGGCTACCATGGGCCGCCCCTTTGTGGCTTCAGAAGGGTGGATCGTGTACCCCGTTGGTTGGGAGGGAAAAAGGGGGCCCGCTTCCAACTCCGCAACTCCGCAACACCCGGGGGGGGAGTTGCGGAGTTGCGGAGTTGCGGAGTTGGAAAGTTCCCCCCAAAACCCGCCCCCACGCATCGGCTCCCGCTCAGCCGCCCGCACAGTGTGACAGGAAAACTTGAAGAAAAACTGGAAAGTTCTCGCCGGCGTCTCGCTGCGGGGGAATGATTCTTCGGGTGGTGAGGAATTCAGACGGAGTATTTTCCATGTGGTTGCTGGCCTGTTGCTTGTTGGTCCCCGCGCAAAGTCCGACCAGTTTACGGGAACTGGCCCGGCTGAATGACTGTCAATTGGCGGCCCTTTTTGCCAAAGGCGTCGTGCCCGGGTGCCTCGACACCATGAAAACCCGGGGGAGGGTTTTCACCAGGCCGGGAAAGCTGACCAGTCGGCTCTTCGGCAGCTCGCTCTGGCCTCTTTGGCATGGCAAGCAGGTGGATATGGACTGTGCCGTGATGCGTAATCGTATGCCCGGTGGGCTGGAACTGGTGCCGGCGGCGGTGCGGGTGCAGCCTGGCTTGACGGATGGAAAACCGGTGCTGGTGTTCGATTACCAGGGCATGCAGAAAAAGGCCACCCAGTTTGCCGAGGTGGCCTTCGATGAAGTGCGGCAAGTGGGGCCCGGCCTGTGGCTGGGCCGCATGTGGCTCCGTCAGCCAGACGGCATCGCCAAGCCCTCCCTCTGGTTCGGTTTGCAGGAGGTGCGCTGAGGCAATCAGGGCAGCCGTGGGGGCTGCCTGAGCGCCAGGGCCGCGGCTTGCTGGGCCGCCAGTCTGGAAAAGAGGCACCACCGGAGGGCCCGCAACTGGTGCTGGGGCACGAGCCTCAGATGAAGGCATAACTCGAAGGGGAAATGATGAGTTCGGGCACGCTGGCCCGGGGCGGCAGGCTGGCGATGAACAGCACCGCCTGGGCGACATCCTCCGGCTGCAGAATGCCCTGCTTGTGCGCATCGGTGACCGGATTGGGCCGGGCTTCGAGGATGGGGGTATTCACCTCCCCCGGGTAAATGGAGCTGAAACGGATACCGTTGGGCTTCTCCTCCACCGCCGCGGCGGTGATGAGCCCATGCAGGGCGAATTTGGCGGCCACATACGCCGGGCCACCCAGCGGGTTGCCGCGCTTGCCAGCGATGGAGTTGATCACCACCACCAGGCCACTATGGCGTTGGCGCATGCCGGGCAGCACGGCCTGGAGCGTGTGAAAGGCCGCATTGAGATTGTTGTCGAGCATCGTTTGCCAACGGGTGGCGTCCAGTTCGGCCAGCGTCCGTTCCTTGATATTGGCGCCGGCGTTGGCCACCAGCAGGTCGATGGATCCCAGGAGGGCAGTCGCCTCGGCGGCGATACGGGTTGCGTCGGCGGGCTTCGAGCCATCGCCCGCCACGGCATGGGCCCGGCCGCCATGGTTCAGGGTCGTCAGGGCCGCGGCGAGTTTGTTGGCGTCGCGCCCGGAGATGACCACGCGGGCACCCTGCTCCAGCAGCAGGCGGGCGGTTGCCAGGCCAATGCCGCTGCCGCCGCCGGTGATGAGGGCGCCCAGGCTGGCCAGGGAGTTGGGGGTGGTGGAGCTAGACATGGGAGTGGGTCCGCTGGGTGGGTCGGTTCGGGGCTCGGGCCATGGCATGCCTTTTAGGCATGTCTTTGACGCTTGTCTTTGCTAAAGTATGAACTGTGAGAAGAATCGGTGCAGGCCTGTCGGGTCGGTTTTTTTGTCCTGTCGGGTTTGCCTGCGCCTTTCCGGAACCGTCACTTGATTTGCTGGAAGAGCCATTTATGAATGCCGAGACTCGGCGACGCGTCGATAACCTGGTCAGCCGCCTGCGCTTTTTACGAGACTCTCTTTGACATCGCGGGCAAACGGGTCGAACGCGATAAATTCAACAACGAGCAGGCCGCCCCGGGTTTTTGGGATAATCCCGACAAGGCCCAGAAGCGCATTGCCGCCCTGAAACCCACCACCACCACGCTGAAAATCTACGAGGAACTCGACAAAGCCCTGGGCGATGTGGAAGTCCTCAACGAGATGGCAGCCGAGGATCCTTCGCTGGCCTCCGAACTCGAGCCGGAGCTGGATGTTCGCGAGAAGGAGATGGATGCCTTTGAGCTGCGCAGCATGCTGAGCGGCGCGGCTGACAGCTACAACGCCTTTTTGCGGGTGCAGGCGGGTGCCGGTGGCGCCGAGGCCTGCGACTGGGCACAAATGCTGATGCGCATGTACGCCCGCTGGGCGGAACGGGGCGGCTACAAGGTGGAACTGCTCGACGAGGTGCGCAGCGAAGAAGGTGGCCTGCGGAGCGGCACGGTCAAGATTGAGGGTGACAACGCCTACGGTTACCTGCAATCCGAAACCGGCGTGCACCGGCTGGTCCGCATCAGCCCGTTCGATTCCAACTCGCGACGGCAGACCAGCTTTGCGGCGGTGGATGTGACCCCCGAAATCGATGACACCATTTTCATCGATATCAAGCCCGATGACCTGGTGCGCCAGACCTTCCGTTCGGGTGGGCCTGGTGGCCAGCATCAGAATAAAACCGAGTCCGGTGTGCGCTATATCCACACACCCACAGGGGTTGCCGCTGAAAGCCGGACGGAGCGTAGTCAGCACAAGAATGACGACAACGCCATGAAAATGCTCAAGGCGCGGTTGTACAAGATCGAAGAGATGAAGCGCCGGGCGGAGGTGGAAAAAGCCTACGACGACAAGGGTGAGGTTTCCTGGGGCAACCAGATCCGCAACTCTGTCATGCAGCCTTACACCATGGTGAAAGACAATCGCACCGATGAACAGACCGCCCAGGTGAACGCTGTTCTGGATGGTGATATCGATAGTTTTATCCAGGCTTATCTCCGTCAGAAAGCAGCGGGCAAGGCTTTGGTCACCAAGACCCCGAGCGATGACTGACAACTCCATTCCAGCCCCGCACCCTGGCAGGCGGGGCTGGATCAAGTCTTAAAAATACCTCATAAATGGCAGCCTGATGGAACAGTTGCGCCGAACTGGCGTCTAATAGTTTAGATTGATAATTGATTCGGCTCTGGCAGGTTGGATGCGCCCTTGTTCTCAGGGAGTCATGCCATGATGCGCTCACTGGCGATTTGCGTCTGTCTGGCTTGCTGCGGTTTTCCCCTTATGGCCGCTGATCCGGCCCCGGTGCCCAAAAGCCCGGGCCACGCCGGGGTTTTGGCGAATGCCGTGCTTTCTGCCCGGATCGATAGCCTCGTGCTCGACCGTCTGGCAGAGGAAAAAATTCCCGTTTCTTCACGCGCCAGCGATGCGGAGTTTTTGCGCCGGGTCTATCTCGACCTGGCAGGCCGCATCCCCACGGCCACCGAAGCCAAGACATTCCTCGATTCCACCGATACCGCCAGACGGGCCCAGCTGGTGGATACCCTCCTGGCGGGGCAGGACCATGCCAGGCATATGGCAGACATCTGGCAAACGCTGCTGCTAGCCAGAAACTCGGATGCGCGTCGCTTGCAGCGCGAGCCCTTCGTTCTCTGGCTCGGCGAGCAGTTTCAGGCAAACAAGCCTTACAACACCCTGGTGCGTGAAATCCTCACCGCCGAGGGACCGCAAGACAAGAATCCAGCCACCACCTTCTGGTTGTCGCAGGTGACGGTCGATCACATGACCGACACGGTGGGCAAGGTCTTCATGGGCACGCAATTGCAGTGCGCGCAGTGCCATAACCATCCGTTCACGGGCTGGAAGCAGGATGAGTATTGGGGCATGGCAGCCTTTTTTCTCAAGGTGCAGCCCCGCCTGCCCCGTGGCAAAGACATGAACACACCCGAGGTGAAGGAGTCTCCCCGGGTGCAGAAAGCCCGCAAAAACCTTCCCGAGTCGGTGAAGTTCGTCGAGCCTAAATTTTTTGGCGGTGCCAGGCCCAAAGTGAAGGAAACCGCACCGCTGCGGCCGGTTCTGGCCGATTGGTTGTGCGCCAGCGACAACCCGTTCCTGGCCCGGGCCACCGTCAACCGCTTGTGGGCCCAGATGTATGGGCGCGGTCTGGTGCACCCGGTTGACAACATCAACGATACCAATCCGGCCAGCCATCCCGAGTTGCTCGAGGAATTGACCACCCAGTTCCAGGCCAACGGGTTTGACCTGCGGGCGATACTGCGCGCCATGGCCCTGAGCGAAACCTACCAGCGGTCGAGCAAGCCAATCCCCGGTAATGCCGACGCGCTGGCCGAGGCCTACGCCCGCATGCCGATCAAGGTTCTTGGCCCGGAGCAACTGTTCGACTCGCTGGTGACGGTGCTGGGGCAACCAGGTCAGGGCGCCGCCACCGCCCGCAAGATGATGGTCACCAAGATGGCAGGTCAGAACGGCCCCCGGGCCCAGTTTCTGGCGATGTTTGAAGGCGATGTCGATGCCGATGCCACCGAGTACCAGGCGGGGATTCCCCAGGTCCTCAATCTGATGAACTCGCCACGCATGAACACGCCTGCCGCCGCCGTCCGCCTGTCGCAGGGTCTGAGCAGCGAGGAGGCGATACGGCATCTCTACCTGGCCACACTGTCTCGGCCTCCTCTGGCCGCTGAAACCACCCTGGCCCTGAATCACCTGCGCTCGGCTGAAGCGCCGCGTCAGGCCCTGGCCGATATCCTGTGGGCATTGCTCAACTCCACGGCGTTCGCCTCGAATCACTAGCCTTTTCGTTCTTTCACGGCCCGTTTTAGGAGTCGCGATCATGGATCAGAACCTTCTGGCAGCAGAGCGGGCAGGCTTGTCGCGACGGGATGCGCTGCGACTGGCCACGGCTGGTGTGACGATGGGTGGGATGTGTGGCTGGTTGCCGGTGCTGGCCCGGGCTGAGGCGGGCACGGTGCCAACTGCCAAAACGGCCAAAAAATCCTGCATCGTTCTCTGGATGGATGGGGGGCCCAGCCATCTGGACACCTTCGATCCCAAGCCCGAGGCCAAGGGGGCTGGCGATTTCAAGCCTATCGACACCAGTGCGCCTGGTATCCGTATCAGCGAGAACCTGCCGCTATTGGCCAGGCAAATGCACCGTGTTTCGCTCCTGCGCGGCATGAGCACACAAGAGGGGGCCCATCCCCGCGCCAAGTACCTGATGCACACCGGGTACCGCGAGGGGCAGGGGGGTATCGCCTACCCGTCCCTGGGGGCGATTGTCTCCAGCGAGTTGGGACAGCCGGAATTCCCGCTGCCCAGCTATGTCAGTGTGGGGGGGCGTACCTATGGTGCCGCTTTTCTGGGAGCGCGCCACCAGCCGCTGGTGGTGGGTGACCCCGCCAAAGGCGTGGAGAACCTCCGGGCTGGCGTGGGGCTGGGGCAATTTGACAAGCGCGTGGACCTGTTGTCCGAAATGGAATCGGCTTTCCGTCGCGACTATCCGGTGGGGCCCGGGATCGATCATCAGATCACCTACCAGCGCGCGGTGACCATGATGAAGTGCCAGGAGGCCAAGGCTTTCAGCCTGAATCTCGAACCAGAGGCCCTGCGCGCCAAATACGGTGACAGCCGCTTCGCCCAGGGTTGCCTGCTGGCCCGTCGTCTGGTAGAGACGGGCGTGCGCTTTGTGGAGGTGAACCTGGGCGGCTGGGACACCCACCAGGACAATTTCGACCGCGTGAAAAAACTGTCGGGCACCATCGATCAACCGGTGGCCGCGCTGTTGCAGGACCTGTCAGACCGGGGCATGCTGGAGACCACCCTGGTGATCTGGATGGGGGATTTTGGCCGCACACCCAAAATCAACGCCCGCAGCGCCAAACCGGGCCGCGACCACTTCCCCCGCGCCTGGACCGCCTGGATGGCGGGCGGCGGGGTGCCCGGCGGCCAGGTGGTCGGCAAGACCGACCCGGAGGGGGGCACCGTCGCCAATCGTCCGGTGGCCGTGCTCGATTTCATGGCCACCACCTGCAAGCTGCTGGGCATCAATCCCGACAAGCAGAACCAGTCTGGCAACGGCCGGCCCATCCGCCTGGTCGACAAGGGGTACAAGCTGGTGACCGAAGTGCTGGGGTAAACAGCGGCCCCGGTTTTCGCAGCAATCCAGCGACCTGGTGGTTTGAAAGCAGACTGGTCCGTTATTTCAGATCGAGATCAAAGCTGTTGGGGCCTGCTTTGCTGACAGTCTTTTTCAGGGTGCTGGGATTACCCGCCTGTCAACCTTCCAGCCGGGTCAGGGCAGCGGGACCTCCATGAACGGCGCCACCGGCATCGGTGGAAACTTGACCGGGGATTGGGTGGAACAGTTGAAGCAGCAAAGAAACCAGCATGAGGAATTCGGGTCGAAACCGGGAAGTATCCGGGCCTGAGCGCCACTGGGTGTTTTTTCACGCAATTTTCACCCACGCCCGGTGGCTGGGGTTTAGACTGCCTGAAGTGGTCAAACCCGTTTCAAAGGCTAATCCCCATGCTCAATCGTCGATCTATCCTGGCGGCCTCACTGGCTGTGTCTTCAGCCCCCTTGGTTTTTGCCCAGGCCATGCCCCTGGTACGATTGGGTCTGGTGGCGGATGCCCAATACGCTGATGCCGATCCGCTCGGCTCGCGCTTCTACCGTCAATCGATCGGCAAGCTGGCTACCGCAGTGGAGGCTTTCAACCGGCAGGAGCTGGATCTGTGGGTACACCTGGGTGACCTGATCGACCGCAAATGGGAGAGCTTTGAGGAGATTCTCAAGCCTGTGGCCACATCCCGTCATCCGGTGCAGCACCTGTTTGGCAACCACGATTTCGATGTGCTGGATGAGCAGAAAGAAAAAGTCCCTGGCCGCCTGACCCTGGCGAAACGCTATGGATTTTTGGACAAGCGCGGCTTTCGTCTGGTCTTCCTCGACACCACCGATGTCAGCACTTACGCCCACGCCATCCAGGATGAACGAACTTTGCAGGCGCAAAAGAGGCTGAAAACGCTAGGGCAGCAAGGCATATCACAGGCCCAGACCTGGAATGGTGCCCTGGGTTCCGCCCAGATGAGCTGGCTGAAGGGGATTTGCGCCGAGGCGGCAGGAAAAAAGAGCAAGGTGATCGTGTTTGCCCATCACCCGGTTTTCCCAGCCAACACCCATAACCTGTGGAATGACCGGGAAGTGATGCAGGTTGTGGAGGAAAACCGGTCCATCGTGGCCTGGATCAACGGCCACAACCATGCGGGCAATTTTGGCACCCGGGCCGGTGTGCCCTATGTCACTTTGCAAGGCATGGTGGAGACCCGCGACACCACCGCCTACGCGTTTGCCGATATTTACCCCGATCGCCTCATACTGCGGGGCGTAGGCCGGGAGCCATCGCGGGAGCTGGTGTTCCGCACCGGCTCCGGGGCGTAGGGCCGGCGTATCCCGGGCAGTTGCTGGCGGGTGCAGCAAACCACCGTTCCGGATTTGCGGCCGGGCAAGATCCGGGCTACCTTTCCCGGAGTGTCACGGGCGGTGGTTGCTGGCTGGTTTTAGTTGCCAATAAGCCGGCATGGGGACAGCAAGTCTTCTGGCAAAAACGGAACGATTGGCCTGGTCCATGAAAAAAGCCCGCAGCCAAACAGGTGGCGCGGGCTGGTTCAGAAAAGCAGTGCTGACTGCCGGTATCAGCGTTTCGCTTCTGGAACGGTCCCAGATGCTCCCGGAGCCATGCCACGACCACCTCTCCCGGATTTGCCACTCGTTTCGCCACCAGGTCCGCCTGTGCCGCGCATGCCGCGTCC
>QWOS01000057.1 GCA_003669555.1 Planctomycetota bacterium
ATGATCTATCAACAAGACCCGGTTGGGCTGGCCATCTGTGGAAAAACCATTGAGCGCCTGCTGCCCCCACGAGCCCGTCGCTCCCACCTGCCCGCCATGCTCAGCACCCTGGCCAACCTGAAACCACACGGTGAAACCGACCTCAACGCCTGTCTGTTGCAGTTGGCCGGGGTGGCCCGTGGCAAGGGGCTGGTTATTCTCTTTTCCGATCTGCTCACGGATATTGACCCCGTGATCAAGGGCCTGCACCGCCTGCGTCATTCAGGCCACGAGGTGATTGTCTTCAATATTCTCGACGAAGCGGAAACCCGTTTCCCTTTCGACGGCTACTGCCAGTTCGAAGACAATGAGACGCCTGCCACCCTGACCCTCGATGCAAAATCCATTCGCCAGGATTACCTGGATGCGTTAGCAGCCCATCAGGCCACACTCCGGGATGAATGCCACAAGGCCCAGATCGATTTTGTGTCCATGGATACCAGCGTCAATTTCGGTAGCGCCCTGCTGGAATACTTGCAGCAGCGCAGCCGAAGGTTCTAGGATTACTCCCCAATAAAATAGTCCTTTGCGTTCATCTTTATTCCAAAACCACCTCAGCCCTACAATCGCCCTATTGGCGGGCTTGGTGGTTCGCTTTTCGTGGCCCCAGTATTTCTGAAAGGCATTTCATGCATTTGTCCAAACGCTGTATCGCCGAAGCAATCGGTACCTTCTGGCTGGTCTTTGGCGGTTGCGGTAGCGCAGTACTGGCAGCCGCTGTCGCAAGCAAGGTTGACGGCAGCACTTTCAATATCGGTATTGGTTATGTGGGTGTTTCATTTGCCTTTGGTCTCACCGTGCTGACCATGGCCTACGCCATTGGCCATATTTCCGGCTGCCACCTGAATCCGGCGGTCACCGCCGGCCTGGTCGCGAGTGGTCGCTTCAAGGTTGCCGAGGCTGCCTCTTATATGACTTCGCAAGTGGTAGGGGCGGTAATTGGCGCTGGCGCCCTATACCTCATTGCCTCAGGGCAGGATGGTTTCTCCGCCTCTGCGGGGGGCTTCGCGAGCAACGGTTTTGGCGACCATAGTCCAGGCAAGTACAGTCTGGTATCTTGCCTGGTTGCAGAAATCGTTCTCACTTTCATGTTCCTGTTCATCATCCATGGGGCCACAGACAAACGCGCACCAGCCGGTTTTGCCCCCATCGCCATTGGCCTGGGCCTGACCCTGATCCATCTGATTGGCATTCCAGTCACCAACCTGTCAGTCAACCCCGCCCGCTCCACCGGTCCTGCCATCTTTCAGGGCGGCTGGGCCCTGGGTCAACTGTGGCTATTCTGGCTGGCACCCATTGTGGGTGCTGTTTTGGCTGGCATCACCTACAAGGCAGTCTTTGAGACCCCCGAAAAAGCCTGATTGACCGTTTTCCCCAGCCCGCCCCCGGTTTGCCTCGGGCCAACCGGGGGTTTTTCGTGGCCACCCCTTCCCCAACGGCCTCCATTGTGGACAATCTGAAAAAAGGCCACGGGAATTCGACTGAAATAAGCATTTGAAATACCCTAGCAAGTGACAGGGATAAACATGTTCCGACACCCCGCACTTCCACCACTGTTTTTGCTCGTTTTCGCCAGCCTGGCAAACGCCCAGCCCAGGCGTCCCAATCTGCTATTCATCTTCGCCGATGACTGGGGTCGCTTCGCCAGCGCTTACGCCCGCCTCGATGGCCCGGGCACCCCGAACGATCTGGTGAAAACACCCCACTTCGACCGGTTGGCCCGGGAGGGCACACTGGTACGCCAAGCCTTTGTCTCGGCCCCGAGCTGCACGCCCTGCCGCAGTGCGCTGCTCAGTGGGCAGCATTTCTGGCGCACCGGCCGCGGTGCCATCCTGCAGGGAGCGGTGTGGGATGAAAATATCCCCACTTATCCCCGGCTGATGGCCAAAGCCGGCTACCATCTGGGAAAAACCGGCAAAGTATGGAGTCCTGGAAACCCTGCCGACAGCCCCTATGGAAGGCCGGTGCCGGGCTTTGAAAAAGCGGGCGGAAGGTATCACAATTATTCTGAAGTGGTGACTGAACAGGTGAAAGCCGGCAAAACCATCCAGCAAGCAAAAAACGACCTGCTGAATGAAGTGGGCGGGAACTTTGATGCCTTTCTGCAAGCCCGGCCCAACTCTACCCCCTTTGCCTACTGGTTTGGCCCGACGCATGTGCATCGTCAGTGGGCGCGCGGCTCAGGCAAGGCCTTATGGGGCCTGAATCCCGACAATCTGAAAGGCAAACTACCGCCTTTTCTGCCCGATGTACCTGAGGTGCGCGAAGATTTCACCGATTACCTGGGCGAAGTGCAAGCTCTCGACGCCTATGCTGGCCTCTTGCTTGACCGGCTCGAAAAACGAGGCGAGCTGGATAGCACCCTGGTGGTGATGAGCGGCGACCACGGCCCCCCCGGCTTCCCCCATGGCAAATGCAACCTTTACGATTTTGGAACGCGGGTGGCCTTGGCACTGCGCGGCCCGGGTGTCAAAAAAGGGACAGTTTCTGACACGCTGGTAAGCCTGCCCGATCTGGCGCCCACTTTTCTGGAGATGGCTGGCATCGCCATTCCAGACACCATGACCGCCAACAGTTTGCAGTCGCTGGGAGTGCTTTCCCCAACAAGGACACGGGCGGGACGCGATGCGGTTTTCATTGGCCGCGAACGCCACTACCCCACCGCCCGCGCGGGTGGTTTGCCCTACCCGCAGCGGGCCATCCGCACCCACGACCATTTGTACATCATCAACTTCCGGCCCGATCGCTGGCCGCTGGGCGACCCTCGCCAGTTGGGAGAAGGGAATACCCCTTCATTCAACACAGTCGCCAACTTCACAGGTGCCACTCTTTCGGATGAGGATGCCGGGCCCACCAAAGCCTGGCTGGTCATGCACCGGACCGACCCCCAATGGCAATCCTATTTTGACAAAGCTTATGGCAAGCGTCCGGGCGAGGAATTGTATGCGCTGCAAAGCGATCCGCATCAGATGGTGAACCGGGCGGGTGATCCATCACTTGAAACCACCCGTGCATCACTCCGTAAGCGCTTGTTGCAAACGCTGTCTGATACAGGCGACCCGCGGGTGAGCGGGAAAGGCCAATACTATGAAATCCCGCCTTTGGCAGGCACCGTGCCAGGATGGAAAGACCAATGATCTCGCTATTCAGTCTGCTGCTGACAACAGGCCCGGTCTTACATGCCGCTCCAGTCTCGAAACCTAATTTCGTCATCATCCTGGCCGACGACATGGGCTGGGGCGACCTGGGTGCTTACAATCCGGCCAGCAAGATTCCTACCCCGCGGATGGATAAGTTGGCGGCGGAGAGCCAACGGTTCCTCGACGCTCACAGCCCCTCCGGGGTATGCACCCCAACCCGATACGGCCTGCTGACCGGACGCTATTCGTGGCGAGGCAAGCTGAAGTCGGGTGTGCTCCAGGGATATGCCCCTGTACTGATCGAACCGGACCGGCCCACCCTTGCCAGCCACCTGAAAAAAGCAGGGTATGCCACCTGCGGCATCGGCAAATGGCACCTGGGTCTGCAAAAAAATCAAAAAACCGACTACAGCCAGGCCCTCACCCCGGGGCCTTTGGATGTGGGCTTTGACAGCTTCTTTGGAATCGCCGCTTCGCTCGATATGCCTCCCTATGCATTCATCGAAAATCGCGGCCTGAAATCTCCGCTGACAGGCACCATTGCCGCCAGCAAGATGCGGAGAGAAGGTGGCGGAGGCTTCTGGCGGGAAGGTGCCTTAGGGGAAGGATTCACCCATGAAGGCGTTCTCCCCGAACTGCACAAACAGGCGACTGCGTTTCTTGACAAGCAACAACCCGGCCAACCATTCCTGCTCTATCTGCCCCTGACTGGCCCGCACACCCCATGGATGCCCACGCCAGAATTCCGTGGAAAATCCAAAGCCGGCTGGTATGGCGATTTTGTCTGCCAGGTGGACTCATTGGTAGGCAGCCTGCTCGACACATTGAAGGCCCGAGGCTTGGCCAACAACACGGTGGTTATCCTCACCAGCGACAACGGGGGGCACTGGAAGCAAAGTGATATCGATACCTTCGGTCATCTGTCCAATGCCTCGTGGCGCGGACAGAAGGCCGATATTCACGAGGGTGGACATCGCGTGCCACTGCTGGTGCGTTGGCCAGACCAATGCGCTCCCGGCTTGAGTCATTCGCTGGTCTGTCTGACCGATATCCCCGCCACTTGCGCCAGCCTGGCTGGTATTCCGATGGGAAAAGAGGGCTTCGAAGACAGCATCAGCTTCGCATCCACCCTGTTGGCTGGCAAACAGGGCGCCAGAACCAGCATGGTGCACCATTCCTCACAAGGCATGTTCGCCTATCGCAAGGGCCCCTGGAAGGTGATCGAGGGACTGGGTAGCGGTGGCTTCACCGCCCCGGCCCTGGAACTTCCACAGTTTGGCGGTTTGGAAGGACAACTGTACCATTTGATTGAGGATCCATGCGAGACTCGCAACCGCTGGGCTTCTGACACTTTTCGCGCCAGGGAAATGCTCGCTGAAATGCAAACCTTGCGCGACTCGGGCAAGATCCTACCCTGACTCCAACTACCCGGAACCGCGCATATCATGCATGAACCTCAGATAGAAAGTGGCAAAGACCCCGCCGCGCTGTACAAATCGCGCCTGGGGATGCGCCTTTTCATTGCCTATGCTTCGCTTTACGGTCTATTTGTGGCTATCAATCTGGTGCAGCCCGCACTGATGGGGATCATGGTCCTGCCGGGTATCAATCTGGCGGTGATCTACGGCCTGGTCTTGATCCTGTCTGCTTTGCTACTCGCGCTTTGGTATGACCGGCTGTGCCGGCGCGAAGAAACGCGGCTGGGCAATCCACCCAAAAGCAACACCATTCGCGGGGAAGACTAACGATGGTTATTGGCATTTTTCTGGCATTTGTGCTCTTCATCGTTGGGCTTTCTTTCAAACTCGGAAAGCAAACAAAAACCTCCAGTGGTTATTTTGCCGCTGGGGGCCAGATTCATTGGTTTGTCAATGGCATAGCATTCGCTGGCGACTACCTGTCAGCCGCCTCGTTTCTGGGGATCTGTGGCATGATCGCCACCACCGGATACGACGGATTCCTCTACTCCATCGGCTTTTTGGCCGGCTGGGTAGTGGCCCTGCTGGTCATTGCTGAGCCCCTACGCCGGATGGGCCGATACACCTTTGCCGATGCAGTCGATGCGCCTTTCCGCTCGCGAGGCATCCAACTGATGGCAGCCATCAGCACTTTGGTGGTTTCCCTCTGTTACCTGGTACCGCAGATGGTGGGTGCGGGTGTATTGGTGGAGCCCTTGCTGGGCCTGTCCTACCGCTGGGGCGTGCTCATGGTGGGTTCAATCGTCATATTCATTGTCACCACCGCCGGCATGGCTTCCACCACCTATGTGCAATTCCTCAAGGGTGGCCTGTTGATCGTGTTTTCCCTGGTGCTGGTGGTGGTGGTTTGCCTGCGCGGACTTTCCACCCATCCGCCCGGCAGCACAGACCATCCCTATTACCAGCACCGTATCTTGCACAGTGCCGGCACCGAAGCCCTGCGGATTATTGAGCCGGGTTTCCGTTTGATTGAGGAGCATGATTCCAAGGTCGGCCGCTTCGCCCTCCTTGAGGAAGTGAATCAGGAGATAGCCAGGCGATGCTGGTGGAAGGTAGATACCGCCAACACGGGCCTCCGGCTTCTGGAAGGCGAATGTGTGGTGGTTTCCACAGGCACCGGGTCCAGGCGGATCAACGGAATGCCCGCCTCTGACACCAATCACCTACGGCCTGTGGGGAGCATCGCCAGCCTGAAAGGTGAAACAAATGCCCAGACGGGTCCCCTGTCACCGGTGGGAATTCTGGCAGCACTCGGCCACCCGGACACCCGGGTGCTCACCTGGAAGGAAGGGAAATTCAATGACAAAGCTGGTGACCATGTCACTTTCTATTATCCAGTGGAGACCCCGGGAGACCGCTTGCTTCGGCCGGGCATGAAGTTCAAGCTCGAGGGTACCCTGCTCGAGCGTCTTGATTTCGCATCGCTGATGCTGGCCCTGTTTTTGGGCACCGCAGCACTGCCGCATATCCTCATTCGCTACTACACTGTGCCCAGCCCAGCCAGCGCCCGCAAATCCACCTTGGTAGCTATCGGCTCCATCGGCCTTTTTTATGTTCTGACCCTGTTCATGGGGCTGGGGGCCATGACCAACGGCGTCCTCAACCCTGCCGATAGCAATATGGCCGCGCCCCTGTTGGCCAAATCGTTTGGCCAACTGCTTTTTGCCTTCATCTCCGCCATCGCCTTCGCGACAGTGCTGGGTACCGTCAGCGGATTGATCGTCGCCGCATCTGGTGCGGTGGCGCATGATCTGGCGGATCGCTTCCTCGATCTGCGGCTGGAAGAGAAATCAAAAATCACCCTGGGAAAGGCAGCAGCGGTGGTAATTGGGGCTATTGGCATCGCCCTGGGGATTATGTTTCAGGGTATGAATGTCTCATTCCTGGTGGGATTGGCTTTTGCCGTGGCAGCCAGCGCCAACCTGCCGGCAATAGTTATGATCCTTTTCTGGAAACGAACCACGGCGGCTGGCGTGATTTCCTCGATCGGCGTTGGGATGATAGCGTCACTGACCCTGATCCTGTTGTCGCCTGATCTCTACAAGTTGTACGGTCTTGATCCTTCCACAGCGCCGGTGGCCCTGACCAACCCGGGAATCATCTCCATCCCGCTGGGATTCCTTATGCTAATGGTGGTTTCACTCCTTACCAAACGGGGGGAACGCCACGCCCACAACTGATCGGGCAGCCGAGTGAATTATCCATAAACCATATGAATCCTTTTGTTTCGTTTGGCTTGTACCCGGATATTTTTTTCTCTTTTCAGGGTTCTTTTTTGGCATCGAGCCGTTTTTTGTAACGCGCCCGGTCATTGGCCTCACCCTGACCACTGACCGGAATATTCGTCTCGTAGTAAACTCCTTCGCGGAAACCCTGGCTGGCCATCTGCTGCCTGTTTTTCTGCGGCTTCACATGGGACTGCAGGGTGGCGCGCAGGGCCCCTGGCAGAGTGGTTTCCAGTTGGGCGGCCGGAATCTCGGTCACCACCCTGCCCCCCAACCCGAAGATATCCGGCTCGATCAACATCACCCCTTCGGTGAGGGTGGTTCCCTGAATGGTGGGTAGTTCTTGCATGGAGCTGGCGCTGGCATAGGTAAAAAAGCCCTGGAACGGTTTGCTCCAGGCCAGGTTGGCGACTAGCGCCTCAAGTCCTTTGCGCCGTTCCGGCTTGTCGGCAACCACCAGGACGAGCGGCTGCAGATCGCTGGCAGCCACTACCAGTCCCACCTTGGGAGTGAGGTTGATGGGCAGGGCTGGTGCCCCCTCCACCTTTTTTGCTGGGTACCTGGCAGCGATCTCCGCCATTCCCCGTGCCATATCGGCTGGGTCCGTGTAAAGATCCCTTGGCCCCCGGCCAGGTCCGCGGCCCCTGGCAGCATGGGCCCCTTCGGGGGTGAGCATGGCAAAAGCGGTGTTGGCGACCTGGCCCCTTTTCAGGGAAGCCACAAAAGCCTTCTCAGACTCGTCCTCATAGGAAATCAGACGAATGCAGACAAAATCACTGGAAGCGGTGACAACCGCAGGTTGGGACAGGAAACTCCTGTCCATGGTCAGTTTCCCTGGTCACCACATGCCGGGCACGCCAGCACAATGCGGCGCCCCGCTGGCGAATAAAATAGGCTTGCCAGTGCGTTTAGCTTCAGCCAAGCCTCGGTCCAGTGTGGCAAACCACTGGATGGCTGCGGGTTCCACAACCCCAGGTGCCCCAGGATTTCCGTCGACTGGTTTTGCTGGGCTGGCTTGTCGTGGCTGACCACTAGCCACCACCGGGACAAGGCCCAGGCAACAAGCCATGGTTATTTTGATCCATAAAAAGTTTCGCATGACACATCCCCCACTAACGTTTTTTTGCCCGCTGTTTCACTTGGTCGTTTGACAACATCACCGATCCCACAGTCCTTGTAGCAAACGGTAACTGAAGGCAAAGTGAAGCCTGACCCGGATGGCCAAATCAGCTTTCAGCGCGCAGATCGGTGACAAACATGTGACCAGGCACATGGGTGGCCATCCACGGTAGCCTGGCCTGCCTTGCGGCTGCCTGGGGTGTCACGCCGCAGGCCCAAAAGACAGGCACCTCCCCTGGCCGGATCTCCACTGGATCCCCCTCATCCGGGCTGTGGATGTCGTGTATACCAATCGCCTCCGGTTCGCCCCAGTGGATAGGGGCCCCATGGCTCTGGGGAAAACGCTGACACACCAGGGCAGCATGAATGGCCTGGGCAGGTTTCATCGGCCGCATCGATACCACCAGCGGCCCGGAAAACCGCCCGGCTGGCTGGCAGGCAAGACTGGTGTGGTACATCGGCACATTGGTTTTTTGTTCAATATGGCGCACCGGCACCCCGGCAGCCAGCAATGCTTCCTCAAACGAAAAACTACATCCAAGCAGGAAGGCCACTGCATCGGCCCGCCAATGGCCCAGCAGATTGGCGGGTTCCTCCACCACCAGTCCATCGTGCCAGATCCTGTAGCGGGGCAGATCGGTGCGAAGATCTGCACCCGGGGCTACCTGACGCGGCTCCGGGTTGCCCGGATCAGTCACCTCCAACACCGGGCAGGGACGCGGATTCCGCTGGCAAAACAACAGAAAATCAAAGGCGTGTTCGCATGGCACCACCACAAGATTGGCTTGTGCATAGCCCGGCGCGAAACCTGGGGTGGGCCCGGTGTGTCCACCAGTCCGGCAAGCCAGTCGCAAAGCCCGGGCGGAATGTTCGGCAGGTTTCTTCATGCTTTGGATCATAAACCCTGGGGCAGCAGTGCCACCATGGCTCCAAATGCAATGTTTAGGGAATTTCAACCAATCTTTGCCAGGTTTTTTGTAATACCTGGTCCAGCTGATATCCAAGAATCTGTTGCGGCAGGCATTTTTCATCGCGACACAGATGACAACGATAACATTTTATAAGAAATATTTTAAATTTTGGTTTTATGCTTATGTATTTCGTCTGATTTTTTATTTCACTCAACGCTTTTCGCCTATTAGCCGGATGGCTGAAACTACAAAAACCTCACAGGTTTTATATTTCAGGCACTTCTGGACTTGCGCTGAAATCTGTGACTGCGTAGTGGTGCGGAATGAGTGAGTCATCTATCCCTGAAGGGGGGTGATGGCAGATTGCTTTCATGGTGTTGCCTACTTGGTCTTGGCAGCGCAGGACTTACATTATGCAGCACTTTATAGGCCACTTTCCAGTCATCCTCATCGCGGCAATATTAATTCCGGCGGCCTTCGGGCAAGATGCGCAACAAAAACCAGCGGAAGAAAATCCAATTCTCCCTCAAAGCGAGGATTATAATAAATATTGGTCGGAAAGTGCTTTCGAGAAGCCAGCCAAGCTGGAAAGCACTGGACGGGGCGCGCCTTACCCCCCATTTCCACCCAACGCGGTGATGGGTCAATATTCAAAAACGATTGACCATTACTCAAATAATCCGGATTTGCCGGAGTGGCTTGCCCCATACACATCGGTACGCTTGCGTGGGAAGGGGACGCTGCGCCTCTATGGCTTCGCGCGCGAGGATTGGTCGATGGCCACGCGCAGGTTTCAGGAAATCCAGTTCCCGCAATGGGTTTTGCCGCAGGATTCGGCTTATCATTCAGCCAATAGCAAAGATCCGATCACGGTGGATGACAATTTCAACTATGACCTTTTTGCGAAAGTGACCCGACTGGGGGCGGAGTATTTCCACAAGCCGGATGGCTTGCTGGAAGGTGGTCGTGCCTGGGCCAGGGTTGAAGTGGATTTTTTAAACAACCAGTCCGATACCTCGGATCCAACCAACCAGCCGTCTCGCCCACTGCTTCGATTGCGTCTGGCCCATTTGGGCATCGGAAAAGGTGATTGGGATCTTGTCATGGGCCAGGATTGGGACCTGTTTTCTCCCCTGATTCCCACCGTAATGCAGGGAACCCAGATGGCATACGCCGGCAACACAGGCGACCGAAGACCGTCGGCCTATGTGAGTTATGACCATGATTTTGGCGAGGGAATACGGATTCAGGTCCAGAATGGCATTTCGCTGGCAAATGCCATTGATATTGCCGATTACAACAGTGACGGGCAGAAGGGCAATTCTGATTATGGACTGCCCGGCTACCAAACCCGGCTGGGGGTTGTGGTCCCGACGGAGGTGGATAAGCAACCACTTATGATTGGCATTTCTGCGGTGATGGCGGATACTCATGAGGCGGTGGGACAGGGCAAGAGGCAGGCCCGGACATTTCCACAACGCGGAATCGCCGGCGACCTGCGTTTACCTTTGAACGAATACATGGTTTTTCAAGGGGAAGCCTACACAGGGTATGACCTGAACGAATGGCGGGGTGGTGTAGGCCAGGGAATCAATCTTGAAGAAGGTAAGGTGATTCAGGCTGCAGGTGGCTGGTGGGAAATCGTCACCCGCACTTGCGAGTATCACCGATTCGCTGTGGGAATGGGGGTGGACAAGGCGGATGGAGCCGATGTGCCTCTACACGGGCGGACCCGGAACCTGGTATCCTGGGTCCGGAACGAGTTCATGCCTGGCTCAGGGATTGTATTTGGGTGCGAGTATTTTCTGTGGAGCACACAATACAACGGTTACGAACCAGGCAAGGCGAGTCTGATTAACCTTTTCAGCCAATTAAACTTTTAGAGCGCTTTCACAAATCGGTTTTTTTAGGCCCAATCTCAACCTGAAGCTCCAAACATCCATATTATTGAACACCAATGCGCAATTTCGACTCACCTGTGCAAGGCCGAAAAAATAGAAAAATCTGGAAATAATGCCAGTTTTATCACAACACGCACGGGTTCAGAAGCACCGGCTCAAAGCCATTGCCAATGCCTCAGCCACATGGAGTGGCGGCATCTATCTTTGACTCACCGTCATTGCGTTTTGTTTTTTCATTTTTCGGTTCGGGCTGAGAATGTCTGAAAAGACTGGGTGAAGCGTTGCAGAAACATGAATCGAACAGCACGAGAGGCCATCCTGACTATATTGATAGCATTGATACTCCCATGAGTTAAGCGGTTGATTCAAAATGATGCCAATTCTACCTGAATCCGATTAGGTGTGAATGCTTTTGGGTTAATTTCACATCACCATAAAGCGCCATACTTTGGGCATCTGCGTAATTTCTGACCAGCCCAGCTCCTAATCCAAGATGAAGAACACGAGGTTTATTCTATCCATGTTAGCCCTTGACCACCGGCCCCGGGAGCTGCACTGGTACCATGCAGGGCCCATGCTGTTTGGCGATTTGGGCACCAGCCGGCTTTATGTCCTGGGTCTGGCGTTTTTCTTCACACGCCACGCTTCGTTTTTCCACATAGTCTTCGTTAATATTCTGCTCGTCCTTGTAGGCGCATGCTACCTGGTGATTTGTCGAAAATATCCCGATGGCGGCGGTGTCTATTCCTCGGCGCGTACCGCCAGCCGGGCCTTGGCGGTGGTGGGTGGCCTGATGCTATGCGCTGATTACACGGTCACCGCGGCCATGTCCTGCCTGGATGCCTTCCGTTATCTCGGAATCAACGGAGACATGCTGGGGATTCGCCTCGACTTGCTTTGCACACTGGGTGCCATAGGACTCATCGGCGGCTTGAACTGGTTCGGACCGCGCGGGATGGGGCGGGCCGCATTGGTTGTCGCCGCCTTGACGGTATTATTCACGCTGATTATTGCCGCCTTTGCCATCCCCCATCTACACCACATGCGCGTTGAACTGCCTGTCCGGGAGCGCTACAGCGGGGCAGCATGGAGTGAAGCCTGGGTCGGTTTCACCGAAATTGTCCTGGCTCTTTCGGGTATCGAGGCCATCGCCAACATGACTGGCATCATGGTGGCGCCGGTGCGGCAGACTTCCCGGCGGTCCATCCTGCCCGTACTGTGCGAGGTGGTAGTCCTGAATATCGTACTGGCTGCGGCTATGAACGCTTTGCCTGATGCGAAACTGATTGATCCCGAAGGCAACGCCCTCGGCACTGACGACATGATGAATGTGCTTGGAACCGCCTATGTGGGTCCCTTTTTCAGCCTCATCGGCTCCTTTGTCTTTGGCGCCCTGCTCCTTTCAGCCGTGAATACCGCCATCACCGATCTGATAGCCATTCAGTACATGATGGGTCGCGACGGCGAAGTGCCATCCTTCCTCTGCCGCCTCAACCGCCATGGTGTTCCAGGGTATGCCCTGGCCATCGCCATGCTGGTACCGGCCCTTCTATTACTGGTTTTCCCGGATCTGACCCAGCTGGCGGGCCTGTATTCTGTTGGGGTGGTGGCGGCCATCACCATCAATCTCTTCTGCACGGGCTGCACCCGGCAATTCCAGCTGCAACGCTGGGAACGCTGGATGCTGTGCAGCGTGGGCGTGCTGATGGCCTGCATCCTGATGACCTTGCTCTGGAACAAACCTGCCGCTCGGGTTTTCTCCCTGGCCGTCCTCAACCTTGGGCTATCGGCCAGGCTGCTCACGCTGTCTGGCAAGTCGGTTGTTGGCCCCTGGCTCCGGTTGGGCCTGCAAGTCATCAGTGGATTTTTTTTCGTGGGTACCCTGCTTATCACTTTTCTTGTTCCGGTGGAAAGCTGGACCGCCTTTTTTGTCTCGGCTGCTGGAACAAGCCTGCTGGTCTATCTGGGCCAGTTTGTATCAGCCCATATTCCCCTCACTGTGGAACAACCGGCGCTGGAAAACCTCGATGGGGACTACGAACCGGCCAGCACTTTTCTGGTGGCAGCATCCCGGTCATCCAATTTCATTGACGAGGTGATGGCAGACGCGCTGGGGCAGCGAGCCGGGGTGTTGGTGCTAACGGTGAAGGAATTGTCCATTCCCATGCGGGGCGCCCATTCACAACACCCAATCACAGAGGATCCGATTGCTTTGGCGATTTTCACCAAGGCCCTGGCATCCGCCCGTATTTTGGGTGTGCCGCTCAAGGTGGTTTACCTGGCAGGCGGATCGGTGGTGGACCGGATCATCCAGACTGCTGTGACCGAAAAAGCGTCACGGATTTATCTGCAACTGACACGGCGAGACAGGCTGAAGCGGTTCTTTCAGGGAGATGTGGCTGGCCCTGTGGCTGAGCGAATGCCCGCAGAGATGGAGCTGGTCATCCGGGCCTGATCCTGACCCAAGCCGGCTCATTGCACAAAAATCTCGACAGGGAGGGACACTTTCGGCTAATCTGGTGGAAAGTGGACGGACGGGTCCGTCCATTTCCGGCCGCTAATAGCACCCACCCGCAGGCTTTTTGCTATGAAAACCGCGCAGCCACTGGCCAAAGCCAAGCCTGAAACTGCCAACCGGCGGGAAGCAATTCTTGATGAGGCCATCCGCCTTTTCTCCCGCAAGGGCTACGGCGAAACTGATCTGCAACTGCTCGCCAACGCCCTCGATATTGGCAAGGGAACCCTTTATCGCCACTTTGGCAGCAAGGAAAAACTGTTCCTTGCTGCCGCTGACCGGGTGATGCGTCGCATCCATGAGCACATCACCCAGGTTACGGAACCGGTGGCGGATCCCATCCTGCGCATTGAGGCCGGCATCCGCGCCTATTTTGGCTACTTTGCCGAACACCCTGAAAGCGTTGAAATGCTCATCCAGGAGCGCGCCCTTTTCCGCGACCGCAAGCACCCCACCTACTTCGTCCACCGTGAGGCCAATCTGGACCGCTGGCGGGCCCTCTACCGCGATCTCATTGCAGCAGGCCGGGTGCGCGACCTTCCGGTCGAGCAGATCCTCGACACCATGGGCGACATGCTTTATGGGGCCATGTTTGTCGGTTATCTGGTGGGGCGTCGCGAAGACCCGTCAGCAGTGGCCGGGCGCATTATCAGCATCGCCTTTGAAGGCATCCTTACCGACACCGAGAAAACCATGCGCGGAACGCCAACCAAGCCACTACGCCCCGCCAGGAGGAAGCCATCATGACCCAACTGTTTCATGCGGTCGGTTGCAACACCGCCATCGCCATGATCTTCGCGCTAACGGCGGTGGCCGGATGCGTGCGGGTGCAACCCACTCCCCCCCCCCCCAAGCCTCCAGAAGTGCAGATGAGTGAATCATTCACCCGCGAGGTGACCGAGTACGAGTACTTCACGGGTCGCACGGAAGCATCACAGCGGGCTGAATTGCGCTCCCGGGTGACCGGCTACCTGATGGAATCGCGATTCAAGGATGGCGACCTGGTTGCCAAGGGGGCGGTGCTGTTTATCATCGACCAACGCCTGTATCAGGCAGAGATGGCACGAGCCGAAGCCACACTGAGGCAAACCCAGGCGGCACAGGATCGGGCAGTGAGCGAACATACCCGGGCCCAGGGCCTGATGACACGCAGCGCCATAGGAAGGGAAGATTTCGACCGCACCCAGTTCGCTCGTGACGAGGCCGCAGCCGCCATCCGGGTAGCGGAATCCACCTTGAAGCTGGCCAAGCTGAACCTGGAGTTCACCGAGTTGGTGGCCCCGTTCGCCGGTCAGATCAGTCGCCGGATGGTCGACCCGGGCAACCTGGTGAAAGCCGACGAGACCATTCTCACCACCCTGGTCACCACCGAGCCGATGTTCGCATATTTCGATGTCGATGAGCGCACACTGCTGCGCCGGTTGCTTGCCGCCTCGGGTGCCGGTACCGTCAAGCTGGCAATCGGCCTGGCCGACGAGGATGGCTATCCGCACGAAGGTGTGGTGAATTTTGTCGACAACAAACTCGACCCGGCCACCGGTTCCATGTGGATGCGGGCTGAGTTTGTCAAACCTTCCAGGCCGATCCGGGCTGGCATGTTCGTGCGGGTGCGTTTTCCGCTAGGCTCGCCAGCAAAAAGTGTGCTGGTTGCTGAACAGGCGCTGGGATCTGACCAGGGGCAACGCTACTTGCTGGTGGTGGATTCCCAGAACAAGGCCGAGTACCGCAAGGTGAGCGTGGGGTCTCTGGAGGCTGACGGCATGCGCGTGGTTCGCGAGGGGCTGAAAGTGGGTGAACGAGTGGTGGTGAGCGGACTGATGCGTGTCCGGGCTGGCACCGAAGTGTCCCCCAAACTGGTGCCCATGCCCACCCGCACAACCAGTGCGCCGGTGGCCAATATCACCGCTGTGAAAGTGGCAGAACCCCAAACCACCGGCACCAAAGGCCCGGAAATAAAACCAGAACCTCCAGGCAAAAAATCCGGCGGCTGATTGCCCCCAATCCAGGAGGTTTCCAAGCAGTGTCAGCCAGTTTTTTTGTCGACAGGCCGGTGTTCGCCTCGGTGCTCTCCATTATTGTGCTGCTGGCCGGCACAGTAAGCGTCGTCTCGCTGCCTATCGCTCAGTTTCCGCAGGTAGCCCCACCTGTGGTATCTGTCAGCGCCAACTATCCGGGTGCCAGCGCCCGGGATGTCGCCGAGGCGGTTGCCGCCCCCATCGAGCAGAGTGTCAACGGCGTGGAGGGCATGGCCTACATGTCGTCCACCTGCACCAACGATGGCGGCTACAGCCTGACCGTCACCTTCAAATCACAAGTCGACATCCGCATGGCACTGGTCCAGGTGCAAAATCGGGTGGCCCTGGCTGTGCCCGATCTTCCTGATGTCCTAAAACGCACCGGGATCCAGGTGAGGCGGCGCTCGCCTGATCCGGTGGTCGGCTTCTCCCTCACCTCGCCAGGCGGGCGGTATGATCAGCTTTACCTTTCCAATTATGCCCTGCGTTTCATCCGTGAAGAGCTGGGTCGGGTGCCTGGCGTGGCCGATATCAACATGCTGGGGCAGCGCGATTTCAGCCTACGCATCTGGGTGAACCCCAATCGGCTGGGAGCACGCGGCCTCACCCCCTCCGAACTGGTACAAGCCATCCGCCGCCAGAACGCCGAGGCGGCAGCCGGCCATGTGGGCGTTTCGGGCGCTGATGCCGAAGGTGCCTTCGAGGTGACAGTGGACACCATGGGCCGGCTGGCCGATGCTGCCGAGTTCGAGCAGATCATCATCAAGTCAATGCCCGACGGCCGGGTGGTGCGCCTCCGCGATGTGGCCCGGGTGGAGCTGGGTGCCCGCCGCGAGGAGGTGGAATGCCGCTTTGACCGTCTGGGTTCGGTGATCCTTATCGTTTTCCAGTCTCCCGATGCCAACGCGCTTCGTACCCGCGACAATCTGATTGCCATCATGGAAACCCTGGCTGCCCGCTTTCCAGAAGATATCGCCTACGATATCAGCTTCGACACCACTCCTTATACGCGTGAATCCATCCGCGAGGTGATCAAGACCCTGTCGGAGGCAGTGGGGCTGGTCGCCGCGGTGATTCTGGTATTTCTGGGTAACTGGCGGGCCGCCCTGGTGCCACTGGCGTCAGTTCCAGTGGCAGTGATGGGCACATTTGCCGCCATGGCCCTGTTTGGCTTCTCCATCAACAACCTCACCCTGTTCGGGCTGGTTCTGGCCATTGGCATCGTTGTTGATGACGCTATCGTTGTGGTGGAGGCCGTGGAGCATGAACTGGCTCGCGGGTTATCGCCCCGCGACGCCACCCTGGAAGCAATGCGGCAGGTTTCCGGCCCGGTCATCGCCGTGGGGCTGGTGCTTTCCGCCGTTTTTGTACCCTGCCTGTTCATTGGTGGTATCACTGGCGCTTTTTTCAAACAGTTCGCCCTAACCATCGCTGTAAGCACCTTGCTTTCAGCTTTCAATTCCCTCACCCTTAGCCCCGCACTCACTGCGCTCCTGCTACGCCCCCGCCTACCCGGCGAGAAGGCCAGGCCTCCCCTGCCCCGTGTCGCCTGGGCACTCGCCGCTGCCGGGCTGGTCTGGTACCTGTCGCCTGACTGGTTGCCAGACCATTGGCCAGCCGAGGTACTGGGCTGGGCCCCGTGGTTGCTGGGTATGGCCACCTTGCCTGCAGGTTGGGTGCTGGGCCGGTTCTGCAACTGGCTGGGAGCCTGGCTTCTCTGGCTGTTCGAGCGCTCGTTCAGCTTCATTACCTGGCTGTACACGGTCTTTGCCGGGTGGATGCTGCGCATTTCGCTGCTCATGCTGGTGGCCTATGGGGGCCTGATGTGGCTCACCTGGCTGATGCACGAAAGCACCCCCAAGGGATTCATTCCCAGTCAGGATATGGGCTATCTGTTTGTCAGCCTGCAACTGCCCGATGCGGCCTCTCTCGAGCGGACCAACCGGACCTTGCGCATCATGGAAGAGGTAGCCCTGGCCACGCCCGGAGTAGTGCATTCCACAGCAATTTCAGGGCAATCTTTCGCGCTCAATGCGGCTGGCTCCAATTTCGGCACCATGTTCATCCGTCTGGCACCCTACGAGGATCGCACTGATCCCGAGTTGCACGCCGAAAAGGTGGTGCAAAGCCTGCGCATTGCCTTCGCACTGCATGCCCACGAGGGTCAGGCGACTGTGCTGGCACCGCCGCCCGTGCGCGGCATCGGCCGCGCGGGGGGCTTCTCGTTCGTGCTGGAAGACCGCGGGGACCTGGGCCCCGAGGCGCTGGAGGAACAGGTGCAAATGCTTATCGGCAAAGGCGCTGAAACAGGCCTGGGCGGGCTGTTCAGCGTGTTCCGTGCCAAAGTACCCCAGGTGCGGGTACTGCCCGATGAACGGCAGTGCCGCACCCGTGGCGTCGACCCACGGGATCTCACTGACACCTTGCAGGTCTTTGAGGGATCGATGCACATCAATGATTTCACCCTGTTTGACCGCAACTGGCAGGTTGTGGTGCAGGCCGATGCCCAGTTTCGCGACCAGTTGGAGGATGTCAAGCGCCTGAAAGTGCGTAACCGTGAGGGCCTGATGGTGCCGGTGGGAAGTGTCTGCGAAATCCGCGAGGTGAGCGGCCCGCTTTCGCTCAACCGGCACAACCTGCACCCCGCCGCCACCATCAACGGCACTGGTTCGCCTGGAGTCAGCTCCCGGCAATCGATCGAGCGCATGCGCCTGTTGGCGGACGAAAACATCCCCCCTTCCATGGCCTACGAATGGACCGACATGTCATACCTCGAGCTGGCCTCGCAGGGCACGGGGAACACGCTCTTCGGCATGGCCATTGTCATGGTTTTTCTGGTGTTGGCGGCGCAGTTCGAGAGTTGGTCGTTACCCGCCGCCGTGATCCTCATCGTACCATCATGCCTGCTCGGAGCTGTGGCGGGGGTGGAGTGGGTGAAACAGGATATCAACATCTTCACCCAGGTGGGCTTTGTGGTGCTCGCCGGTCTCTCCAGCAAAAACGCCATCCTCATTGTCGAATATGCCCGCCGCCGTCGCCTGGAGGGTGCCACAGGGCGTGAGGCAGCCCTCGAGGCCTGCCGGTTGCGCCTCCGCCCCATTGTCATGACCTCCCTGGCCTTCGTGCTGGGAGTTGCCCCCATGATGACCGCCCATGGTGCCGGCGCCGAGATGCGACGCTCGCTGGGGGTGGCGGTGTTCTGGGGAATGATCGGCACCACCCTGGCTGGCCTGGTCTTCACACCCGTTTTTTTCCTGGTGGTGGATTGGCTTGCTGGTTTGCCGGCCCTGGGGCCACGCACCCTCATTGGACGCTTTAGCCGCGGTCTGCTGGATGTGTTGACGGTCGGGCCAGTGCGACGATTGTTCCAAAGGATTCCCCCCCCTATCCAGCCCGGCGCGGGAGGCGCCTGAACATGCTCTCCCGCTTTTTCATTGACCGGCCCATCTTTGCCTCGGTGCTATCCATCTTTGCCACGCTGGCCGGGTTGGTAGCTCTTTTCTCGCTTCCCATTGCCCAATACCCTGAAATCACGCCGCCTACGGTGGAGGTATCCGCCGGGTACCCGGGAGCCAACTCCCGGGTGGTGGCAGCCACGGTGGCCGCCCCCATCGAGCAACAGGTCAACGGGGTGGAAGGGATGCTGTACATGTCGTCGCAGTGCGGCAACGACGGCAGCTACACCCTCACCATCACCTTCAAGCATGGGGTCGACCTCGACATTGCCCAGGTTCTGGTGCAAAACCGCGTGGCCCTGGCCCAGCCGGTGCTGCCGCCCCTGGTGCAACGGACCGGAGTCAGCATCAAGAAAAAAGCCCCCGGCGTGCTGATGATCGTCAACCTACACTCCCCGGACGGTTCGAAAGACGATCTTTTCCTTTCCAACTATGCCACTATCCAGATCCGTGACGAACTGGCCCGCTTGCCTGGAGTGGGTGATATTGGCTATATAGGCCAGCGCGATTACAGTATGCGACTCTGGCTCGACCCCGACCGCATGGCGGCCCGCAAGGTGGCACCCTCCGAGGTGGTACGCGCGGTCGAAACCCAGAACACCCAGGTGGCAGCCGGGCAGATCGGCCAGCCCCCGGTGGGCACCGGGCCGGCCTTCCAGCTCACCATGTCCACCCTGGGGCGGCTGGTGGAGGTGGAGCAGTTCGCCAATCTGGTGGTAAAAAACGACGCTCAGGGCCGACTGGTGCGCCTGCGTGATGTCGCCGAAATCGAACTGGGAGCCCAGGGTTACGAGCAGACCTGCACCCTGGACGGACGCCCCTCAGTCGCCCTCACCATCCATCAGTTGCCCGGCAGCAATGCCCTCGACACCGCCGGCAAAGTGCGCGACCGCATGGAGCAACTGGCCAGCCGGTTCCCCGATGGCCTGGCCCATGAAATCGTCTACGACACCTCCCCTTTCATCCGCGAATCAATCCGCGAGGTCTTCCGCACCCTTTTCGAGGCGGTAGTGCTGGTGGCCTTGGTCATGCTGGTCTTCCTGGGCAACTGGCGGGCGGCCATCATCCCGCTGGTGGCGGTGCCCGTGGCGGTAGTGGGCACCTTTGCGGCCATGGCCGCCTGTGGCTATTCTCTGAACACCCTCACCCTGTTTGGGCTGGTGCTGGCCATCGGCATCGTTGTCGATGATGCCATCGTTGTGGTAGAGGCCGTGGAGCAGGAACTGGCGCGCGGCTTGTCGGCCCGCGACGCCACCATCCGCGCCATGGAGCAGGTCGCCGGCCCGGTGTTGGCGGTGGGTCTGGTGCTCAGCGCTGTTTTTGTACCTTGTCTGTTCATTGGCGGTATTACCGGACAATTTTTCCGCCAGTTCGCACTCACTATCGCCGTCAGCACCCTCCTTTCCACCTTCAATTCCCTGACGCTCAGCCCGGCCCTCACTGCCTTGCTGCTACAGCCTGCTGAAAAAGGGCACGAGCCATTGCCCCGTCTGGGTTACCCCCTGGCCCTGGCTCTGGCTGGCTGGTTTTTTGCTCCCAACCTGCTCCGCGCCTGGCTGCAACTACCAGCCGGGTTTCCCCACTGGGGCCTCCCACCGGCCTGCGCCACCCTCGCCTTGCTGGCAGGCTGGTGGCTGGCCCGACCTGCCAACATTGTCCTTGGATTGTTTTTTTCGCTTTTCAACCGGACCTTTGCCTGGCTCACACGCGGCTACACCGCCTCGGTGCGCGGGCTGTTGCGGGTCTCGGTGCTGGTGATGGCCGGCTATGGGGCTCTGGTCTGGGTCACCTGGCGCGGGTTTGACAATGCGCCCAAGGGATTCATCCCGGAGCAGGACAAGGGCTACCTGCTGGTGAACCTGCAGTTGCCAGACGCCTCGTCGCTGTCACGCACCGCTGCCGCGGTTCTGCGTATGGAGCAGGCCGCACTGCTGGTGCCAGGCGTGCGGCACACCGTCGCTGTGGCCGGCCGCTCGGCGTTGCTCGAGGCCAACGCCCCGCACTTCGGCTCCATGTTCATCCTGCTGGCCCCCTTCGAAGACCGAATTCCGGATGGCCATTCCGCCGAAAGCGTTGCTCGCCAACTGCACATGGCCCTGGAATCCGCCGCGCCTGAGGGGCAGGTAACCGTGCTTGGGGCCCCACCCGTGGACGGGCTGGGGAATGCCGGTGGATTCCGGTTGGTGGTGGAGGATCGCGGCGAGATCGGCCTCGACGAGCTGCAAGCCACAGCCGATCGTATCGTCGAAAAAGCTGCTGTCGATCCCCTGCTCCGCGAGCCTTATTCCAGCCTGCGCGCTGACACTCCGTGGGTGAATCTCGATATCGACCGCGTTCAGGCCCAAAGCATGGGTGTGCCGGTGGGCGAAATCCTCGATGCCCTCCAGGTTTTCCTTGGCTCGCTGTATATTAACGACTTCAACCGTTTTGGACGCACCTGGCAAGTGATTGCCCAGGCCTCGGGTGAGACTCGTCGCAGCCTGGAAGACATGCGCTCCATTCGTGTGGCCAGCACACGGGGTGAGATGGTACCGCTTTCCTCGCTGGTCACCGCCCGATCGGTTGGCGGACCCGGACTGATCCTGCGGCACAACCTGTTCCCTGCCGCGCCAATCACTTTCAACCCCAGCCTGGGTGTCAGTTCTGGCCAGGCCATCGACCGCATGCGCCAGCTGGCCGATGAGGAACTGGCATGGTCGATGCGCTCGGAATGGACTGAACTGGCCTACCTGCAAAACGAAACCGGGGGTACTGCCACCCTTGCCTTCATCCTGGGTGTGGCCCTGGTATTCCTGGTGCTGGCGGCGCAGTACGAGAGTTGGTCATTACCCCTGGCGGTCATCCTGGTGGTGCCACTCTGCCTGTCGTGCGCGCTGGCGGGTGTGTACATCACCCGGACCGATATCAATATCTTCACGCAGGTGGGCTTCGTGGTGCTGATCGGGCTGGCCTGCAAAAATGCCATCTTGCTGGTGGAATACGCCCGGGCACGACGGCAGGCGGGTGCCGACCGCACCACCGCCACCCTGGAAGCCTGCTCGCTGCGGCTACGGCCCATTATTATGACTTCGCTGGCTTTCATCCTGGGAGTGGCTCCGCTGCTGGTAGCTCAGGGTGCCGGCGCGGAAATGCGACGCATCCTGGGTATTGCGGTCTTCAGCGGCATGCTGGGCGTGACGCTCTTTGGCGTTTTTCTTACGCCGGTATTCTATTTTGCCATTGACTGGCTGGTGACCCGCAAACCAAAGGGCTCCGCGCCCCCGGTGGAAAAGCCAAACCATCCGAACCAGCAAACGCCCGCACCCGTTTCACCCTGAAAGTTGCTGCAATGCCAGCCAGTTCCATTTGCCAGTAGAACCGCCGATACTGGCAATAGTTGCCAGACCTACCCCTGCAGCGGAGCTACTCTTGCCGTCTGGCTGGGCATGAGTTGCACCTGGCCACTGGCCGCGCGAGACCAATTCAGCAGCCCTATGTCGCGGCTGCCAGAATTCCATAACACCAACCTCTCGAGGCTGGCGAATCCAGACACTCTACACAAATCCAGTGCGCCGCTATCGGCTTCCCGATTGCCTGAAAGGTCCAGAACCCGCAAGGCAGGCAATACCCTCGCCATACCCAGCCGGGTGGCGAGCCTGCTGGTCCCACCCACCTGGGCCAGCTCCAATATCTCCAGGGTTGGCAAATTCCAGCCTTTGGGTAGCCACTCGGCCAACTCCTCACCCAGCGGGTTGCGCGACAGATTCAGCTCCCGCCAACAGGCCCCACACCCAGCCCCGGCGATGAGGCGCAGGTCATCCACCTGCAAGCCCATCCCGGCCAGGTGGAGTGATTCGAGCTTGCCGCAACGAGTCAGCAGCCCGGCCAGGGCCCACCCCAAATCCGGCTCTCTTGCGCCATCAATCCGTGGATCGCTCAAATCGAGCGATCTTAGCTGCGCGATCCAGGGTGCCCCGGCGAGCAGGGTATAGTCTTCGGGGGCAAAACCGGAACAGCGGGCCAGGACCAGGTGCTGCAGGTTGGTCATACTGGCCACCGCCAATCCCTGTAGCCACTCTCTGGACTGGTCCTCCTGGGCCTTTGGCACTCCCGAAATATCCAACAGCTCCAAATCCTCAAGACAGCCCGATGCCGCAAGCCTGGCAATCGCCTCTCCTGACAGGGGATTATCAGCAAGCGACAGTTCGCGCACCTGCGCCAGGCTTTGCCCGCCCTGCCATACCGCAATCAGCCGGTCCAGACACCCGTCATCGAGGCCACAGCGCGCCAGGTCCAGCCGCGGGCCGGTTCCATCGCTGGACCAACGCCGGAAAATCGCCTCCAAAGCCCCTTGCCCCACCTGATTGCCCCGTAGGGATTGAAACCGTTCCCGCCCTAGCCAGGTGGCAGTAGCCAAGGCCAGCCCCCCCCTGGCCCCCAAGCCCGTTTCTGCAAGATCAAGGTAGCGCAGCCGGGTTGACAGGCCTTTGCCCAATAGCGTTGAGCCGCCGCTGTCTTGCAACGGATTACCAGAGAGTTCCAGGGATTCCAGTTTTTTCAGACCACTGCCCTGGGCTAGACTGGTTGCGGCACCAGGCCCAAGCCGGTTCCCGTCCAGATCGAGCACCTGCAATTGTGGGAAGTTGTCACTGCCAGCCAAACCGGCTGCGGTTCCATCACCCAGACGATTCTTTCCCAGGGTCAATTGCCGAAGGTGCGGGTACACCGGACCCCGAATCAATTCCTGCACAATCGTGTCGGTCAGGTCACAACGCGACAGGTCCAGCGCAACCAGGGTTTGCAAGGCAGGGCTGTTCGCCAATTCCCATAGGGATCCGGTGCCAAATCTCTGGCCGTCCAGTTTCAGGTGGATCGCCGAGACGATCAGCGGCTGACGCATCACCTGGCGCATCCCGGGCTGGCCCCATACCGCCACCCGTTGCAGCCAGAGCCTTTGCGGACGCAGGGCTGCCAATTCGTGCAGCAAACGCAGCATGCCATCCTGATTGAATGCCTGCAGGTGCAAGCTCTGCACCACAGGCCCCACCGCAAGAACCCGTCGCATCGCAGAAACCAGCTCCAGGCCCACCTGAACATGGAGCAAACCGCCCAGGCAGCCGACAAAGGGCCACCAGGCCACCAGGCTGGCCTGGTCAAAAGGTATCAGGGTGGGTGACCGCAGGCTCAAGCGCAAGCATTCGGCCACCCAGGCCGATTGCAACCGTTCATCCAGATAATTGGCCAGGACCAACCGTGGGGTGATGCTTTGGGGATCGGCCCGGCACAGGGCAAGGATGGCCAACCCGTCCGGGTCTTCCATCAGTTGGGTCAGACTCATGTTTCAGGATTCCACCCGGACATCCCCGCGCGTCTGGCTCCATCCAGGGAACGAGTTCCTCCCGAATGGTAGCCAATAAAACGGACCGCACAAAATGCCGGCCCATGGCACACCGGTTTGGCCAGGGCATTCTGGATGAAACGGGCTCAATTAAAAAAGCCCGGCCAAAAAATTGGCCAGGCCCTGTCGATACGATTCCCGATGGAAAAAATCAGTCCGCCTTGGGGGTGGCGGACCCACCCGCTTTGCCACCGGCGCCTGGTGCGGCTGGTCCCATACCCTTGGGCATTTTGCTGGCGCCGTCCTGGATTTTAATCTCCTTGACCGGCTCAGCCCCGCAGCCAGCCGCCATCAGCACCACAACCCCACAAAAAACAACCTTGAGCATCGAAATTCTCCTGACCCTTGTTGGCAAAAACACCCTGGAAAAATAACCAAAGCATCCGCATCATTCGGCGGCTCCCGTTACCACCCCATCCTCAACACCCGCCAAAGCGGCCCACAAACCGAAATTACTGGCCATGGCACCGGTGTTGAGGGGCCTGACCGACCCGTCTCCCCAAGCAAAATTGATCTGGTTGGAATGGTGGGAACCAAAGACGCCCCATCCCTTGTTGTCGATGGTTACACCAAAAGCAGAATAGGCAGCCGTTGATACCCAGCCAGGCCCACAATTCCCCTGTCCAAGCACCGCATCAGCAAAAGGAGACGGTGCGGAAGGAAATTCACCAGCCAGCAGCGTGTTGGTGGAACCATCGGCAATGGTGGAAATCTTGTTCTGTGCCGCGTAGTAAAAGATACCGTGATAAGCGCGACCATAACGCCAGTCGCCAGCCATCGCCACATAATTGGATCTGCCAAGAACCACGCTTCCAGGCGCTGAAGAAAACACATGGCCCGTGGCTGCACCAATGGGATAATCAACACCCGCTGTCCCGTAATCTTGTGCCATCCAGACGGTTTTCCATGTGTCAGGATTGGGGCTGGAAGGGCATATAAAGGTTTTGATTCTTCCCTCCGATCCGTATTGGACCGGTGGGCGGGGCACGGAGGTGGTGCCAGTGGATGCCGGCCTGTTCAGGGGTTCCTGGTACCACCATGTTTTGGGGGTGTCAAAAACGAACAGTTTGAAGTTGGCATCTGCCTCCATGAAAGGAAGCGCATAAACCATCGGGCCCACCAGTTTCTGATCCATGCCGGCTGGGAGCTTACCCGCCGAGCCCTCATAGTTGTGCATGGCCAGGGCAATTTGTTTGAGGTTGTTCTGGCAGCTCATCCGGTTTGCCGCTTCGCGCACTTTTTGCACGGCGGGAACCAGCAGGCCAACCAGCACGGCAATGATGGCGATCACCACCAGCAATTCAATCAGCGTAAATCCCTTGCGAGACCGGTACATGAAAACAACCCCCAGAACGGGAAAGAAGTTATGAAAACACTGGAGTGAAGGTGAGGTAGGCACTCCATACTTATTTATTGACATTTTTCTTACGGGTACAAGCGCAAAGCTCTCTCATTTTTAATTAAACCTTCATATTCTTACCGTCTATTCAGATTACAAAGTTATTTCTGCTGCGTCCTTCACTTGCCCTGGCCCGTCGGCTCTCCTGAAAAAAAATGTCAACGCGCATCCATGTTGCGCCTGTTTTCAGACCCTTGCAGGCCTATTTCTCCACAATTACAAGCTGAATGGAGACCCGCGGTCCGCCAGGGGGAAGTTGACCCGGGCTGATTTCAGCGCCGCCTGATAGACCCCCATCACCATTTCCACGACCGCAAGTCCGTTTTTCCCACTACAGGCCGGATCGCACCGGTTTGCGGCCGCTTCCAGCAGGTCATCCGCCACATAACCATTGGGAACCACCGGCTTCCTGCCCGTCATTTTTGCAGCTGGCGCCACCAGAGGAGCCCAGGCTACGGTTTTTCCATCCTTACCCCATTGGCTGCCAAAACGCACATAGACACGCTGGGTGCCATCCATCACCACCCGGGCCATCCCCTGGCTGCCCAGTAGTTCCATTCCCCATGGATCGAGAACCGCTTTCCATGGGTGCCCGCTGGTGAAGGTACCCAAGGCACCTCCAGAGAACCCAAATTGCGCATTCACCCTATCGCCAGCCACTGGGCCCACCCAATCCGATGTGATCCGGCCGCTGGCGCGGGTGATGGGCTTGCCCTTCTGGGTGACAGTGGCCTGGCACCACCGGACATCACCCGCGAACAGACGCATCAGATCGAACAGGTGGGTGCCTAGCACCATCATGTCCTCACCACCAGCGCGGGCAGCATCCTGCTTGCCCCAGGCGCGTACTTCCAGTAATTCCCCCAGCAATTCAGACTGGCGTTTCACCAGTTCCGTCACGGAGCCATCGAGGCGGGTCTGATGGGCAACCGCCACCCGGCACCCATCACGCTCTGCCAGGGCCAGAATCGCATCCCCCTCGGCCGGGGTGGTGACAAATGGTTTTTCAAGCAAAAGGTGCGCCCCCATCCCCAGGGCCGCAATTGCCATGGCATGGTGCTGGTCGGTGTGCCGGCTGGCGATCACCACCACCTGGGGTTTTTCCCGCTCAAGCATTTGCCGGTAATCAGCGTACCCCTTGGGGGCACCCGAACTTTTCAGCGCTTTGGCCAAACCGGTGGCATCCGCATCGGCAACCGCAACCAGCGTCACATCCTGACGGTGCTGAAAAACCCGCTCCATCCCATGGCCATAATCCCCACGCCTGGTGGCCCCTATGACTGCGGCGCGAATGGGCGGCTCAGCCCGACCAAAAACTGGCAAAACCGCCAGGGTGCCCACGGTGGTGGCAAAATTACGGCGATTCAGTCGCATGGACCAGCCTCCCTAATTGACATTGGTGGGCATCAACAGCGGTTCAAGCAGGCTCACCCACCGGGCATAGCCAAGCTCATTCAGGTGCTCCAGATCCTGCTGATAAAGGGCAGGATCTGGCATGCCATTGGCCCCCAGAAGGGCCGTGCACCCATCGACATAGACTGCCAGCCCGGCCGACTGCTCGCAAATTGCCTTGAGCAGCCGGTTTGCCTCCAGCACTTCACCCAGTTCCCCGATGCGACTCAGACTGGGTTTTACGGCAAGAAAATACACTTTCGACCCAGGCAAATTATCGCGTGTCAGATTTAGGAATTTCTTCATCTCTTCCACAACCTGGGAAGGAGTTCTCCCGGCATGAATATCATTGCTCCCCTCGTAAACCACAATCCGGCGCGGTTTGAAGGGAAAAACAATCCGCGCGGCACAATTGTTCAGGTGGGCCATCTCCGAGCCACCGAAACCGTGGTTGACAGTTTCCAGGCCGGGGAAAGTTTTTTTCAGATCCCAAAGCCTGATGCTGGAACTACCTATGAAAAGAACTGCTTCCGCAGAAAGGGGCTGCTTCCCTTGAGCCTCGATAGCGGCAATTTCTGTTTCAAAAGGGTGAGGCTCAAGGATTTTTCCTCTGGTGCATGCCAGAAGCTGAGTGCCAGCCAGCATCAGCGCCAGCCAGCGTTTTTTTGGTGGATACATTCTGACCTTTCTCCAGCGGTTCCCGAAGCCGGCCACTCCGCTTGTTGACATTGGCTAGCTTGAGTAGGTTAACATTTGCGGATTTGTTTGCACGCATTTCCCGAAACCATTTTGTCACGCCAGAGCTTTCCCATGAAACAACTTGCACTTCCAGGCACCCTGCTTGCCGGTCTTTTTTGTGGGCTCGGTTTTCTTGGGTGCGGCAAGCCGCCTGTCCTGCCCGCGCCCGATGCCGCCCCGGCGGTTTCGATCAGCCAGGTGATCGGGCGGCAAGTGACCGACTCGGTTGATTTCACCGGGCGGGTGGATGCGGTGAACTATGTCGACATCAAGGCTCGTGTCACCGGTTACATCACGAGCACAAAATTCAAGGAAGGCGATCTGGTGAAGCAGGGTGCTTTGCTTTTCGAAATCGACCAGCGGCCCTTCAAATCCAAGCTTGACGATGTGCAAAGCCAACTGGTGTTGCAAAAAGCGAAGTACAAGCTGGCGAAGGCCGATAACCTGCGCGCCAAAGAGGTGGGGAAAACTCCGGGTGCCATCAGCGTGCAGGAGCTGGACAAGTACCAGGCCGCCGAGGAAGAGGCAGAAGCCGCCGTGAAAGCAGTCAAGGCGGGCAACGAGATTCATGAGCTCAATCTCGAATTTTGCAAAGTGATTGCGCCTATCGATGGGAAGATCAGCCGCTACTACTTCACTCTGGGCAACCTGGTGAATGCTGATCAGACACTGCTAACCACGCTGGTCTCGCAAGACCCGATCTATGTCTATTTCGACGCTGATGAACGGACCCTTTTGCGGGTGAAGCGCATGGTTCAGGATGGCAATTTGAGTTTCAGCGGAAATCACCCCGACCTGACTTTCCTGGTGTCCCTGCAAGACGAGAACGATTTCAGGCACATCGCCCGGGTCAATTTCATCAACAACAAGATCGACCCACTCACCGGCACTATCACGATCCGCGGCGAGATTGAAAACCCCCCTATCGGCGCCACAGGCAGGCTTTTCGTCCCGGGCATGTTCTGCCGGGTGCGTCTACCGCTGGGGTCCCCGCGACCTGTGACCCTGGTGGCTGAAAAAGCCATCGGCACCGACCAAGGCAACAAATTCGTTTATGTGGTGGGAGATGACAACAAAGCAATCAGTCGGCGGGTGACACTGGGAGCGACGCAACCAGACGGACTGCGCGTGGTGGAAACGGGCCTGAAAGCCGGGGAAAAGGTGGTGGTTACCGGAATCCAGATGGTCCGGCAGGGTGAACCGGTCACACCCGTGGAGGTAGCCATGCCCACTATCGGGCCCGCCATTTTACCAACGCCGCAACCTGGTACCAAACCTGTCTCCGGCACCCCTGCTCCGCCAGCGGGAACCGACAAGAAGTAACACCTCCCACCCGACCATCCCTCCCAGGGGAGCCGCTTGCGTGATCTCGAACTACTTCATTGACCGGCCCATCTTCGCTTCGGTTTTATCCATCTTCCTGGTCATTGCCGGTGCGTTGGCCGCCGTTTCCCTGCCTATCTCCCAGTATCCGCCTATCGTACCGCCCACGGTGCAGGTGGCGGTCACTTACCCGGGCGCCAGCTCACAAGTGGTGGCCGACACCGTCGCCGCCCCCATCGAGCAGCAGGTCAACGGCGTCGACAACATGCTGTACATGTGCTCCACCAGTGACAACACGGGTGCCTACAACCTGATCGTCACTTTCAGCCTGGGCACCAACCTCAACGATGCGCTGGTGGCGGTGCAAAACCGGGTGAATCTGGCAGTGCCTCAGCTCCCGAAAAGTGTCCAGAAGCAGGGCCTCACCATCAAGAAAAAATCACCAGCCATCCTGCTGGCGGTGAATCTTTTCTCGCCCGATGGCAGTTACGATGACATCTTTCTGTCGAACTACGCCACCATCCATCTCAAGGACGAGCTTTTCCGTCTGGAGGGCATCGGCGATATCACCTATCTCGGACAGCGCGATTACGCCATCCGTGTCTGGCTTGACCCGCAAAAAATGGCCTCCCTGAATATCAGCGCCAACGAGGTAACCGATGCCATCAAGCAGCAGAACACCGCCCTCTCGCCTGGCCAGGTGGGGCAGCAGCCCACGCCCGACGGTCAGCAAATGCAGCTCACTCTCGATGCCATGGGCCGGCTTTCCACCCCTGAAGAGTTTGGCAACATCATCCTGCGCGCGCTCAGCTCCCAACCGGGCGATGTATCGCCCCAGGTGCTGCGGCTGCGTGATGTCGCCCGGGTGGAAATGGGGGCGAACAATTACAACCAATCGGCGACCTCCAGTAGTTTGCCGGCCGTGGCCCTGGCCATTTATCAGTTGCCGGGCAGCAATGCCCTGGATGTGGGCAAGCTGGTGAAGGCCAAAATGATCGAAATGAAAAAGCGCTTCCCTCCCGGCCTTGATTACAAGATCAGCTACGACACCACGCCTTTTATCGGCGAATCTGTCCTCGAGGTGGTGAATACGCTACGCGATGCCGTGGCGCTGGTAGCTGTGGTGGTGCTGGTTTTTTTGCAAAGCTGGCGGGCCACTCTCATCCCGCTGATCGCTGTACCCGTGGCCATTGTGGGCACCTTTGCGGCAATGGCAGCTATGGGTTTCACCATCAACAACATCTCGCTGTTTGGTCTGGTGCTGGCCATCGGCATTGTGGTCGATGACGCCATTGTTGTGGTAGAGAATGTGGAGCGCTGGCTGGCTGAAGGGCTTACGCCCCGCGAAGCGGCGCGCAAGGCGATGGGTGAGGTGACCGGACCGGTGGTGGCCGTGGCGCTGGTCCTTTGCGCGGTCTTCATCCCCTGCGCCTTTATCAGCGGCATCACGGGCCAGTTTTTCCGGCAGTTCGCTATCACCATTGCCGTCTCCACGGTCATCTCCGCCTTCAACTCGCTCACCCTGGCCCCGGCACTGGCCACCATCTTGCTACAGCCACACGGCGCCAAAGCCGATCCGCTGCAATGGGTCATCAACCTGACTCTGGGCTGGTTTTTCAAACTGTTCGAATGGTTTTTTGGCGCCATGATTCATGCCTATGGCTGGTCGGTTGGCTGGCTTGTCCGGCTGACAATCGTGGTACTGGTGCTGTATGTCGGCCTGCTGGGGGCAACTGGCTGGCTATTCAGCAAGGTACCCACCGGCTTCATCCCTGCCCAGGACCAGGGCTACCTGCTGGTGAACCTGCAACTGCCTGATTCGGCCAGCGTGCAGCGAACCCAGGAGGTGATGGCCCGGGTAGAGAAAATCGCCCGCGACACCCCTGGGGTAGCCGACACTTTGTCGGTCTCCGGCTTCACGGTGTTGCTAAGCATGGGCGGCCCCAACTATGGGTCCATTTTCATTGTCCTTGATCCGTTTGAAAAGCGGCACGGGGAAGATTTGGGCGCCAATGCCATCATCATGAAGCTACGCAAGGCCTACCACGACGAAATCCGCGATGCCCAGGTGATGGTCTTTGGCGCGCCGCCGGTTCCCGGCCTGGGGACGGCGGGCGGATTCAAGTGCATGGTGGAAGACCGGGGCGACCTGGGGCTGGACAATCTCGAGAGGTTCACCAACCTTTTGCTGGCGGAGGGTCGCAAAAACCCAGGATTTTTCGGCCTGTCAACCATGTACACTGCCAGCTCGCCGCAACTGTACGCCGACATTGACCGGGCCAAGGTTCGCGCACTCCAGTTGAAGGTGGAAGATGTGAACGCGGCCTTCGACACCCTCATTGGCTCCGACTATGTCAACAATTTCAACGCCTTCGGGCGCTACTGGCAGGTCAACATGATGGCAGACCTGCAATACCGATCCAGGATAGAACAGCTTGGCCTCATGAAGATCCGCAATGCCAGTGGCATGATGGTGCCGCTGGGCTCGTTGGTGGAAATGCGTGACTCCACCGGCCCAGGCATGGTGATGCGTTACAACCTGTACCGCGCGGCGCCGATCAATGGTTTGGCGCTCCCCTGGATTCTTAGTTCCACCCAGGCAATGGACACGCTCGATGCGGTTGCCGCAAAAACGCTGCCCAGCGCCATGACCACAGACTGGACCGAACTCAACCTCCTGCAACGCCAGGAGGCCTTCGACTGGCACAACAAGATCGTCTTCCCGATGGCAGTACTATTTGTGTTCCTGGTGCTGTCGGCCCTGTACGAGAGCTGGGCCCTTCCTCTGGCTGTGATCCTGGTGGTGCCGATGTGCCTGCTTTCGAGTGTCATCGGCGTGGCCATGGCACGGATGGACATCAACATCTTCACCCAGATTGGTTTTGTGGTGCTGGTGGGGTTGGCCAGCAAAAATGCAATTCTCATTGTCGAATTTGCCAAGCAGCTTTCCGATAGTGGTAAATCGCCACGCGAGGCGGTAATCGAGGCCTGCAAGCTGCGCTTGCGTCCCATCATGATGACCTCGCTGGCATTCATTCTGGGTGTGGTGCCCCTGGTTATCGCCACAGGTGCCGGCGCAGAAATGCGCCGGGCCCTCGGGACTGCGGTTTTCAGCGGCATGCTGGGTGTGACAGTTTTTGGCCTCTTCCTCACCCCCGTCTTTTTCTTCGTCATCCAGTGGTGTTCAGCCCGGCCCGAGCTGAACACCCCGGCCATTCGGCGGCTCAATCAGGGGCTGATGCTCCTGCTGACATTCCTTACCCTGGGCCTGTTCAGGCTGATCAAACGCAAGGTGGTCCCCCGCGCAGCC
>QWOS01000133.1 GCA_003669555.1 Planctomycetota bacterium
CGACGAAAACCGCAACGCCACCATGTGGCAGGAATGGCCGCTGCCGCAAAAGCCGGGTGAACCAGCGGTGATGGTGATGGCCCCCCGGGAGGCCCGGCCCGTGAACCTGCGGGTAGCGGTCCGGGGCAACTACCAGACCCCCGGGATTCTGGTTCCCCGCCGGTTCCTGCAAATCCTCGCCGGAGAGGGCCACGCTCCCCTCACCACCACCCAGAGCGGCCGTCTCGAGCTGGCCCGGTGGATTGGCTCGAAAGACAACCCGCTAACAGCCCGGGTGATGGTCAACCGCATCTGGCAGCACCACTTCGGGACCGGCCTGGTGGCCACCTCCGACAACTTTGGGGTGCGTGGCGAGAAACCATCCCACCCGGAACTGCTCGACTGGCTGGCTGGCGAATGGGTGGCCGAAGGCTGGTCTGTCAAAAAGCTCCACCGCCTCATCCTGCTCTCAGCCGTTTATCAGACCAGCACCACGGCGGACGAGCTGGCCCTGAAATCCGACCCGAACAACCGGCTGCTTGGCCGAACCACGCGGAAGCGCCTCGACGCCGAATCGGTCCGGGATTCGCTGCTGGCGGTGAGTGGCCGTCTCGACAGGACCGTGGGTGGCGACGATTCAGGCGAATTGCTATTCAAAGAGGCCGAAAACATTTCGGCGGGTATCCGGCCAAACCGGATCCAGACCGACCACCCTGTTTTTACCACCTCCATCAAGCGGAGCCTCTACCTGCCGGTTGTGCGCAACGCTGTGCCCGATGTGCTGGCCCTTTTCGACGGGGCTGACCCGAATGGAGTGACGGCGGTGCGGAACGACACCACGGTGGCATCGCAGGCCCTGTTCCTCCTGAACCACGCGTTCGTCCGTGAACAATCTCGCCACTTCGCCACGCGTTTATTGGCGGAACCCGATAAAACAGACGCTGGCCGGGTGGGCAGCGCCTACCGCCTCGCCCTGGGCCGGGAGCCTCTGGCGGCTGAGGTCTGGCAGGTGACCGACTTCCCGGCCGGCCACCAGAAACACGCCACCGCGCAAAGGCGCCAGGCTGGTGAGGCCCGCCTGGACGCGTGGCAAAGCTTCTGCCAAACCTTGTTCTGCCGCAATGAGTTCCTCTATGTGGATTAAGAAAGCCCGCGACTGCCGGCCATGCCAACCAGGGAAGTGAACATGCCCATCATCCAGTCGCGCCGCGATCTTTTGCGGCACCTTGCCTGCGGCTTTGGCAGTGTGGCCTTGCACACGCTGCTCAGCGAAGAAGCTCATGGTGCAAGCATCGCCAGCGACCCGCTGGCCCCCAGGCCATCGCACCACACCCCCAAAGCCAGGCGGGTAATCTTCCTGTTCATGCATGGGGGCGTATCCCATGTCGATTCCTTCGATCCCAAACCCAGGCTTGCCCAGATGCATGGCAAGCCCCTACCCATCGCCAAGCCCCAATTCGAATTCGGGGGCACCGGTAATCTGCTGGCCTCGCCGTGGAAATTCAAAAAGTACGGGCAGAGCGGTATTGAAGTCAGCGACCTTTTCCCGCATATCGGCTCCATGATAGACGAAATCTGTGTCATCCGGTCGATGAACGGCGGCAACGAGGTGTCGCATGGCCCAGCCCTGCTCCGCCTGAACACCGGCGACGGCGTCTTCAACCGACCAAGCCTGGGGGCGTGGACGCTCTATGGACTGGGCACCGAAAACCGCGACCTGCCTGGCTTCATCTCCCTGAGCCCGTCGCTCTACCACGGTGGCGCGCAAAACTACGGATCAGCTTTCCTGCCAGCCTCCTTCCAGGGAACCCGGGTGGGTGATGGCAATACCCAGTTCGGCAAGGGTGGCCTGGCGAACACCACTCCCGCCGAGGGCAACGATCTCCAGCGGTTGCAACTCGACTTGCTGGCCAGCGCCAACCGTGAACACCTGGCCCGGTCGGGTGCCGATGCCCGGCTGGAGGCGCGGATCGCTACCTTCGAGCTGGCCTTCCGCATGCAGGCTTCGGCTCCACGCCTCTTTGATCTGGCCGACGAAAGCACCCAGACCCACAGGTTGTATGGCATTGGCGAGGAGCCCACCGAAGAGTACGGGCGCCAGTGCCTGCAGGCCCGGCGACTGATCGAAGCGGGGGTACGCTTCGTGCAGGTGAACCACAGTTACCCCCGCAACTACTGGGATGCCCATGGCGACCTCAAGAATAATCACACCACCAACGCGAAAAAAGTGGACAAGCCGATTGCCGGCCTGTTGAAAGATCTCCGGCAGCGGGGATTGCTGGATGACACCCTGGTGGTCTTCGGGACCGAATTTGGCCGCACCCCGGCAGCCCAGGGAACCGATGGCCGCGACCACCACCCGCACGCTTTCTCCATGTGGGCGGCTGGCGGGGGCATTCGGGGCGGGATCACCCATGGCGCCACCGACGATTTTGGTTACTATGTGGCCGAAAACAAGGTGACCATTCCCGACTTCCACGCCACCCTGCTGCACTTGCTGGGGCTGGATCACACCCGGCTCACATTCCGTCACGCCGGCCGCGACTTCCGCCTCACTGATGTGCATGGTAGTGTAGTGAAGGCCATTTTAGCCTGATCGCGGCAGGTGCGGCGCGACCGGGTGGGCGTTTCCCATTGCTGATGCCACCCCAGCCGGAAAGGGGAAATACATGCGGCGACGCGACTTCCTCAATCTGGGCATTGCCGGCGGCGGGCTTTGACTGCCGGGCTTGCTGCAACTTCGGGCAGAGGCCCAGCGCCCCCAAGCCAGCACCGCGATCATCCTGCTGTATTGCCATGGCGGCATCAGCCATATCGACACCTGGGATCCCAAACCAGAGGCGCCCGCGGAGTTTCGTGGCCCCTTCAAGCCGATCCAGACCCGCGCCACCGGCATGATGGTTTCCGAGCTGCTGGGCTGAAAACGGCCTAACCCATCGACCGAAACCGCCCGGGATGGTATGCTGCAAGGATTGACCGGCCCTCCCGGGCGTTTCGCCCTGGCCCATGCCTTGTATCAGCCCGCCATCTTGCGTATTCTCGGCTACCGCCTGACAGAAGCGCCGCTTTTCTCAAAAAGCATGCGCCCTAACCTGAAGGAGTCTGCGATGCTTTCTATTCCTGGTAATTCGCAGGGACCATTCTGCGACCGCAACTCCCGCCGGCATTTTCTGAAAATCGGCGGCCTGGGCATGGGTGGCCTGGCACTACCCGGGCTTCTCCGCGCCGAAGCCGCCTCCGGCAAGACACCGGGGAAGATGTCACACAAGGCCGTTATCATGATCTACCTGTCGGGAGGGCCATCCCACCAGGACATGTACGACCTGAAGATGGACGCTCCCGCCGAAATCCGTGGTTCCTTCAAACCCATCGCCACGAATGTGCCGGGAATCAACATCTGCGAGCACCTGCCCGAGCTGGCGAAGCGGATGGACAAGTTTGCCATCATCCGCTCACTGCACGGCTGCCCAGACCAGCATGCCTCTGACCTGTGCCAGAGCGGCTATCCGATTGGGCCGGGAGGGCGCCAGAGTGGCAAGCCCTCTTTGGGTGCCGTGCTTTCCCGGCTCCAGGGGCCGGTTGATCCCGCCGTGCCACCGTTTGTCGGCCTGACCATCAAGACCGGCCACGCCCCTTACAGCAACCCCGGGTTGCCCGGTTTCCTCGGCACGGCCCACGCCCCCTTCCAGCCGGATGGTGAAGGCATGGCCAACATGCAGCTTAAAGGCATCACCCTCGACCGCCTGGGTGACCGTAAAACCCTCATGGCCAGTTTCGACCGCTTCAGGCGCGAATCCGACATGGATGGCCGCGCGGAAGCTGCCGGCACCTATTCCCGCAAAGCGCTGGAGGTGCTGACTTCCAGCAAACTGGTCGAGGCCCTCGACCTGAGCCGCGAGCCCGCCCTGCTCCGGGACCGGTACGGGCGGGGTAGCCGCGATCCGGCCTTCGGGGAAGATGCCGGCCCCCACTGGCTGGATCAGTTCCTGCTGGCCCGGCGTCTGGTCGAGGCCGGGGCCCGCTGCGTCACCCTGTCGTTTGGCAGTTGGGACCGCCACCACTCCAACTTCATCCGCTTGCCCGAACAGTTGGCGCGCTTCGACCGGGGTATCACCGCGCTGGTGGACGACCTGCACGCCCGCGGTCTGGAGAAGGATGTGAGCGTGGTGGCCTGGGGTGAGTTCGGACGGACCCCACGCATCAACAAAGACGGCGGGCGCGACCATTGGCCCCAGGCTTCCTGCGCCCTGCTGGCAGGTGGCGGCATGCGCACAGGCCAGGTCATTGGCTCAACCAACCGCCTGGGCGAGGTGCCGCACGATCGCCCGCTGCATTACCAGGAAGTGTTTGCCACCCTCTACCACCAGCTCGGCATCGATGTGAAAACCACCACCATCCCCGACCACAGTGGGCGCCCCCAGTACCTGCTCAATCATCTCGAACCGATCCGCGAACTGATTTGACGCCCCCGGGTTCCACAAAGCCGCCCACGGGTTGATAGACCGACAGCTCGTTGGCGGGTAAACTGGGCAATGCCAAAGGCCTGCCCGCTTGGTCAGTCCCCTAGCCTGCGCTGGCCTTGATTGGAACCGCCTGCATGTTCAGCTCGCCGGAAAAACTGGCCCGTTTCCCCAGGACCGCCCGGTCGGGCTGGGTGGTGACTGCTGCCATGGCTGTGGCCTGTCTGGCTTCCGCTTCTTTGGCGACAGCCGCAGACGATCCCCCCAAAGCCGAGGCTCACCCCGCCTTTCGTCCGGTCACCGCGCAAAAAATTCCCCGGGTAAAAGGCGCTGCCCGCACCGATGTCGATCGCTTCATCCTGGCGGCGCTCGAAGCCAGGATGCTGACCCTCAGCCCTCAGGCCGACCAGACCACCCTCATTCGCCGGGTCAGCTTCGACCTCACCGGCCTGCCACCCACCCTCACTGAAATCAGCCTGTTCCTAGGTGACAAGGCACCCGATGCCTACACGAAAATGATCGAACGCTATCTGGCGAGCCCCCGCTACGGCGAACGCTGGGGGAAGTACTGGCTCGATGCCGCTGGCTACGCCGACTCCAATGGGTACTTCAATGCCGATAGCGACCGGCCTCTCGCCTGGCGCTACCGTGACTATGTGGTCCGGAGCTTCAACACCGACAAGCCTTACGACCAGTTTGTGCGGGAACAACTCGCAGGCGATGAACTGGTCGGCTTCACCCCCAGCGGCGACATCACGCCAGCGATGGTCGAGGCCCTGACTGCAACCCATTTTCTCCGCAATGCCCCAGACGGCACCGGCGAAAGCGATGGCAACCCCGACGAGGTGCGTGTCGATCGTTTTACCGTGCTGGAAGGCAGTGTCCAGAACCTCATGAATTGCCTGCTCGGTCTCACGGTGCAGTGCGCCAGATGCCATGATCACAAGTTCGAGCCGATCAGCCAGGCGGAGTATTACGGCCTCCAGGCCCTCCTCTTCCCGGTTTACAACCCGGAGCGGTGGTCGAAACCCAATGACCGCCTGCTCGAGATTGGCACCAAATCGGATCTTGCCGCCCGGCAGCGCCTGAACGAGCAGATAGATCGTCAGATCAAGGCCGTACAATCTGGCCTGACAAGCATTGCCGAACCCCTGCGGGAACAGTTCCTCGACGAACGGCTTAAAACCCTCGATGCCCCAACCCGAGCCGCCGTGATTGATGCCCTGAAGCAACCCAAAGACAAGCGAACCCCCCCCCAGCAGGCCCTGCTCGGCACTCATGAGGCGGCGATCAAAATCAGCGACGACGATCTCGCCAAACGGTTCCCCGAATACGCGACACTGCGCGAGACGGTGCAGAAAACCATCGCTCAGCGTGAAAAAAGCCGGCCCAAATCGCCTGAGAAGATCGCCGCTTTTGTGGAGACCGATCCGAAACCCGCGGCGCACCACATCCTCAAGCGGGGCCAGCACACGAAACCTGGCGAGGAAGTTCAGCCCGGCGCGCTGGCCACGCTGAGCACAGCCCAGAACCGCTTCCAGATCGCCCGGCAATTGCCCGGAAGCGTCACCACCGGGCGACGGTCTGCTTTTGCCAGGTGGGTCATTTCGGTGGAAAACCCGCTCTTTGCCCGCGTCATGGTCAACCGGATCTGGCAGCAGCACTTCGGCACCGGCATCGTCTCCACAACCGATAATCTGGGGATGTCGGGGTCCAGGCCCTCCCACCCGGAATTGCTCGACCACCTTGCCCAGCGATTCGCCCAATCAGGGTGGAGCATCAAGCAACTCCACCGCCTCATCCTGGCATCGGCGGTCTACCAGCAAACCACCACACCGCGTCCAGGCCTTGAGGTGATCGATCCCGATAACCGGCTGCTCGCCCGTTTCCCCCTCCGTCGGCTTGATGCCGAGGCGATCCGCGACGCGATGCTCCATGTGTCAGGCGAACTTGACGCGCGCGACAGCGGCCCCTTTGTGCCCAGCAAGCGAGCCGCTGATGGCACCGTTGAAATCGCCGAGAACACCGAGGGCGCCTTCAGGCGGTCGCTGTATCTCCAGCAACGACGCACGCAGATGCTCACCTTCCTGCAACTTTTCGACGCACCCTCCATTGTCACCACCTGTGGCAAGCGGTCGCCATCGACGGTGCCACTCCAGTCACTGGCCCTGCTCAACTCGGAATTCGCCCGGGCCCGCGCCAAGGCATTCGCCACCCGGTTGGCCCGCGAAGCCGGTGACGATACCGCGAAACGGCTCGATCTCGCCTTCCGGCTAACCTGCGGGCGGCCTCCGCTTGGAGACGAGCTGGCCCTGTGCTCAAAGTTCCTGGGTCCAAAAAACGCCGCCAGCGACTGGACCGGCCTCTGCCAGATGTTGCTGGCAAGCAACGGATTTCTGTATGTCGAATGAGGGCCTCGGTCATGCCTGCCGCTGATTTCTCACTGAATCGCCGGGCTTTTATGGCCCGCCACGCCGGCGGTCTGGGTTCGCTGGCGCTGGCGCACCTTGCCGCTGCCGCAGATGCGGGTTCCGGGCGCAACGATCCGCTCGCACCGAAGCAGCCACACCATGCGGGCAAGGCCAAGGCGGTCATCTGCCTGTTCCAGCATGGCGGCCCTAGCCAGATGGACCTGTTCGATCCCAAACCGGAACTCACCAGGCAGCACGGCAAACCGCATCCCGACACGCTGGAGGTCCACTTCCACACCCAGCAGGGAAAACTGCTCGGCTCGCCTTTCAAGTTCGCCAAACGGGGTCAATCGGGTGTCGAGCTTTCTGAGCTTTTGCCACACACCGCCCGGATTGTTGATGACATCACGCTGGTGCGCTCCATGAAAACCGACTCCGTCGATCATGAGGCCGCCTTGCGGGTGATGCACTCCGGCAAGATTTTCGCTGGTCGCCCCACCTGGGGCTCCTGGGCCTTGTATGGCCTGGGAAGCGAACGCAAGGAATTACCAGCCTATGTCGTCCTGGCCGACCCCGGCGGTTTCCCGGTCGATGGCACCAATAACTGGTCCTCGGGCTACCTGCCCCCGGTCTACCAGGGCACCCCATTCCGCGCCACAGGCACGCCTGTCGCCCACCTCGCCACCCCGGCCGATGTGGCAGGTGCGGCACGCCGCGACCAGCTCAACCTGCTCAACGGGCTCAATGCCGCGCATATCCGCAAGCACCCTGGCAATGCGGAGCTGGAAGCCCGTCTGGGCCATTACGAACTCGCCGCCCGGATGCAGACCACGGTCCCCGATGTGCTCAACTTCAGTGACGAGACCGAAGAAACCCGCAAGCTCTACGGTATCGACAACCCAAAATCCGCCGAGTATGGCAAACGCTGCCTGCTGGCCCGACGGCTTATCGAACGCGGCGTCCGCTTCGTGCAGATTTTCCTCAGCAGCCAACCGTGGGACACCCACAGCAAGAATGCCGAAAGCCTGACCAATCTCTGCGCCATGACCGACCAGCCTGGTGCCGGGCTCGTGCTCGATCTCAAACGCCGGGGGCTGCTCGATTCCACCGTGGTATTGTGGACCGGTGAATTTGGCCGCCTGCCGATCTCGCAGGGCACCGATGGCCGTGACCACAACCGCCATGCCTTCTCACTTTGGCTGGCGGGTGGCGGCTTCAAAAAAGGCCATGTCCATGGCGCTACCGACGACTTCGGCTATATGTCTACCGACAAGATCGTCCGTGTCCCTGATTTGCACGCCACGCTGCTGCACACTCTCGGCCTGGATCACACCAGACTGTCATTCCCGCACGAAGGCCGTGACGACACCCTGACCGATTTCGCCGTCACCAACGCCAAAGTGGTCGATTCGCTGCTGGCCTGAAACTTCGTCTTCCTTTCTACCTGGTGGCCAAAAAAAACATCCCTGGCGTTTTGGCCTGACTGGCTTGGACCCGGTTGGCCTGGCCATCGGATGCCCGGCTGGCTGTTGTTCGTGAAAACAAGGCCTGGAAGCTGAAAACAAGATGGCCTGCCCAGCCGGGCTGGCTGTTTGCGTGACCGTCTGGATCGGTTAAACTGGTAATTGCCGCGTTGTGCAAAAATTCACCAGGCCCCGACCAGCCGATTTCCAGCCCAGCCGACCTGCTTTGCCCTCGTTGCCCTCGGATGGGTGTTTTTTGCCAGAAAATAGCCAGGCAAGGATTCTGGTGGGTGATTGGTGCAATCCGGCCAGGGTTCGTCTTTATCGGGATTTGCTGCTGAAACCGGGTTAATGGGCGTGGATGAAACAGGGGTGTCACGGTGATCTGTTTGCCAAAATCCCACTTCCTCGTCATGGGCTGGTTGCTGCTCGGGGGCGCCGGGCACTCCTGGGCTGCCGAGCTGCTGGTGCTCATGCATGGGTCTGGCAAAGTGGAGCGTTATGCCACCGATACGGGCAAACACCTGGGAACCTGTCTCAGTGGCCTGCCTGCTTCAAATGCCCTCCTGTTCACGCCGGATGGCCGATTGCTAATCTCCACCGGTTTGCCTGGAGAGGTGGGCAGCGTGCTGCGCTATGATCCCAAAGCCCGAAAAATGGAATCCTGGATCAATATCCCCGAAGGGTACGGCGGGCACCTGCTGCGCGCCACCGGCATGGCCTGGCACGCAGGCGATCTCCTGGTTGCCAGTCAGGGCGATGGAAAAATCAAGCGTTTCGATGGTAACACCGGCGAATGGAAGTCCGATTGCGTCAGCTCCACAGCCGGAGGGACCACACAAATCGCAGTCCATGAGGGGCGTCTCTATCTCACCGACCATGGGGCAAAATCGCTGCGGCAGGCATCGCAGCCCTGGGAGGGAGCTGAAGCCCCGGTCTGGGCCAGTCACGCCGGACAGGCCCCCTGGGGGCTGGTAATCGATTCCATGGGACGAGCCTACTGGTCCACCAATGCCAATCGTATTTTGCGAACCGAAGGTAAGGCCACAGTTGAATGGGCCGGGGCCGGGGGAGGCCTGGCCACTCCCATCGGTTTGGCACTGGCACCGGATGGGTTGCTTTACACCGCCAACCTCCAGGGCAAGGTCAGTGTCTGGAAAACCGATCAGCCCCAGGCAGGCGCCCCGGCCCGTGTCCTTGGCGGCGACGAGATGAAATCCCCCATTAGCATTGCCTTCAGCACCGTACCGGTCGCAGAAGAATTCCGCTTCGCGCAAGCAGCCAAGGCCCTTGCGGAGACTCCTGACAAGCTGGCCTTTTTCGAGTCAGCCGTCCGCCCCCTGTTGCTGACTCGCTGCGTGGAGTGCCACGGTGCCAAAAAACAGAAAGGAGGCTTGCGCCTCGATAGCCGTCAGTTCTGGGAGAAAGGCGGTGAACTGGGTCTGGCGATCCTGCCCGGAAAGCCCGACGAAAGCCTGCTGATCAAGGCCATCCGCTACCACGATAAAGATTTGCAGATGCCTCCCAAAAAACCGCTGACTCCCCAGGAGATCGATATTCTGGTCGAGTGGGTCGGTCAGGGGGCCATCGCCCCGTTGACAGATACCGTGGCAGCCACCGCTCCGGACAACTCCGGTTGGGAGACAACCTACCAGAAGCGCCTTGCATGGTGGTCGCTGATGCCGCCGCGCAACCTCGAGCCTCCCAAACCGTTCCCCGGCCCCTGGGGCCAGGACGGTATCGACCGATTCATCCTGGCCAGGCTTCAGGAGGCTGGCCTGAAACCGGCACCGCGCGCCGAGCCGGAAGTTCTTTTGCGACGCCTGGCATTCGTTCTTACCGGTTTGCCTCCCTCGATAGCCCTGCGTGACAAGTTCCTCGCAAGCACCCGTCAGGACTCCGGCAAAGCCTACCGGAATCTGGTGGATGAATTGCTCGCTTCACCCCACTTTGGCGAACGGTTTGCCAGGCACTGGATGGATGTCGTCCGCTACACCGACACTTACGGCTACGAATGGGACAACCCAGCCAAAGGATCGCACGAATACCGCGATTACCTCATCCGGGCTTTCAACGACGATCTCCCCTACGACCAGTTTGTGCGCGAGCAGCTTGCCGGCGATCTGCTTGCCAATCCCCGTGTCAATACAGCCTTGGCAATCAACGAAAGCCTGATCGCCCCCATGTTCTACCATATGGGCGAACACCGCCATGGCAGCAGCCTGGCCTTCAATGGTGTCCACCAGGAAATGGTCAACAACAAGATCGATGCGTTCTCCAAGGCTTTTTTGGCTACAACGGTCGCTTGCTCCCGCTGCCACGACCACAAGCTGGAAGCGATCTCCCAACGCGACTACTACGCGCTGGGGGCTGTTTTCATGACGCCCCGCTGGACCTGCCGGGTTGTCGATGCCCCCGGCAAGAACGACGCCGCCATCAAAAAGCTGCAAACACTGCGCGATGCAATCCGCGCGGAAATGGCTGGCACCTGGCGCAAGGCATCCGCCAACCCAGCCACCTGGGCAGCCGATTCCTGGCGGAAATCACTACCGCCCAAAGACGCCAAAACACCTCCAATAGAAGACATAGGCTATCCCCTGATGCGCCTCCTGGGGACCGAAGATGGTTTGGCATCCCGCTGGAACGCCCTTGCCAGCGAATGGCGGGCGACCCGCGCGGAACGCCTGAAACACAATCAATCTTTCACAGCCTTCGCTGACTTCACCAAACCTGCCCTGCCCCCGGGCTGGGTGACGGAAGGTGACGGCATGCGCTTCGGGCATGTCGCCGATGGTACGCCTTTGGTCAGCCTGGAAGGGGACGCCATTTTTGCCCGCCTGTTGCCCCGCGGCATCCACACGCACGCCCTCTCCTCCCGGCTACCCGGCGCGTTACGCATGCCACCTGATCACCGCGTGGCCGGGCAGCGAGTCAGCCTGAATCTGGCGGGTGGCCAGTTTGGTGGATATCTGGAGGTTCATGAAAATGCTTTCCAGGGAGAGGAAGTGACCTTTCTCACCAACCCCCAGCCGCAGTGGCGCACCTTCACCGACAAGGCTCTCATCAATGGGATCACCCGCATCACCTATGAATTCGCCACCGCTGCGCTGAACCCCAACTTCCCTCCCCGCACCGGCCTTGCAGCAGGCTTGCCCAATAACGATTCCGGCTACGACAAACGAAGCTGGATCAGTATCACCGGCATCGTCACTCACGAGGGAGCCACCACGCCGCTCGACACTCTCGACGCCTTTGCGGGACTTTACGAAGGCCCGGAACCAAAAAACATCGCCGAAGCAAACCGCAAGATTGCCAACTGGTTTGCCGCAGCGGTTACCCGGTGGTGCGACACCAAGAGTCGCCCGGGTGACCAGGCGCTTCTCGACTGGTTGCTGGCCAGGCAGTTACTGGCCAACACCGCCCCCGTCGGCAGCCCCATGGCCGGGATGCTCGCCGAGTATCGGTCGATCGAGCGCGGGATACCTTTCGCCAGAACCGTCAACAGTATGGATGAACGGGAAACATCCAAAGCCTCCTTCGCCCTCAATATCCGTGGCAATGTCGACGCTATTGGCTCCATGGTTTCTCCCGATTTTTTGCGGATGTTTGAGGGCCGGAACAGTGTGGCCAAAAGCGCCGGAAGTGGTCGGCTGGAGCTTGCCGACTCGCTCACCCGGGTGGGTCATCCACTCACGGCCCGGGTGTATGTCAATCGGCTTTGGCAATGGGTGATGGGATCAGGACTTGTCGCCACACCCGATGATTTTGGCAGATTGGGCGAAAAACCCACCCACCCGGAGCTGCTGGATTACCTGGCCAATGAAATCGTTCGCGAAGGCTGGTCCACAAAAAAGCTTATTCGCCGTATGGTTCTGGCTGAGACATTCGGCCAGGCTGGCCTGGTGAGCGATGCTGGTCGGGACCGTGATCCGGACAACCGGCTTCGCCATCATTATCCCACCCGCAGGCTGGAAGCCGAAGCCATCCGCGACAGCATGCTGGCCATTTCGGGCAGGCTCGATCCCCAGCTCTACGGGCGACCGGTCTTTCCACCCCGGGTCGCCGAAGACGGAGCCAAACGACTCTTCGCCGGCCCGCTCGATGGGAACGGGCGTCGTTCGCTCTATCAGCAGATGTCGATCATGGAGCCGCCAAAATTTCTCGTCGGCTTCAATTTGCCCGATTTGCGACTCCCCACCGGCAAGCGCGACACCACCAATGTTCCCGCCCAGGCGTTGATCATCCTGAATGATCCCTTTGTGAGTGCCATGGCCCAATACTGGGCGGGGCAATTGGTCAAAGTCCCCCACGCCACTCCCCAGGAACGGGTGCGAGCCCTGTTTGCGGCCACTTTCGCCCGGGAGCCTTCACTTCAGGAACTGGGGCGCTGGACCGCCGCCGCGCTGGAGTTCCATGGGCCAGACCAACCCGACATTTTGCTGGATCAAACCGCCTGGGCCCAACTGTGCCATGCCTTCTTCAACACCAAGGAATTCCTCTATTATCGCTGAACCAGGAGCCTGACGCCATGACTCATCTTTTTTCCTCCGGCACCTGCCCCGGGCGCGTCGCACCTGCGCCTGGCCGCCGCGCTTTCCTCCAGCAGTCTTCCTTCGGGTTTGGCTGGTTGGCTTATCAGGGATTGTACGCCAACCAGCTTGCTGGCGCGGCGACCCGAAATGCCATCGCGGCACCCCACCACCCTGCCAAAGCCACCAGCATCATTTTCTGCTTCATGGATGGTGGCCCCAGCCATGTCGACACCTTTGATTACAAGCCCATGCTCAAGAAACACCAGGGACAGCGAATTGGTAACCGGGCCGTTTCCAGGCGCTCGCAGTCGTCTCCCGAACGAGTATGGCTCGGCAGCCCCTGGGAATTCAGGCAGCGCGGCCAAAGTGGCCTTTGGGTGAGTGACCTGTTCCCGAAACTCGCCCAGGTGGCGGATGATCTGTGCGTAGTCCGCTCCATGGTTGGGGAACTGCCATTGCATGGCCAATCCAACCTGCTGCTCCACACAGGCCGAAGCCTGGGGCAAGCCCCCAGCCTCGGGTCCTGGGTCTCCTACGGTCTCGGTTCCGCCAATTCCAATTTGCCCGGTTATGTGGTCCTGAACAACGACTGGGTCCCCAATGGGGGTCTGGAAAATTTTGGCAGTTCATTCCTGCCAACCAGCCATCAGGCAACCATGATGCGGGCCAAGGGGGTTCCGGTCGACAATATCGCCCCGAAAGATTCTTCAACAACCCAGCGGCGCAAACTTGCCCTCCTTGTCGAGCAGGATGCGGCCTTCGCAGCAGGCACTTCAGACCCCCGGACCATCGACGGAGCCATTGCCAACTACGAAACGGCTTTCCGGATGCAGACCGAGGTGCCGGCAATCGCTGACATCACCCACGAACCCGCCTGGGTCCGCACCCTGTATGGCCTTGACTCCAAAGATGAGCACCAGCGCTACTATGCCACCCAGGCATTGCGCGCCCGCCGCATGGTGGAAGCGGGGGTGCGGTTCATCGAGATCACCTGCCCGAGCTTCGATGGCAACAACTCCCCCTGGGACCAGCACGGCATGCTCAAGGTCAACCACGAAAAAAATGCCCGGGTCACCGAACAGTCTGTTGCCGCCCTGATCATCGATTTGAAACAGCGTGGTTTGCTGGAGACCACCATTGTCCTATGGGCTGGTGAAATGGGAAGAACCCCCCACACACCCGCCGTCTCCGCAAACTGCGGGCGTGATCACCACGTCAATGGCTTCACCCTCTTCATGGCCGGTGGGGGGTTCAAAGGGGGTACGGCTTATGGCGAAACTGACGAGTTTGGCAATGGCGCCGTCGTCAATCCCCTGACAGTCCATGATATCCATGCCACCCTGCTCCACCAATTTGGCCTCGACCACACCAGACTCACTTTCCGTCATGGGGGCCGAGACTATCGGCTGACTGATGTGTCGGGAACGGTGGTGAAACCTGTTCTGGTCTGAGGCAACCCCTTGACCCGCCTGCTGAATCAGAGACAATGGGCAGCATGTTTGATCCAGCCCTGACTAATATCCTGTCGCGTCGCGGCCTTCTCCAGTTTGGTGGTGGCGCCTATCTCGGGCTCAATCTGGGCGGGCTCTGGCGTGCCCAGGCTGCCTCCCAGTTGCCAGCACACCCCAAACCGATCCGCTCCTGTATCTTGGTCTTTCTCTATGGCGGCCCCAGTCAAATCGACACCTTCGATCCCAAACCTGATGCTCCCGCTGAGGTGCGCGGCGAGTTCAAGTCAATCGCCACTTCCGCTCCCGGCGTGCGCATCTGCGAGCACCTGCCGCACATGGCCAGGCTCATGCACAAAACTGCCATCATCCGCAGCATGCACCACGCCGCCCACCTGCACGATTCCGGTTCCATCCACATGCTCACCGGCCGGCCGCTCGATGGCACCGACCGGGAGCTGTTTGCCCCCTTGCCGCAGGTTTTCCCCAGTTATGGCAGCGGCGTTGCCGCCCTGAAACCCGGTCCGCGCCACGAGGTGCCGTTCGCCTCACTTCCCTTTGTGTTCAATAATGTTGTGCCCACTCCGTGCCAGGGAGCTGGCATACTCGGCAGCGCCCATGACCCGCTCCGGATTGAAGTAGACCCAGCCAGGCGGGAATACCAGGTTGATGTGTTGCAACCACGCGAGGGCCTGGGCCAGGGCCCCCTGCATGCCCGCCGCCAACTGCTCACCTCCCTGGGTGGCGCGCAAACAGGTCAAACCATGAGCGACCTCTACGACCGGGCGATCCGCCTGCTCGATTCCGAGGCGCTGCGCAGGGCCCTTGATATAAGCCGTGAGCCACTCCGCATGCGGCAGCGCTATGGCCTGGGTGCCGGAGGAGGCATGGGTCACGCCAGCGAGATGCGCGGCCAGAATTTTTTGCTGGCGCGCCGCCTGGTTGAGGCCGGGGTGCCTTTTGTCAATATCTACGACTACAAGCAGCAGGGCCAGAACTGGGATGCCCACGCCAAATGCGGCAGCCAGCACAAGGAGCAACTGTTACCACCCATCGACCAGGGGCTTTCCGCCCTGATTGAAGATCTGGATGCGCGTGGTTTGCTTGATTCCACGCTCATCGTCGTCACCGGTGAATTCGGGCGAACGCCCAAGATCAATGCCGGTGGCGGCCGTGACCATTGGCCCGAGTGTTCCAGCGTGCTACTGGCGGGTGGCGGAGTCCAGGGTGGCTCGGTCTATGGCTCCAGCGATCGTCTGGGTGCTTTTCCGGCCACCTTCCCGACCACGCCAGGCGATTTGGCCGCCACCATCTACTGGCGCTTTGGCATCGACCCCACCACGGAAATCCATGACCAGGCCAAACGGCCTTACCTGCTGGCCACCGGGGAACCGGTGATGCGACTTTTCTGAACAAGCCGAAAAACTGTGGATCCCCGGTCCGCAGGTTCCCCTGTGGCGACTTGGCCACTTTGGCACATGCCCAATGCGGTAGTGTTGACCTGTTTGTCAACCCGTCACCCGTGACCTGCTTTGTCTTCTATTTGGCATGGGATGCCTGATGGCAGGACCAACGGCTATTTGCCAGCCCCTGTGGATTCCATTGCCACCCGGAATCCCAGGGTGTTGTTGCGACTGGCAGGGGTCAACCAGTACCGCGCCGCGGATCGGCATTCCAGGACCGGATTGGCCCATGCGCCGCCCCGACAAATCCGATGGGAACCCATTTCAGGCCCCAGCGGATCGGTTACCCGGGCTAGCGGGTATTTTTCCTGCCAATCGGCACACCATTCCCACACATTGCCGTGCATGTCGTGCAAGCCCCAGGCATTGGGTGCCTTCAAGCCAACGGGGTGTGTCATTTCATTGGCATTCACCAAAAACCAGGCATTAAAGCGCAGATCAGTCTCATCTTCCCCAAAGCAATAGCTGGTCTTGCTCCCCGCCCGGCACGCAAATTCCCACTCGGCCTCGGTAGGCAACCGATACACACGCCCAGCCGCTTTTTCCGCCGGCAGGGCGGAAAGGCGGGCGCAAAACTTTTTGGCATCAGCATGATCAACCTGCTCCACCGGGTATTGGCTGCTGCGGGTTTTTTGGCCCAGCAGACGCAAGAGGGCCGCCCCCTGGAAGTGGCTGGAATTGTCACCTCCCATCACCGTGGCGAACTCCCTTTGAGTCACCTCGAAGACGCCCATGGAAAAGGGTCTAGTCAGAGTCACCTCATGAGCCGGCTCGGCTTCATGGGCATCTTTCCCGCTTGATTGCTTGTCTTTTCCGGGTGGGGGTGACCCCATGATGAACTTCCCGGTGGGTATTTCGGCAAGCTCCATGCCAACACTGTTTTTTATTTTCTTGACCGGCCCTTGCCCCGCCACCGGTTTGGAGGACACCAATAGCACCAGGCAAGCTAGCCCAAACAAGCCGACTATTGCCCGGGTCATGAGTCAGTCTCCCCTGAGTAAATTCGCAAACGGCCTGCCACAGGCACCCACCCCAGAGTAGACCATCCTTGCCGGAAAAGCGAACGCCTGCCTGGGGTGCATCAGACATCGGAAAACTTCTCATGGATACAAAAAACACCTCGGCCTGTTTCATCCCACCAGAAAAAACCTTGCGCCTGGGAACGCTGAGCCCCAGCCCGGCAAGGATCATGAAAAAGAAACAGCCAGGCGGGGGGTTGGCGCTCCAGGCATGGCTTGGCTTACTATTGCCGCCGTTCTTTCGGGATCACCAACAGTAGATGGAGGTGACTATTTATCGACCGGAAGTTGCGCGATCCGCGTGGTAGCTGTTAGGGGCCGCGGGTTGTTAAGGCCGCCACCGGTGACCACGATGCGCCCGGAAATGATCGCCGCAGCCGGGGCGAGCAGCTTCTCGGGCATCGCGCCAACTACATGCCACGCATTCGCTTTGGGATCGTATTGTAGCAAATCATCCACAATGTTTCGCAACGGTTGAGAGCTATTGCATCGTCCGCCAACAATTAAAATCCGGCCCTTATGGACGAGTGTGCTCGATTCGAAATGGCTGCGTCCCTGCGGAAGGCTGGCGATCTCGTTCCATTTTTTCGTGGCGGGATCAAACCGATGGCAGGATTTCACATCAATCTGCGTGATGTCGTGCCCATAATCGCCGCCCAGCGCATAAATCTTGCCGTCCAGCACCGCCGAACTCAGGTGGCCACGCGGGTCGGGCATATCCGCTTCGCGCTGCCAGTCCTTTCCGCCGTTGAGCGATAAACTCCAGTGATCGCCAGCATTGGTGTCGCGATCGGCTTTGTAGCCGCCAAAGTAATGTAATTTGCGGCCGACCAGTGCCAGCCCACCCCCCGCCCGGCGCTCCGGCAGCGGTGGTCCAGGGGTCCAGGTGTCCGAAGCAATGTCGTATTTCCACACCTCATTGGTGACCGGGCCGGGATGTTTCCCTTTAAAACCACCGGCGAACCAAATGGCCTTTCCGTCATTGGCGGGATTGAGATGGGTGAGCCGCGTCGGCATGTCTTTCTTACGGGTCCAGGAGTCGCTCGCCGGGTCGTAGACATCAATCTGATTCGATGCCTCCAGAGTCTCGGTGAATCCGCCAAACAAGTAAATCTTGTTATCAACAACGGCAGCCGTCCACTCAACTCGCGCAAAGGGAGAGGGCGCAGCCTTCTTCCACTCAAGAGCAGGCCAGGCGTCACCTTTACTGATGGATTTTGCAGCAGTGGGATCCTCGGTTCGTCCCGTCGTGGGGATGTGCAACGCGACGATGATGAGTAACATGCAATATTTGTCGAGCAATTTGTGAATTCCCAAGGGCATGCCGTCTGGGAAAGACTCCTTCGCCTCGATTGTAGCCATCTGCAGAAGGCCGTGAAATCGCTTTTCTCAACTACCGCCTTGAAGACACAACTCCCGCCACCACCAAGAGAAAGCCCTTCGGCACTCTCGTAGACTGAATTATACATAAACCACAACAACCACCGTAGGCAACTCGGCACACAACCAAGAACACCAGACAAGATATAAACTGCACAAACCAAACCAGCTACCTTGAACCAACGATGTTCTAGTGGCTTACAATCCGCTCCAGGGAATCCTGGTTTCCAAAACCCGCGCGCCTGCCAAAGGCCAAACAAGTGACAAGGGTTCTCTGGATCCACCCCGCCACCGCTTGCCGGGAAGGCACCCCCTGCGGTTGCTCGTGAGCTCAGGCCGCTTTGGCTCCGTCAGAGCTGGGAAGGCCCTGTTGGCTGGTCTTGAAAAGCCGGAGTAAGAGATTGCGCGTGGCCACCGGATTGGGACTATTCAGGGAATCTTCCACCCTGAAACGGGAATGGCCCATCTGCAAGATATCTCCGGGAATCAGAACAGCACTCTGCACCCTGCCTCCATTCACATAAGTACCGTTCGAGCTTGCCATATCTTGAACTTCCCAGCTATGTCCCCGCTGCACAAGCATGCAATGCTGGCGACTGCTTGCGGAATCGTCCAAAGGTAAATCGGCTTGGGGATTTCTTCCGGCAACCAGGTGAGGCTGGTTTTTTTTGGCAGGGAGCACAACCTGGCATTTTCCTTCCAGGTCAAAAAGAACCAGGGCCGCACCCTCCCCTGAATATGCGGTGGTGGGTTGATCTGCAGCTTGTATAGGGGCATTTTCCATGGCAAATTTCTTTCTTTTTTGGGAATTTCCCCGGGATGAATGCACCAGTCCAGAGGATGCGCCCTGACAAAAAGACCCTGTGTCGGTTGAATCGGCGGGAAAAGAACGAGAAATCAAAAAAAAGTCAACGGAAATCGGGAGAAAAACGGATATATCGGGATTAGCGCAAATGAGATGTTTGCACAATATAGCGATTTTCGGTTATTTGCAGCACCTGGGTCAGTGCAAATGCTTCTTGTCGGGATTTATTCTCATGCGACCTTTGGGATGCTCTGGCAGTATAGAGAGGAAGGCTAGGCCTAGAGGTCTGGTCAAGCAGGGCAAACGACTAGCAGAGGGAGCACGCGGATGAACTGGGGAGCCTTTCGGCTTCTGGGTATCCTGGCGTTGGGATGCTTGGGGCTGAGCAGTGAAGCGCGGGGATCGCATTGCGGTGCCTGCCAATATCCGACAGGGGTCGTGGCGGTGGAGCAATGCTGCCCCGTACGCTATCGGGTATGCCAACGGGTGGTCGCCGAGGAAAAACCGGTGGTCACTTACAAGGCCGTTTATGACACCGAATTGAGGGAGGAACGCTATACTGTCCTTCGGCCGGTGACAGAAACCCAAATCCGTGAGCATCGCTACACGGTTTCCCGTCCGGTCATCGAGTACCAGGATGAGATCGTGCGCCAGACGGTGTGCAAGCCGGTTTACGAGCAGCATGTGCGTCAGTACACGGTGACGGTGAACCGTCCCGAGATGCAGACCTACCAGGTGCCGGTGACCCGCACGCATTACCAGCCGGTTCAGGAGCAGCATGTCCGGAATATTCCGTACACCGTTGCCCGTCCCGAGTACTACGAGACCGAGCACCAGGTGCCGTACACCACCTGCCATCCCGTCTATCAGCAGCATGTCCGGAACATTCCGTACACCGTTGCCCGCCCCGAGTACTACGAGACCGAGCACCAGGTGCCGTACACCACCTGCCATCCCGTCTATCAGCAGCATGTCCGGAACATTCCGTACACCGTTGCCCGCCCCGAGTACTACGAGACCGAGCATCAGGTGCCGTACACCACCTGCCACCCTGTCTATCAGCAGCATGTCCGGAACATTCCGTACACCGTTGCCCGCCCCGAGTACTATGAGACGGAACACCAGGTGCCTTACACCACCTGCCACCCTGTCTATGAGCAGCATGTGCGACAGGAGTGCTACACCACCTGCCGCCCGGAGTACGACACCTACCAGGTGCCCGTCACCCGTACGCACTACCAGCCGGTGTACGAGCAACACAAGGTGATGGTGCCCTACACGGTGCAAAAGCCAGTCACCTGGCAGACCACCGAGGAAGTCCACAGCACGGTGATGCGTCCGGTCTATGAGCAGCATGTGCGCAAGGTGTGCGAGATCCGTCATCATCAGGTGTCTGAAAAGCGCCAGATGGAGTTAAGGAGCACTGTTCTTGAGCCTGTCCAGACCGTACGGACCGAAAAGGTCTGCACCGGTTCATGGCGGACCGAGCAGGAGTTCGTCGAGGGGCCGATCGTTACCCGCAAGGTCCGCATGCCGGGCCGCTGCGTGTTCGATCCGTTCTCCTGCCGGATGATCTTCTGCCCGGGTGAGTGCGTGTGTGAGCAGGTCCAGCTTCCGGGCCGGACGGTCTGCCGCAAAGTGTGGGAGCCGCACGAGGAAGAGCGCGAGGTGGTGGAATGCCGCATGGTGCCCCGTGAGGAGTGCCGGCTTGTGGAATACACCGTCTGCAAACTAGTGCCCGAGACCGTGGAAAAGGAAATTCCCTATACCGTCTGCCGTATGGTTCCCGAAGAAAAAGTGGATCATGTGGTGCGCCAGCACTGCCGGATGGAGACGGAAGTCCATGAGCGCGAGCAGTGCCACACCACCTGCAAGATGGTGCAGCACCAGGAAACGCAGATGATCACTTGCCAGAAGGTGCGGATGGTCACCGAACAGCATGTTCGACAGATCCCCTACACCACCTGCAAGATGGTCACCCAGCAGCACTGTCGCACCGTCAAGCAGCAGCATTGCCGCATGCGGTACGAGCAGCAGTGCCGTCAGGAGCACTACACCACCTGCAAGATGATTCCCCGTCAGGAAACACAGATGATCACCTGCCAGAAGACCATCATGGTCCCTGAGCAACGGGTTGTCTGTGAACCCTACACCACCTGCAAAATGGTGCCCGAGGAACGTTGCCACACGGTGAAGAAGGCCATCTGCCGCATGGTATGCGAGGAAGTTGTCTGCCAGGTGCCTCACACCACCTGCAAGATGATTCCCGAGGAATGCGTGCGTCAGATTCCTGTCACCACCTGCCGCATGGAAGCCACTTGCGGCACACGGACCTGCGTCCGGGTGGAAAAGTACCTGGAGCCGATGTGCGAGCCAATGGGTTGCGAAACCTCATTCGTGCCTGTGCATCGTACTCACCTGGGCGAGTGCCTGAATCCCCGGCGGCTCTACCGCTGATCGGGATATTCCCGGGCATGAAGCCTGAGCCAGGGGCTCCGAGGGAAAACCCGGGGCCCCTGGGCGTTCCATGAGCCCGGTTTTGACTTTTTATCGAGGCGAAAGGGGGGGCCCCACCTCAGGCCAGGATCCCCTTCAGCACGCGAGGCCCTTCGGCCGGTCCGATCAGCCGGGCATTGAGCCCCTGGGTGGGGTAGCTGAAAGTGAACGGATCAAGCCCCAGCAGATGGAGCACAGTCGCCTGCATGTCATGCACATCCACCGGGTTTTCGGCCACACGCCAGCCCAGTTCGTCGGTGGCGCCGTAAGAGAGCCCGGGTTTGATGCCACCACCCGCCATCCATAGGGTGAAGCAATGCGGGTGATGATCGCGGCCCAGGCTCTTGCTGCCACCCCTGGCCTCATTCATGCTGGTGCGCCCAAACTCACCGCCCCAAACTACCAGAGTGCTGTCGAGCATACCCCGGCGGTCGAGGTCGCGGAGCAAGGCGGCAATCGGCTGATCCACCTCTTTGCACTTCTTGGGCAAGTGGTTGACAATATCGTCTCCCGGGCCGGTGCCATGTGTGTCCCAGCCCCAGTCGAAAAGCTGCACATAGCGCACACCCTGCTCCACCATCCGGCGGGCCAGCAGGCAGTTGGCGGCAAAACCGCCCTGCCCGACTGTGGCGCCATACTCGCGCAAAATGGTCGCTGGCTCCCGGCTGATATCCATCACCTCGGGAACACTGGCCTGCATGCGGTAAGCCAGTTCGTACTGCTCGATCCGGGTGCGGGTCTCGGGGTCGTTGCCACGGGCCAGTTCCATGGTGTTGAGACGGTTGAGGGCGTCAAGCCCCTGCCGGCGCATGACGCGGTCCATACCAGGCGGATCGCTGACATAGAAGATCGGCTCGGGTCCGGACCTGCACTGCACCCCCTGATGCACACTGGGCAAAAAACCGGAGCCCCAGACACTTTTGCCGGCGGTCGGGTCGGTGCCACCCGACACCAGCACCATAAATCCCGGCAGGTTGCGGTTGGCAGACCCCAGCCCGTAGCTGGCCCAGGCGCCCATCGACGGGTAGCCTGGACGGTTGTCACCAGTGTGGACGAACAACTCGGCAGGGGCGTGATTGAACTCCTTGGTGGTCATCGAACGGATGACCGTCAGCTTGTCGGCGACGGTGTGCAGGTGCGGCATCACGCTGGAGATCATCTGGCCAGACTGGCCGCGTGGCGCGAATTCAAAGGGAGACCCAAGCAGTGTGGGGTGCCCCTTGATGAAGGCGAAACGCTCGCCGGCCAGCATGCTGTCCGGGCAGGGCTGCAAATGATGCTTCTTGAGATATGGTTTATAGTCGAACAAGTCCTGCTGCGGTGGCGACCCGGACATGTGCAGGTAGATGACCGCCTTGGCGCGGGCCGGGCGGGCCGGGGCGATGGGCCCCGCCAACGCCTTCTCGCCGGCCATGTACATGCCGCCAAGGGCCAACCCCGAGCCGAGGAAGTGCCGGCGAGTCTGGCGCAAAGCCTGGCCGAGTCCTGGATTGTTGAAAGCGTTCGCAAACATAAAAGGCTCCCCGGTCAGTTGCGGGTGAGGAAGGAATCGAGATTGAGCAGGATGTTGGCCACGCTGAAAAGCGCGGCCCGGTCCGCCGGGGGCATAGCCTCCGGCCAGGGTGCCTTGCCAGCCAGTTGGCCTGCCCTTACGGCTGGCAGATCTTTCAAGGCCTTGTCGTGCAGTTCGCGCAAGGTTGCCAATTCCGCAGGTTCAGGGTCGCGTCCCAGACACAGTAAAAAGCCCCGTGAGAGCCGGGCATCGGTGGTGCCGGCTTCGCGGGCCATCCGGGCAGCCAGATACTGGGCAGCCTCGACAAAAACCGGATCATTGAGAGTAACAAATGCCTGCAACGGAGTATTGCTGCCAAAGCGGCGAATGGTGCAACTCTCGCGGCTGGGGGCATCGAATGCCTGCATGCCGGGAGGAGGAACGGTACGGCGCCAAAAAGTGTAGATGCCGCGACGGTGCGCCTCCTCCCCCATGGAAGTAGGGTAAGTGCGCTCACCGTTGAAAGCGGCCTGCCACAGGCCGTCTGGCTGCGGCGGATACACCGATTCTCCACCGATTTTCGGGCTCAGCAAGCCGCTCACCGCCAAAGCCTGATCGCGCACCGCCTCGGCTTCCAGGCGCCGGCGAGGGAACCGGGCCAATAGCAGGTTGCCAGAATCTTTTTCCAGCAGATCTGGACGGGAGGTGGAGGTTTGACCATAGGTGGCACTGGTGACCAGCAGCTCAAGGATGGCCCGGTTATCCCACTTCAGCCGCATGAACTCTGAGGCCAGCCAGTCCAGCAACTCGGGATGGCTAGGCTTGGTCCCCATCAGGCCAAAGTCCTCCTCGGTCTCGACCAGCCCACGCCCAAAAACAAGGGCCCAAAGCCGGTTGACCTGCACCCGGGCAGCCAGCGGGCTCTCGGCGCTGACAATCCAGCGGGCCAGCTTCAGGCGGTCCGGGGCCCCCTCAACGCGCGGGCCCACCGCCGCCAGCAGGCCAGGCGCCACCTCGTCGCCCGGGGTAAGGAAGTTGCCTTTTATCAGCAAGCGTGTTTTGCGTTTTTTACCCTCGGGCAATTCTTCCATCACAGGTGTGCTAACAACCTGTTTCTCCAGCTCAGCCAGCTTCTTGACCGTTTCCTCGCGCTTGCCGGCAATCTCTTTTCCTTCTGGCGAAAGGGGCAGCCACAGGGCCACCATCCGCGCGCGGTCAGCCTGATTCCACTGGTCCGGGCTTGTCGCCAGGGTTTTCAGCAACGACGCATCAGGTAAAGGCAACGCGGGTTCTCCCACCCGCGCCAGCAGGCGAAAGCGGCCGATCAGATGGCGGGTGCCATAGTCTTGCCGCAAAGCCACAGTAACGGCGGTTCCCGTCAGGGGACGCGCCAGGCGAATTTCCAGCATGGCCGGTTTACCCGCCGCCGTGCCAACAGCCCAGCCCTTGCCAGACTCACCTTTCAGCAAGACTTCGGCGGTAAATTGTGGTTGCTCGAAAGAAGCTTTGGCACCAACCACAGCGATGGGGCGGGGTCCGTTCCCACCCAGTGGCAGACTGACATCGCGCTCGGGTGCCTTGGCCAGACGCGTTTCCCATCGGGTGGCCCGTTTATCGTCGAGCAGTTTCACTACCACCCCGTCCAGTCGCTCCCGCATGCCGGGTCCGGTCCGGTTGAACACCACCACACGATCGAGGCGGGTCACCTTGCCCAGATCCACCTCCCACCACAGGGACGAATCATTCGCCCCCGTGTGAGTGACAGAGCCGTTTTCATGCAAGCCATCGGTATTGCCATCGATGGCCCGGGAAGCTTCGGCGCCGTAGGCGGTAGACGATTGGGTGGCTTTGCCCTTCCGGGCCAGATTCTCGGTCCCCAGGAAGGCTTGCACCTCGGCAACATGGAGAAACCTGCCTGCTCCTGGCAGTTCCAGGCGGACGAAGCGCCCTTCGATTGGCCTGGTTGGTTCGGGCTGCTCTGTGAGGGAGATCCTGTCGAGGACAAAGTTGCCACCTTCCGACCTGCCGGGTCCGCGCGCGGGCAGTTTGTCATCCGGCAGTACCTCCAGACGCAGAGACTGCGTGCCCGCGAGTCCGGGCGGGAGCGTGAGGGTATAGGTCGATTTGGCGGCCTCTCCGGCACTGCTGATCTGGCCTTCAGGAGTCATGGTAAGAATGGCCCCTCCTGTCGCGGCTACGGCTGTTGGGACAACCGGCTTCCAGAGCTTCTCACCGTCGATTGCGGCACGGACAAAAGCCTGAAAAGCTGCAGTATCGAACCGCACCAACCGGCTTGAATCCTTGTCGAGAGCGCCTAGCGTCGCATTCAAACTGGTTTTCAGAGCAGCTTGGGCGTTGGTAGGCGTGGGCAACCGTGGCTGGTCATCCGAATTATCGTTGTCGGCTGTCTGATTGAAGACCGCGTAAAACTGGTAATACTCCTTCTGGGTCAGGGGATCGAACTTGTGGGTGTGGCACTTGGCACAACCCAGGGTCAGGCCCAGAAAAACTTGCGCTGTTGTGTCCACCCGGTCTTTCACCGCGGCGGTGCGAAACTCTTCGCGGTCGGTGCCGCCCTCGGTGTTGGTCATGGTGTTGCGATGGAAGGCGGTAGCCAGTTTCTGGTCGAGCGTTGCCCCTGGCAGCAGGTCGCCGGCTAACTGCTCGATGACAAATTGATCGTAGGGCAGATTGCGATTGAAGGCATCGATCACCCAGTCGCGATAGCGCCAGGCGTAGGGACGCAAAGGGTCGGAGCCGTAGCCTTTGCTGTCGGCGTAGCGGGCCAGGTCGAGCCAGGGACGGGCCATGCGTTCGCCGTGAGCCGGCAAAGCCATCAGTTCCCGGACCAGCAATAGCACCGCATCGGAACGGTTGTCAGCTACAAAGGCTTTGACCCGCTCGGGCGACAGGGGCAATCCGGTCAGGTCAAGGGAAAGCCGGCGGGCCAGGGTGGCCCGGTCGGCTGGGGGATTGCGAACCAGCCCTTCCTTGTCGAGGCGGGCCTGGAGAAAGGCGTCAACAGGGTTGAGCACCCGCGCATGGAGCGAACCTGGAACAGAGGGCCGGCCCACTGGTTGCAGCGACCAGTGCGAGCTGGTCGCCTTCTGGCTGGCAGTGCCTGGGTAGCTGGCACCAGCGTCGATCCAGCGCGCCAGCAAGGCAATTTGTTCGGGGGGCAGCGGATCGCCCTTGGGAGGCATTCGCTTGCCCACTTTGCCAGTCACATGACCAATCAGCGCGCTTTCGGCGCTTTTCCCGGGGACAATGCCCTTGCTGCCACTGTCGCCAGCCTCGAGAGCCGAGACCCGGTCATCCAACCGGTAGCCGCCCCGCTGCTTGTCTGGCCCGTGGCACTCCAGGCAACGGGCTTTCAGAAGCGGAGCGATATCGCGCTGAAAATCCACGGGTGGGCGGGCGCCCGGATCGGCCATCGCCCAGCCACCCAGTGAGAACAGGCCCAACAGCAGCATCTGGCGCATGCGTTTCACCCAAAAAGGATTCTGGAAAGCCCCCGGTGGGACGATCAGTGCCCGGCTTTCCTGTACAAGCCATGCGTCCGATCGCCTTTGGCGTAGACATAGGCCAGCAGATCGAGAATCTCCTCCTTGCTCAATTTGTCGAGCAAGCCCTTGGGCATCAGTGACACCTTCGATTTCTCGCGCGACTCGATCTGTGCTTTTTGCACCACCGTCGGGGCAATGCTCGCCAGGGGGTTCTCCACCAGGCTGACCGAGTTCTTGTCCTCGGCCACTGTCAGGCCGGTGACCAGTTTCCCATTGCTGAGGGTCAGGATCTCTGACTGGTACTTGGGATCAATTTTCAACGAGGGGTCGAGAAGTTCACGCAGCAAATCGGTGGGTGTCCACTTGGGATCCACTTCGGTCAGCTTCGGGCCAAAAGCGTTGCCCTTATCGCCGATCTTGTGGCACCCAATGCAGCTTGCAGTCTCGAAGAGCTTGCGGCCACGCTCAAAATCGCGCCCGGGTTCCAGCATGGCCACGGCCTGGGACAGGTCAGAAAACTTCCACTCCTTGCGCTCGCGGCGGTCGGCCAGCAAGGGATCCTTCACCGAAAGCGCGGCTTTTTTCAGGTAGTTTTCCGGGTCTGCCTGCCAGGCAGACAGGTCAGCCACCACCACCAGTGCACCGTACATCCGGCGCCAGTGGCCGGGATAGGTGCAGACATAGGGGTAGACGCCGGGCTGGGTTGGGGCCGTGAATGCCAGTTGCTGCCCTTCGCGTGTCTGCAACAGCCTGCTGGCCAGCAGGATTTTATCCGAGCGCGGCACAAACTGCCGGGCCTGGGCATCCGCTGAGGTGGCGGTGGTTTCCGCCATCATGCCCACCTCTTCCAGGGAACCGGGCTTGAGAATGACCAGGTTATGGGGCATCAGGTCGATGTTGTCGAAAAGGATCTCCACCGGCTTGCCAGCCTGCACAACCAGGGTTTCCTGGTCGTAGGCCATCCGCTCCGGCAGGGTGCCCACACGCAAAACACGAACAGCCAGGTCTCCGAGGGTGCGCCTGGTGGCGGCGGCTTCAGTTGCTGGCAGCGCAGAGGCCAGGGTATCGGCCAACTGGATGTATTCGAGGGCCGGCGAACTCGTGCGTCTTTTTTCCGGCACGGCACGCAGGGCTTCCAGGGCCGTTTTCACCAGGATTCCCGACTGGGCCGCATCCACCGACCTGGCGGGAAGGCGCAGCAAGGCGCGAGTGGCAGGCAGCCGGTCGTCGGTATCTTCCATACGGGAAGCCAGTAGTTTGCCAGCTTCCTTTTCCTTGCCAGGGATGGTGGTCAACGCCAGCATGGCCTCATTGCGAAGCAGACGAGCCGGAGATTCACCGCCCACCTCTACCCGGGCCATCCGCTCCGGGGAGGGTAGCGCTTTTTTCTCGAAGATGATCCCGCGGCTGCCATCCAGCACCCGCAGGGTGTGGTTGGCCAGACGGGTGCCCAGATTGCCATCGGTGCGATTATGGATAATCACCGCATCAATGGGGAACTCACCACCCAGATCGACCTCCCACCACGGATTAGCCTGGCCTTCCTGGGAATGGGTCTGGCCACCGTCTCCGAAGGTGCCCGAGGTGTTCCCGTCAATAGCTTTGGAAGCATCGCCGCTATTGCTGGTGCTACTCTGGCTGGCCGAGCCCTTGCGGGCGATATTGGCGCCGTCGCTCAGCACCTCCACCTCGGCCAGGGTCAGGGTTCGCTGCCGGCCTGGCAGTTCAATGCGTACAAAGCGGCCGTTGGGTTTTTTCGCGGCGGCGTCACCATTCGGCGCACCTGCAACCAGGGCCTCCAGACGCGGGTAAAGAGCGCGACGCGCGTCCTCACTACGCACCAGGGGGATGGCCGCCACCAGGTCGCGTTGGGCCCGGTTGCTTCGGGCGGCCCGGGCCCAGGTGGTGTCCACGCCCGAGTCAATGGCCAGCAGCATCAGCCAACCGATTTGGCGTACCAGGGGAGCCGATCCCTTGTCGGCCAGTTCCTCAATCCTGGGCCGCACAGCAGCCAGTTCCTGGGGGGGCCGGCCAGGCAAAAACCGGGCCAGATCCACCACCACACTCTCCTGGCCAGTTTTTCCGCCGAGGTTGGCCATCAGCCCGAGGAGCATGGCTGCCTGACTGGTGTTTTTATTCCTGGAAAGGTCAGCCAGGGAGCTCATGCGGGTATTGTCATCCACGCCACCCCGCAAGACGATCTCCTCAAGAACGGCTGGTACCCGTTTCTCCTTGAGGAGCAGATCGGAAGGCAGGGTGCGGAGCTGGAAACGGATGGCTGCATCGGTCTTGAAATCGACCTTCCGGCCTGAGGCCAGGGCCGCCTTGTAGGCTGGCTCCAGCACGCGCATCACCTCGGCGCGCATGAAATCCACATAGGGGTCATCAGCCTGGCCGGCGGCGATGAGGGGCACCTCGATTGCCTCGGCACCGGTCAGAAAGCTGGAGGCGCGGACAGCCTCGAGGCGCACACGGGGATGGGGATCCGCCGCCAACCCGCGCAGCAGGTCCAGAGTGGTGGGCAAACGGTCCCGCCAGGCGATGATCACGCGGGTGGCGGCGGCACGGGTGCGGTAATCGCCACAAGAAAGGGCCTTGCCCAAAACCTTTTCGCTCACTACATCGTGGCTCTGATAGAGCCAGAGGGCTTCGAGCAGATCATGGCTGTCGGTCAGTGCCGCAGCCCAGGGGGCGGCAGCGGCGATCACCTCGGCGGTGGGCCGGGCCCCCAGTTCCTTGCGAGCGGCCATGCGAATCAGGTCAATCGGGTTTTGGAGCAGGGCCAGCAGACCAGGGATGGACTCGGTGTCCATGCGTGGGAACTTCTGCGGTTGACCATCCGTGTGCGTGACGCGATAGATACGGCCATGCTCGCGGTCACGACTGGGGTCACGCAGGTTGTGCTGCATATGGCCGACAATGGGGTTCTGCCAGTCGATGAAATAGATCGAACCATCCGGCCCCATTTTCAGGTCGGAAGGACGGAAACTGGGGTCGGTGGAGGAAAGGATTGGCTCCAGTTCCTCGCCGGTCAGGCCGCCTCCCTTGTCAAAGATCTTGTAACGCAACAACCCCTGAAAACCGATCACATTGCCAACAATCAGGTTACCCTGGTATTCGGCGGGGAACGAAGTGCTGGAGAGATACTCCATGCCCGGACAAGGCCGGGTTCGCTGCTGATAAACCTGCGGTGGGCGGTTGTGCTTCTCCGGGTAGGGCAGATGACTGCTGAACAAGGAGGCCTGGTAGGGGTTGGAGCCGGTGCCATCGACGACAATGTCCTGGCCCCAGCGATCGAAGACATGGCCGTGCGGGTTGGCAAAACCGAATGACACATACACATCAAACTTCTGGGTGCGGGGTTCATAACGGAAAACACCACCGTTGGCACAGCGCCGCACCGGGCCATAGGGTGACTCCACCTGGGTGTGGTGGAAGGTGCCCTCCTGAAAATAGATGGCGCCGCCCCCATCGGTGACAAAGCTGTTGGAGGTGTGATGCGTATCGGCGGAGTCGAGTCCGTGCAGGATGCGATTGCGCACATCAGCCTTGCCGTCACCGTTGGTATCTTTCAGGAAAACCAGATCGGGGGCCTGGGCGACGATCACGCCGCCGTTGTAAAAGTCGAAGCCGGTGGGATTATGCAGGTTATCGGCAAAAACCGTCATTTTGTCGGCTTTGCCATCGGCGTTGGTATCCTCCAGGATGAGGATCTTGTCGTTCATGGGTTCCTTGGGCTTCCAGTGCGGATAGGTGGGCCACACGGCCACCCACAGTCGCCCCTGGCCATCCCAGGCCATCTGCACCGGGTTGGCCAACTCGGGCCAGGTTTCTTCCGAGGCAAAAAGGTTCACCTTCAGCCCCTTGGCCACCGTCATTTTGTCGATGGCCTTTTCCCCGGTGAGGAAAATGTGCTTCCCACCCGCTAGCGGGCCGGGCTTATTCGTCACAACAGGGATAAAATCGGGGGTGTTCGAGTCATCAGGCGTAGTTTGTTTGCCGGTCGCGGCCAAATGAATCACCTTGTCGCGGTTGGCGGTCATTACCTCCAGCACTTCCAGTTCCCTGGCCATCACCACACGGTTGGTCTGCCCCCCCACAAAACTCAGGTCGGCGCGCCCACCATAAATGGAATAGCCATCGGTCACACGGTGACGCTGGAACCAGTACCAATCCTTTTCCGCAACGGCGCTCCGGGTAGCTTTCAGATTGTCTCCCTGACTGGCGGTGTCGCCAAGCAAGGTCCTTGCCAGAATGCCTGAAACCACTTCGTAGCCTTTTTCATTCAGGTGCGTACCGTTGATAGTGCCGGCACCAGGACTGCCCGGTTGGGCGAAGCCACCTTGCGTTGGCGTGAACAGGTCGACAAAAACCACATTTTTGGCAGCCGCCACTTTCCGGATGGCCTCAGTGTAGAGAGCGAGCCGCTCATTGATGGGTTGGGCATCGGGCCGCTTCTCACCGGCCTCAAAAGCTGTGGGTGAGCAGAGTACCAGGCGCGGTGAATGGCTACCATCGAATTTTTCCGCCCGCAGGTGCTCGACATAGGTGGACAGGTCTTTGCCAAACTTTTCCACCCCCTCCGGGCCGGCCCAGGACTCGTTGTAGCCAAACATGGCTATCACCACGCTGGCCTTCACTTTGCTGAGCCACTGGTCGGGCGAGCCGAAATCCGCGGAGCGAATACGCTGGGTCAGCTCATCACCAGAAAACCCCAGATTACGCAATATGATGCCATAATCGGGATAATTAACCTGGAGCTGAGCCTCAAAACCATGGCCCAGATGCTGCATGCGATCCGCCAGCGTGTTGCCAACGATGGCAATCCGGTCGCCTTTGTAGAATTCAAACGGGCGCTTTTGCGCGTTGATCTGAAATTGTGACAGGGGCGGTTGCGCCACCTGCTCCTGACCATTGGCCAGGCCCAAAGCCATCGACCAGCCAACGGCAGCCAAACAGGCTGTCCGCGCCATCCGTGCCAAGTGCGCTATCCGCTGCATGGGAGAGGTTCCTTCGTCGGGCAGAATCGGGAGGGAGAAACAGGATTTCAGGGCAAGCATGCTATCCTACCCGATTCCCACGGGACCGCCAATCTCCCGATAAATCGAAAATCCTTGAATGAGGCAGCGACCATTCCAACCGCCAATCGCCCCCCCCCAATGGTTTGCCGGAGCTGGCCTTGGCTTCCACCCCAAATAGCCCAACGAGCCGGGAGCATGAGGCCCGGACAATCCGTGGAAGACGGTGGCTAGCTCGTGGCCCCTCCCAACCAATCCTCCCGGAGCATTGTGGGTGTCGATTGCCAGGAAGGTGATGGCAATCGGAGTTTGGGAGACGCCGCCGGCTTCTGGGTTTTCAATTGCGGCAGAGGAGAAACCAGGCAGGGCCACGGTCCCCGGATGAGTACCCTCAGCGGCCGGATGGTGTTAAGATGGGGAGGTATTGCCTGATCGCAGTGAGGCGAGGGGAGCATCCATGATCCTTGGCATCTGCCCCACGGTTGACTTTGCCTTCAAGAAAACCTTCGGGGATCCGGCCAATTCCCAGGCTTTGATCAGCTTGTTGAACGCGATTCTCGAGCTGGCGCACCCAATCACCTTGGTGACAATTCAGCATCCTTTCAATTACACGGAGTTTGCCGCAGACAAGCCTTCCATTCTGGATGTGAAGGCCACAGAC
>QWOS01000085.1 GCA_003669555.1 Planctomycetota bacterium
GATTACTGTAATCGACCACCTCCATCGGTGCCGCAAAGGCCGACGCCAGCCGGTCGGTGAAAGTGGGCAGAAAGGCAAAACCCTTTTGGCCAAACAGGCGGTTGGCCAGCTTCACCTGCCGGCCAGGTTTGTCAGCGCGCAGGGCGTCAATCAGTTCTTTCCACCCGGCATCCAAATCAGGCGTGCCGGCGGGCACATGCAGCACCCGGGCCATTTCTTTCAGCGTTTCCCCCCGGGCACCCAGGGCAGTCATGCCCAGCGCCGCGGCGATGCTGGTGGGCGAGACAAAGGTGTTACCCTTGCCGTCGAGTTGCCGCAGCAACTCCCAGCCAAACTGGTTACTACCCCGGGCGATCGACTGCATCGGTACCTTCGCCAGCAGCTTGCCCATGCCTGGCGTAGAACAAGCCAGAGCCCAAGCGGCTGTTTTCAACAACTCCCGACGCTGCATCAGATGACCCATGGAATACTCCTTAGACTCTCTGGAATTCCAATCCGGCCCTATCAGGATGGAAAAGGAATCGGGACGATCTCTTCCTTTCCCTGTTACCCATAACCTGACAAAAGACAAAATTCAGCAAGCGAGTTTTGAACTATTTTGGAATTGGTAGAATTTTCAGCATTTGAGGGGTTTTCTGGCTGGAAAACGGTTGGGTTGGGCGGCTGGGGGTTGGGGTCAGGATGCGGTGTTGTGATATCTGGTGCTGGGAGTGGGTTTTTGTTGATTGCTTATGAGCGTGCCGCGCGGGGTTGGCGGGTTTTTGGTGGCTGGGGTATCCGCGTAGGGAATCAGTCTCTCTACGCGCTTCCAGAGAGTGGTGCGGGCCTTGCTGCTTCTTTTTTTTGCGCGGGCCTGGGGGCTTTCCAGGGCACAGGTCAGGTGATGCTGGGGGATATTTCGGTGAGGGGGCCAAAGGCCCTGAATGGCCGGGTCCCGATTGGTTGTGGGGATCCCGGCCCGGTTTTACCGCTACAATGGCCTGCGGTTGAGAGAAACCGGGATTGAGTCTTTATTTGCGGGGAAGCAACTGATGGCGGTCACCTGGTACAAGCGTGTGCAGATCCTGCCGGGGTTTGCCATCATTTTCAGTAGCCGGGGCATGTCGTTCGCTTTGGGCAAGCGGGGCTCCTCGGTCACCGTCGGGACACCTGGCAAGTGGAGCAAGGGGCTGTTTTCGGGTATCCTCAACCGTTTGAAGCAGGTTTTCATGGGCGGCCGGAAATAGCCTGCCCGCCTTTTCAGGGGTTGGCCACATGGGAATTTTTGGCACGGCGCACGCCGCTGGCCTGTTTTTGGCCGGCCTGCTCACCCTGAACGCCCGGCCTGACCCGGCTGCTCCCCCCGGCCAGCCCCCTCCCGCCGGGAAACGGAGTTTCAGCGCCCGCGCCAGTGTCATCGACCCCATGGCCAGGGCCCATCCGGAGCTTGGTTTTCTGCTGGAAAAAGGCGGCAAGCCCGCCGATCTGCAGCAGGCCAGCGTGGACACCCGTGTGACACCGCGCGGCCGACTGGTCATCTGGCTGATGGGCCACAACCCGGGACTGTTCGACCGGCTTTCCGGCTATGGGCTGCATGCCATCCGCGTGCATTACGCCAATGGCTGGTTTGGCACCTTTGGCAAGGAACCGCCGCCCGCAGATGAGAAATACCTCGGCAAAATCCGCCTGGAAGCCGCCACAGGGCAGGACTTCAGCCCCGTAGTGGACATCCCCCTGGCGGATGGCATGGCCCAGCGCGCGCTGCTGTTTGTCCGCTGGCTGGCCAGGGAAGATCCGGCCAGCCACTGGGAGCAGTTTCTCACCGACGACCAGGCCGCCTTGCGCTGGGACAAGGTGATTGTTGCCGGGGCCTCGCATGGCGCCACCACCGCCGCCCGCTTTGCCATCCACCGGAAAGTGGACCGCGTGGTGCTGTTTTGCGGGCCCCGTGACCAGTACGAAAACTGGCAGGCACTCCCCTCCGCCACACCCGCCAACCGCTACTTTGGTTTTAGCCACACCCTCGACACCGGCTGGGTTGGCAACCATTACTGCCGGTCGTGGGAGATGCTGGGCCTGAACCATTTCGGCCCGCAAGTGGATGTCGACGCCACCCCTGCACCCTACGGCTTTTCCCGGCAATTGCTCACCCGCGCCGAGGTGCGGAATGATGCCAAACGGGCGCACGGCTGCGTCACACCCGGCAGTGCGGCGCTGCAAGAGGCGTCGGGTGCTTTCATCCATGAAAAAGTCTGGGAATACCTGTTCACCCAGCCGGTGGAGCAGGTGGGCCAACCGGTGCCCGCCCAGCCGGATTGCCGTTTGCAACTCCGCAAGTAGGATTTCCCCCCCTTGGAAAGGACTCTTCCCATGCCGCTCTTGCTGTTGGGCCTGTTGGCGGTTTTGCCCGCCCAACCTGCCACCCTGGACCTTGCCGGGGCAGTGGTGGTGACGCGACCGGGCCAATTGCCAGCTGCCGAAGCGGTGGCCAGCCGGGTGCTGGTGGAGGAGGTGGCCAGGCGCTCGGGCATCACCTGGAAAATGGCCAGCGAGTGGCCCGGCGGTGACGGACCGGTGATCGCCTTGACGGTCGCCGAAGGCCCCAGCCCGTGGATGGCGCAGGCCGGAGGTAGCCAACCCGCCGCCAAACCGGAAAGTTTTGCCATCAGCGTTCTGGCCGGAGCGGGCCAGCGGACGGTGGTAGTGGTCCGCGGGCGTGACGGGCGTGGCGTGCTGTTTGGCGTGGGCCGGCTGCTGCGGTCCCTGGAACTGGGGCAGGGCAAAACCCGCCTGGGGGCAGGGTTCGGTGTCAGCGAATCACCTGATGTGCCCATCCGTGGCCACCAGATCGGCTACCGGGCCCGGGCCAACAGCTGGGACGCCTGGACCGTGGCGCAGTTCGACCAGCATTTCCGCGAGCTGGCCATTTTCGGAGCCAACTGCATTGAGAATATCCCCTTTGAAGACAACGATCCCTCTCCGCATTTCAAACTACCCAGGGAGGAGATGAACCAGCGCATCGCCGGCTTGTGCGACCAATACGATCTCGATCACTGGGTGTGGGTACCAGTGCAGGTGGCCCTGCCCAACGCGCCCCTCGAAGCCGCTTTCCTGCAACGGCAGGAAGCTTTTTACAAAGCCTGCAAGCGGCTGGATGCAGTCTTTGTGCCGGGCGGCGACCCGGGTGACAACCACGCGAAGGAGTTGCTGCCTTTCCTGGAAAAGATGGCCGCCACGCTGGCGAAACATCACCCCCGGGCCAAAGTATGGCTCTCTCTGCAAGGCTTCAAGCCGCTCGATGTGGATCATTTCTACGCCTATGTCGATGCCAAAAATCCCGCCTGGCTGGGTGGCGTGGTGATGGGCCCCTCCAGCCCGCCCCTGGAGGAAACCCGCCAACGACTCACAGCCAGCTACCCCATCCGCTGGTACCCCGATATCACCCACACGGTGCGCTGCCAGTACCCGGTGCCGTGGTGGGATCCGGCCTTTGGGGCGACGCTGGGCCGGGAACCGGTCTGCCCGCGTCCGCGCGATATGGCGTCTATTTACCGCCTGGGGAAAAGTTTCACCACCGGCTTCATCACCTATTCCGATGGCATTCACGATGATTTCAACAAGGCCCTCTGGTCACAACTGGGCTGGCGGCCCACTCTCGACATCCGTGCCTTTGCCATGGATTACGCCCGCTTCTTCTTCCGCCACGATCTGGCCGAGCCAGGCGGCGATGCCCTGCTGGCGCTGGAAAACAACTGGCGCGGCAGCCTGGCGGAAAACAGCTCGGTGGAGGGCACCCTGAAACTCTGGCAGGCTATCGAAAAAACCCACGGCCCCCTGGGTGACAACTGGCGTCTGGAGATGCACCTGATGCGCGCCTATTACGATGCCTACACCCGGCAGCGCCTGCTGCGCGAGACCCGCTTGCAGCAGCAAGCACTCGGGCGCTTGCGTAGCGCCGGGCGCCTGGGTGCCGCCGAGGCCATCCGGCTGGCGCAAGCCGATCTGGCCTCGACCACGGAACAGCCTGTCAGGCCCTCATGGCGCGAGCAGATCCTGCGGCAGGGAGATTCGTTGTTTCGCTCGATTGGTTACCAGACCACCCTGAAAAAACACCAGGCGAGCGGGTCGGAACGAGCCTGCGTGCTCGATTTCCTCGACTACCCCCTCAATGACCGCTGGTGGCTGGAAGATCAGCTGGCCCGCATCGCCAAACTGCCAGCCGATGAGGCGGTGCAGGAGCTCGTCCGGCTGGGGCGCTTCGACGACCCCGGCCCGGGGGGCTTCTATGAATCGATGGGCCATGTGGGCAAGTCGCCCCGCCAGGCCAAACTCTTTGAGGCGGCCGACCAGATCCGCTGGGGAGACCGCTTCCCGTCACCCACCCAGCGCTGGATGGGCGAGCAGCGCCGGCCGGTGCGCTTCGCCTGGCACACCTACCAGGATGACCTGCCCGAAGGGCTCGCCTTCACCGGCCTCGACATCCGGGGCGGCTACACCGTGCGGCTGTTCGCCCAGGGCGATTCCCCGTTGCTGGTGGACGGCCAGCGGGCCAGGCGTGTGCATCTGGGGGTGCTGCAAGACCAGGTCACCGAGCAGGTCTTTGAAGTTCCTGATGAGGCGGCGCGCGATGGCAAAGTGGTGCTGTCGTGGGAAAAACTGGAAGAGGGCCACCTGAACTGGCGCAACCGGCACTATGTCACCGAGCTATGGCTATCAAGGACCTGGGCCAGACCAGGAGCCAAATGACCGGGACGGGGACAGGTGAGGCGGGTTTTCCAAACCTTGCCCTGAAGCCCGGCAGCACCCTGTGGATGCCGGGCCACTGCCGGGGCGGGCCCGGGCTTAAAAATCCTCGGTGGGGGTGTTGAAAATATTCCTGGCCCCCTTGGGGCTGGGATGCACCGAGCCCTTTTTACCGGGCATGGTCTGGGCATACGGGTTGTAGAGCGGATCGCCCACAAAAACCGTCATCCAGCTCACTAGCAGGGCGGTTTTCGCGTAGCACTCCACCACCGTATCTTCACCGGTGACTAGAAAACCGAAAAACTCCTCAGGTTTGGGGAAGCCGACGGTGTAGGGTTCGGCTACCGGGCCCAGCGTTACCGCCGCGCCATCGCGCAGCAGGCCCACACACCACACCCGGGATTTGGGATCGCGCAGCGTGGCGGCCTCGTAGCTTGCCAGGTGCCAGGCTACTGCCCCCCGGTTGAGCTTGCAGGCGGGGGTGTAGTTGGCAAGCGCATACCAGCCGCTGTAGAGGGCGGTATCGGGGCAACTGTCGGCCTTGAAGATTTCTGGTTTGTCATCCAGCACGGTTTCGATACCCGCCTTTTTCAGCACGGCTGCCGCCTCGCGGTACGACTCGTCATAGCCCTCGAGGCCGGTGCCGGTCTCACCCGGCTTGTCCGCTTTGTAGGCGAGGCCGCGGGCGTCGATATAGGCCTTCCCCTGCAACCCGCCAGCTTGCTCCACCGCCACGGCGTCATCCACCAGCCGCTTGGCGATATCCTTGCTTGGGCCGTCGAGCCGGGCGGTCATCAGGAAAATTTTCCCCGGCTGGCGCTTGCTGGCCGGAAATTGCCAGTGCATGGGGTTGGGCAGGAAGCGCTCGAGCGGATATTTGCCCACCCACAACATCATCAGTTCCGAATCGACGCAGGCATGGGACTCGGGATGGGTGAAGCGGGCCTGTTGCTGCTGGAGTGGGGCCAGAGCGGCTTGGGCCGCCTTGATCCTGTCGGCGCTACCCGGCGCGGTTTTATTTTTTTCCAGTTCAGCGATCTCTTTGCGGATCACCTCCAGACGCGGGGTCAACAGGTCGAAGCCGGCCTTCTCTTCGGGCGTCTGCTCCTGCCCGCCCACCCGCAACGGCACGCCGTAAACGGTCAGCAGCACTTTCACCTGTTTTTTGCGCGCCTGGAGCGCCTCACGCAGGGGGCCCGCCAGTTTCTCATCGTACTCTTTCCGGGTCATGTCCTCGCCCTTGGGCAGGTCCAGCAGGATGAGGTTGCCACGGGGAACCTGGCGTTTGGCCAGGTAGTGTTCGGCCACCTCGATGGAGTCTGGCACCGACTTGTTGGCAATCACCACCACCTCGGCGGGATCCAGGGCAAAAGCCGCTGGGCAGAAGCCGAAAGCCGCAGCGATGAGGCTACAAAAAAGGGCCAGGCGCATGGAATCATCTCCGGTTATGGTGAGCCGATGCCTGAATTATGCGGCATTGCCAGGCGTTTGGAAGGGGGAACAGGTCTGCCGGTCCCGGTTTGGACAAACCGTCCAGCCCGGTTATTCTATTCCCGGGATGAATCGCTGAAACAGACGGGGAGAGATTCCATGGCCAGGACCGGTTGGGTAGTGTTTGGTTTGTTCTTGCTGGTTCCTCTTGCAGGCCGGGCCCAGCCGGTCTCACTCTTCGACGGTAAAACCCTGAAAGGCTGGGAAGGCGATACCAAAACCACCTGGCGGGTGGAGGGCGGTGCCATTGTGGCTGGCTCGCTCGAAAAAACCGTCCCGAAGAATGAATTTCTTTGCACCAGCGAAACGCCAGACGACTTTGAGCTGCGGCTGAAATACAAGCTGGAAGGCACCGAAGGGTTTGTGAATGGCGGCGTGCAGATCCGTTCCAGGCGCATCCCCAACCATCACGAAATGATCGGCTACCAGGCCGATCTCGGCAAGGGCTTCGATGGCGCCCTCTACGACGAAAGCCGGCGCAACAAGGTGCTGGCCGGGCCAGACAAAGAGACCCTGGCCCGAATACTCAAGCCCGGCGACTGGAACGACTACCGTATCCGCTGCGAGGGGTCACGGATCCAGCTCTGGCTCAATGGCACCCGCACGGTCGATTACACCGAACCCGACGCGACAATACCCCGTGACGGGATCATCGGCTTGCAAATTCACGGCGGCTGCAAGGCGGTGGTGCGGTTCCGCGAGATCACCCTCGAACGCCTGCCCCAAGGGAAGTAGGCGAAACAATGGGCCCCAGGGCCAGTTACCTGGGTTCTAAAATCCGGCCCGCTGGGGTATTTTTTTGTGGCCCCTGACCCCGGGTGGCGCTTCGCTCTACCCTGGGCTATCACATTTCGCCCCGTTGGGGCTTCGGAAGAGTTGATTGGGTACCCCGTTGGGCGCGAGGGGGCACGGGGGTGAATTTTATGGTTGGGGGCGGGGTGAATTGTCTTGAGCGCCAAAGGTGCGGCCTCAGGTAGCCCAGGGTAGAGCACAGCGCCGCCTTGGGTTCAAGGGTTTCAATTTCGGCCCTGTAGGGGCGGAATAACATGATTTCGGCTATTCAGGCCTGCCACCAGGGATCCCAGGCTCCGCCGTTGCCTGGCTGCCTGCCGTCTTTGGACGACTAATCACCAGTGCCCCCAGCACGGTGGTGAGAGCGCCAATGCCAGCGTACCAGGGCCAGGCCACCACTGGTTTGCCCAGGGCACCGGGAATGTAAACCGACATCACCACCGCAAATCCGCAGCCCATGCCGATGAGCGCGGCGGTGGAAGTGACGGGCCTTTTCATCAGGCCCAGCAAAAAAAGCCCCAGTACCATGCCGGTGGTGAGGCCTGCCACGGACAGCACCTGGTCGATGATGCTGCGAGGGCTGTCAATCTGCCAGGCCAGCAGTGCCACGCCGATTTGCGCACCACCAAAAAGCAGGGTCAGCCAGCGCGAGACGGCCAGATAATCAGCCTCGGTCCTGTTGGGGCGAAGCGGCTGGTAAAAATCGGCCAGCCCCGCACTGGCGGAGCTGTTCAGCGAACTCGACAGGGTGGACATGGCCGCTGCCAGCACGGCCGCGATCACCAGACCCACCAGCCCCATAGGCAGTTTTTCCACAATAAAACGGCCAAAGACCTGGTCGTTGCGGAGGTCCGCCGGCAGTTCCCACGCGCCTGAGTGCGCCAGGACGAACAACCCCACGCCAATCAGCAAAAAAAGCAAAAACTGCAACAGCACCACCACCCCACTGGCCACCAGGGCCATACGGGCGTGACTGAGGTTTTTGGCGCACAAGTAGCGCTGCACCATGATCTGGTCGGCGCCATGGCTGGCCATGCTGAAAAAAGCGCCACCCAGCACGCCAGCCCACAGGGTGTAGGGCGTAGCCGGATCGGTAGAGAAATTGAACAGCGTGAACTTGCCAGCTTCGGCGCCCACACGCATGAATCCGGACCAGCCGCCCGGCAAACTGGCCAACAGGATCCAGCCTGCCAGCAGGGCGCCCAGCATATAAATAATGAACTGGATGCAATCGGTCCACAAAACTGCCTGCATGCCACCCAGCCAGGTGTAGAGCACCGTCAGTCCACCCATCACCAGAATGGCCAGCGGCATGTTCCAGCCTGTGAATTGTTGCAGCAGCAGCGCAGTGAGAAACAGCCGCAACCCATCGGCGATGGTGCGGGTGAGCAGGAACAACAGCGAAGCACAGCGCTGCACCCGGGTGTCGAACCGTTGGCGCAGCACCTGATAGGCGCTGATGAAGCGGCCCTGGAAATAGCCAGGCAGCAGGATCCAGGCAATGATCAGCCGGCCCAGCGCGTAGCCCAGCGCCAGTTGCAGGAAGGTGAGGTTCCCCCCTCTGGGGTTGTAGGCGGTGCCCGGCACGCTGAGGAAGGTGACCGTGCTGGTCTCGGTGGCGACAATGGAAACCAGCACCAGCCACCAGGGGACCTCGCGATCGCCCACGAAATAGCTCTGGATGTCTTTCTGACCCTTGCGAAACCAGGCACCCACCAGCGTGGTGCCCACGAGGTAAACCAGGACCACGGCCAGATCAGGCAAGCTGAGGCCGGTTGGGTGCCCGGTGCCCATCAGCTATTCACTGTAAATGAGATAGGGTTTGCGGTGGAGAATAAAATCCGCTTCCTCCTCGGCCCAGCCGGCAGCGATCTGCAGCCAGGACTCGCCACCCGCCAACGCCAACCGCTCCCGGTCGCTGCCAAAGAGGAGGTCGATGGCTGGGCGGTCGGCGACGAATTCATAGGGATCGGTGCGCCAGGCAAAATGGCCACCCCCCAGTTCCCGGACCACCTCCAGCACGGCCAGCCCCATACGCACCGGACTGAAGCCGGCACGGTCGGTGACATGGATTTGCGCCCCGCCGCAGAGTTGGTCCTGGTGTTTCTGAAAAGTGGGACGGAAGGTCACCGGGCGGAAATGCACCCCGGCCAGGCCCTGGGAATTGAGCGCCTCGGCGAGGGTGTCGGGATGTAGCCATGGGGCCCCAAAAATTTCAAACGGTTGCGTGGTGCCACGCCCCTCGGAGAGGTTGGTCCCTTCCAGCAAGCCCATGCCGGGGTAGACCAGGGCCGTGTCGAGTGTGGGCATGTTGGGGCTGGGCCGAACCCAGGGCACGGTGGTGCTGTCAAGGTAACAGCCACGGAGGTAGCCCTGGCAGGGTATCACCCCCAGCTCGCCTTCCAGCCCGAGTTCCTCTTTGTAAAGGATGGCCAGCTCGCCGATGGTCATGCCATGCCGCGAGGGAATGGGATGGATGCCCACCAGGCTTTCGGCACCCTCCTCGAGCATCGGCCCTTCCACCCGCAGGCCACCGATGGGATTGGGCCGATCGAGCACCATCACCGCCACCCCGCAGGCGAAAGCGGCGCGCATGGCCAGCAGCATACTTGCCTGGAAGGTGTAATAACGGCTACCGACATCAACCAGGTCCACCACCAGCGTGTCGATAAGGCGCAAGTCCCCGGGCCGTGGCGTGAGGGACTCGAAAGTGTCGCCATACAGGCTCACCCAGCGGGGGCCCTGGGCGGACTGGGCCGTCAAGGCCACCGGTTCGAGATCCTGGGCATGGCCGTGGAAGCCGTGCTCAGGCGTGAAAAGGATCTTCAGATCGTCGCCCAGCGTCTCGCGCAACAGCGAAAGGGTGGTTCGCAAGGAGCTATCACAGGCGGCGGCATGGCTGAGCAGGCCCACCCGCTTGCCCCGCAAAAACGAGAAACCGTCGTCCCGGGCCTGGTCGATACCGGTATGGACGGTGGTTTTCCCCGGCAGGTTACTCGACATGGCGAACCAGGCTCACTGCGGTGCCATAGGCCAGCACCTCGGTCACACTGGGGGCAAATTCGGTGGCGTCGTAACGCATGCCAATGATGGCATGCGCCCCCACCTCCCCGGCATGGGCCACCATGCGTTCAAAGGCCTCCTGGCGGGCTGTTTCGCAGACTCGGGCGAAAGCCTCGTTGTTGCCGCCGATGATCGTCTTCAGGCCGCCAAAGATCCCCTGAGCGATCGTGGGGGAACGCACCACAATACCCCGCACCACCCCCAGATACCCGGTGATGCTATGCCCAGCCACTTCGTTGCCGGTGGTCGTGATCATGTGTTTCCCTCGCTGATTTTGGCGATCCCGCACTGTAATTTACCAGCCTGCGGTCAGGTTTGAAACCTGTCATCCTCCCCCAGGCAGATCCTGGCCCAACCCGGCTGATTTCTGGAACCAATTTTTCCTTGCCACTCCCCGGCGTGGGTATGTTAAACTGCCTCCCGGCCCGAAACGGGGTTTAGCGGTCTTTACCTTTTTTTGCCCTCCCGCCGATCCAGGAACTTTCACTATGCGCCAGCTCAGGCATCCATCCCGCCGCCTTGCCTTGCAATCATTGGCTGCGGCCACCATCAGCGCCCCGGCCATTTACCGGGCCCACGGCCATTCGGCTCCCAGCGAGACGGTGCTGCACGCCAGCTTCGGCGCGGGCGGCATGGCCATGGCTGACCTCAGTTCGCTGACGGAAAGCAAAAAACTGCGCCTGGTGGCGGTGGCCGATGTCGATACCTCCCGTTTTGGCGAGATCAAGAAGCGCTTCCCTGATATCAACTGCTACCAGGACTGGCGGGAACTGCTCGACAAGGAAAAGAATCTCGATTCCGCCAACATTTCCACGCCCGACCACATGCATGCGCCCATCACCATGAGCGCCATGAACCGTGGCCTGCATGTGTACACCCAGAAACCCCTCACCCAGACCATTTACGAGTCGCGCCAGCTTGCCAAAGTGGCTGCCGAGAAGAAGCTGGTCTCGCAGATGGGCATCCAGATCCACTCGCATGTGATCCATCGCACCGTGGTGGCCCTGGTGCAAGAGGGAGCCATCGGCCAGGTGAAGGCCGCCCACAGCTGGAGTGGCAAGCAATGGGGCGACCGCAACCCGCGCCCCACCCGTGTTGACAAGATCCCGGCCAACTTTGGCTGGGACCAGTGGCTGGGTGTGGCCGCCGAGCGTCCGTTCATCACCAGCTACTACCACCCCGGCGAATGGCGCAAGCGGCTCGACTTCGGCACCGGCACCTTTGGCGATATGGGTTGCCATATCCTGGATCCGGTTTTCTCAGCTTTGGCAGTGGGGAATCCTCTCACGGTGGAGAGTGTGGGCGATGCCCCGAATGCCGATAGCTGGGGCCTGGATGTGCAGGTGCGCTATGTGTTTCCGGGCACGCGATACACCACCGACCGGGTTGAACTCACCTGGTACAACGGTTCGCTGCGTCCGCCGGCCGAGCTGAAAGCGCTTGTCGGCAATCGCGAACTGAACGATCAGGGTTCGATCTACATTGGCACCAAAGGAGTGATGTATTCGCCCTACATTGGTCCACCCGTCCTTTTCCCCGAAGAAAAGTTCACGGGCTACAAGATGCCTGAACCAGGCGGCAACAATCACTACCTGCAGTTTGTCGAGGCGGTGCGCGGCAACGGTCAGACCTCGGCGCCTTTCTCCTTCGCTGGCCCCCTCACCGAGAGTGTGCTGCTGGGCTGCCTGGCTACCCGGTTCAAGGGCCAGAAACTCGCATGGGACAGCCCGACGATGCGGGTGACCAATGTGCCGGAAGCCAACGCTTTTGTCCGCCGCACCTACCGCAAGGGTTGGGAAGTGGCGGGTCTCTGACCGGAGTCGTTTCTCTCTGTGTGTCGCTGGTTTTCAATCACCTTCCTGGAGTTTTCGCATGAATCGTCGTCGTTTTTTACAGAACACAGCCGTGCTCTCAGCCACCGCCGCCACCGGGCCCCTGTTGCTGGGCACCCAAAACAAGGCTGACAACCGGCCCATGGTCACCGGCCAGGGCGAGCATCGTTACGAGGTGCTGCACGACTGGCTGAAGCTGCCCGATCAGTTCACCTGGCAGACCACGCACAATGTGGCTGTGGATTCCCAGGCCAATGTCTATGTCATCCACGAGGGGCGCAAGGAGCTGAAAGATCATCCGTCGATCTTCGTTTTCGACAACACCGGCAAATACATCCGCAGCTTTGGCAAGCAGTTCCAGGGCGGTGGGCACGGCATCGAGATCCGCAAGGAGGGCAACGACGAGTTCCTCTATGTCTGCGCCTACCAGCACCTGAAAACCTTCGCGAAAATGACCCCGACAGGCGAGACGGTCTGGCAGAAGTATGCGCCGATGGATTCCGGGGTTTATGCCCCCGGGGAGGACACCAAGCCCACTGGGGCCTGGGGCCAGAACCGCTTCATGCCCACCAACTTCGCCTGGTTGCCGGGAAGCACCGACTTTTTCCTGGTGGATGGTTATGGCGGCTTTGTGGTGCACCGCTACGACAAGGACGGCAACTGGAAGTCACACTTCGGTGGACCGGGCACGGGCAAGGGCAAGTTCAACACCCCGCACGGCCTGTGGGTGGACACCCGTGGTGAGGAGCCGCGCATTGTGGTGTGCGACCGCGCGAACCACACGCTGCAGTTCTTCGACATCAACGGCAAGTACCAAAAGACCCTGACGGGTTTTGGTCTGCCTGCCAACGCCGAGATTCACAAGGGCCTGCTGGTGATTCCCGAATTGCATGCCCGGGTGACCCTGCTCGACAAGGACGACAAGGTTGTCGCCCAGTTGGGTGATGATGTGGCCCGCGTCACCGGCAAGAATGGCGGTGGCATCCGAGGTGACGCCAAGCATTGGCAAAACGCCAAATTCGTCCATCCACATGACGCCTGCTTCGACGTCGACGGCAATATCCTGGTGGCCGAGTGGGTGGCCACCGGGCGGATGACCAAGTTGCGGAAGGTGAGCTGAGGGCGGAGGCTTCCTTTGCAGGGTTGGGCACCATTTTCGCCTGGTGCCCAACCTTTTTTGTTGGTGAAGCCCGCAGATTGGCCGGTCATTACGAGGATCCCAGGCTGGCATCACCTGGGGGCCTGCTGCCACTCCCGTTCCATCGCCTGCCATAACCTGTCTGCCATGATCCGCATGCCCCGGTCGCCTGGGTGGCCAGCCACGCCAGCATGGTTGATTTTGCGTTCAGCACTGCCCAGGTTGGCAGGATCCCTGGCGGGAGCGCCAATGTCCACATACAGGGCGCCAACAGTCTCACAGGCCTTTTTGGCCAACGCCTCTTTGGCGGGTTCCTCCCAAAACTCGCTGCGGACCACCAGGCGCGGCTGACCGTTTTCCTTCAGGGTTTTCAGCAGGTGAGTGAAGGCGGCCAGATAGGCCGCTTTCTCAGCTTCAGTGACAGGGTCTTTGGCGTTGCGGCCCACCGCCACCACTACCAGGTTGGGCTTGAATGCCAACTCTTTTTCAAGCTCTTTTGCCACATCATACGCGGCCAAGCCGCGCTCGAACCCGGCCAGGTTCTTCACGCGCATTTCGGGCAGGCCATGGGCGGCCTTGGCAAAGTGGCCTAAAAGTACATGGGCAAAATCTTTTTCCCGGGCGCTGGCCGCCATACCCCAATCGCCTTCCCAGCCGATTTCCTTGAGGGGACCATGTAAAGTAACACTGTTGCCCAGAACCAGCACCCGACTCACTTCGGCCGAGCCGATATGTAGCGGTTTGTTCGGCAAATCAAGACCCAGACGCAGCCCCTGACCGATGCTGGTGCCCTGGCTGCCCGGCTCGTTGAATACCCGCCTGCCAGATCGGCACAGGTGCGCCGGACTGCCCCATGATCCTCCCCGCAGCACCCGGTAACGGCCAGTCTTTGGTCCTTGCGGGTCGGCGGTGGTATCGTATTTGCCATACCAGTCGGCACACCATTCGAAGACATTGCCGTGCATGTCGAACAGGCCCAGGGCGTTGGCAGGGTAGCGGCCCTGGGCGCATGGCTTACCCAGTGAAGTGCCCGGCTTGTCGGTGCCAAAAGGCTTGCTGCCATCGCAATTGGCCTGCGTGCCATCGAGACTGTTTCCCCAGGGATAGGCGGTGGTGGCACCGGCCCGGGCCGCGAACTCCCATTCCGCCTCGGTGGGCAGGCGGAAGGGCAGGCCGCTCTTTACACGCAGTTTGGCCAGAAACGCCTGGGCGTCGTTGTGCGAGATATTCTCAACCGGGAAAACAGCCTGCTCTTTCAAGGCCTGCTGCGGAAACCTGGCAGGATTGGTGCCCATCAACGCCAGCCACTGCGCCTGGGTGACCTCGTAGGCACCAGCGTACCAGGCCCGGGTGAGGGTGACCTCGCGCGGCGATTCCGAGGCGTTGTCCCGGTTCTCGCTTTCCGGACTGCCCATGCGGAATTCACCCGGCGGGATCAGCCGCAGGTCAACCTTCACCCCCGGGGCCAATTCGACGGAGCGAACCACAGGCTGGCCCAGGTGCTGCGACCACTGCGCCTGGGCTTGCGCCACTTGCGCGGGTGTTGCCTCGGGATGGATCACGGCAGGTGTGTCGGCACGGGGTGATGGGCTAAACCAACCCAGAAACAGCAAGGTGGTGACAGTTATCAGAGCGGGTCGCATAGTGGCCTCAGTGGACATAAATAGGGTTGGAAAGGATCCAGACGCGCTTCTCACCAGCGATATCCAGCCAGACTTCGGCGCGATAGACACCTGGTTCGGTCAGGGCTACAGCGAATTCCCGGCCTTGGCCAGCCGCATGGGGCAGGCCATTGCGGATGATTTTCCACTCCCCGGGAACAGGGGCTGAGCCAACCAGCCGCATCCCCTGGGTGAACCGGGGTCTTGCGCCGGTTTCATGGCGGTCACCCGCTGCCGTGATGGCGAACTGGAAACCGGTGGTGTCTGCCATCCAGTCGAAGCCGACAAAAGCCCTGCCATTCTCCAGAGCATCCCAGACCGCTTCTCGGCCTGGTTTCTTCATTAGCAGGTGGGTAGCGACATGACGCAGGGCGTTTTCATAGCGGTCGAGTTGCAGCTTGAGCAGAACATCACCCGGATTGGCATCGGGTGGGATTTTGACCACGGCCCCAGCCACCAGCCGGTCCATCTCGAAGATTTTTTTGCCGAGGGCATCTTCCACCAGCACCTGATTTTTGTCGGCCAGCTTCATCACCAGGCCGATATTCTGGTGGGCATCGTTGGCAGAGACGCCGGTGTGAGGCCGCTTCTGGCAGAGTTCATCAAAGCGCCGCAAATAGTTGGCGGGATAATCGTGGAGGGTGGAGTAGGCTTCTTGCGGATACTGGTTGATCAGTTTGGCAGCGTTAGCCAGCCAGATGGGGTTTTTCATCGACGAGACCAGGCGCTTCTGCTCTTTGAACAGGGCATGGATATTGTAGATCTCCACGCCGGTGAGGTCGGGGCCTTCCACTGTCATCCGTTCTTCGAGGTGCGCCAGAAAACTGATGCCACCCGTACGGCGCACCAACCCGGAAACCTCCACCGTCTCAGTGGCTCCCCGGGGGATGGATGCCAGAGGGAAGGCCAACAGCCCAGCCTCCTCCGCCCCGGGAATGAGCAGGACGCTGTCGCGCAGGCCCTGATGGCCGTCCTTGAAAAAATCGTAGTGGGGGGCGGGATGCTCGGTGAACATCAGAATATGGGTACCAGCGCGGTGGGCCGCGGCGACGATATCCCCGATTTTTCCCCGGCTGTCATGCGAAAAAGCCGAGTGGACATGCAGGTTGGTGCGGAATTCCTTCCAGGGGGCCGGCCGGGGTATCTCCTGGCGCAATTTGGCCCATTCGGCCAGAGATTGGCGCACTGCGGCCAGTCTGTCGGCAGCCATCCGGTCGAGGGCATCGGCCCACAACGGCTGAACGGTACCCAGAAACAGTCCCAGGATCAGGCTTGCCGCGGGCAAGATGCGCATTTCCATCGGCTTCTCCAGTATTCGGATCCCGCTCCCTATTTATAGTGATTTATAGCCGCAAACCGTGTCCGGGCGGCGGTAGTCATGCTGGCCCATCCGCCGGCAGGCAGGTGCGTTATGGGGAAAGTCCCTCTCCTGAAGAGGCTGACTGCCAGACTCCCTGCCAGCCAATTGCCCGGTTTTCCCTTGCGCCAGCCAGACTTGAGGGTAGACTTGGGCTGCCCCGCCTTTTTTCCGGTCGCACCGGAGTTTTGACCATGCTGCGAGTCCTTGGATCACACCGACAGGCCTGCTCCGGTTTCAGCCGGCGCGATCTGCTGCAAATTGGCGGTTCCAGCCTGATGGGGCTGGGTTTGGCCGATTTGTTACAGCTTCAGGCGGCCGCCAAAACAGGCCCCAAGGCCAAAGCCTGCATCCTGCTCTACCTCTACGGTGCCCCCAGCCAGCTGGAAACCTTCGATCCCAAACCCGATGCCCCGGTCGAGATCCGGGGCGAACTGGGCCACATGCCCACCGCCATACCCGGCGTGCGCTTCTGCGACCGCCTGCCGCGCCTGGCACGCGTCGCCGACAAAATGACTGTGCTGCGCAGCGTCACCCATCAGCACCCCCTCCATGGCGTGGCCTTCGCCACCACCGGCGTGCCGGCCATCGATGCTCCCATGGAACTGGCGCCGCGCGATGCCCGCCACTGGCCCTATATCGGCTCGGTGGTCGATTACCTTTTCCGGGCCAAGGGTAGCAAGGGGGCGATACCCGATAATCTGGCGCTGCCTTTCCCGTTCAGTAGCCAGCGTGTGGGCGAGGTGCAGCGGGCCGGCCCCTACCCGGCTTTTCTGGGTGGCGAATACAGCCCCACCTGGACCCGCTTCATTGGCCATGGCACCCGCAATGCCCGCAAAACACTGCAGGAAAAGGTGTGGGATGCTCCCGAACCTTATCGGGGCGTCAACGCCGACTGTCGCTTCAGCCTTACCCAGGGCGACGATAGCCTGGAAGAAGCGGTGGTACTCGACCGCCTCAACGGCCGCCTCAGCCTGGCCCGGCAACTCGAGCTGGCGCAGCCCCGCTTCGAAAGCCTGGCCGCCGCTCCGGCCATGAGCCGCCAGCGCAGCACCGCGCTGGATCTGCTGCGCTCGAACCGTGTGCGCGACGCGCTCGACTTGCGGCTTGAGCCTGTCAAGGCCCGCGAACGCTACGGCGAGACACTTTTTGGCCAGTCAGCCCTTGCCGCACGACGGCTGGTGGAGGCTGGCAGCCGGTTTGTCAGTGTATTCTGGGATGAGTACGGTCTGGCCGGCACCGCCTGGGACACGCACTGGGATCATTTCCCACGCATGAAAGACGAGTTGCTGCCCGGCCTTGACCAGGGGCTGGCGGGTTTGCTCGAAGACCTCGACGAACGGGGCATGCTCGACGAGACCCTGGTGGTGTGCCTGAGCGAGCATGGTCGCACACCACAAATCCAGAAAGTGGCCGGCGGCGGGCGCGACCACTGGTCCCAGGTTTATAGCGTCGCGCTGGCGGGGGGCGGCATTGCCCGTGGGCGGGTTATTGGCAAGTCGGATCGCATTGGCGGCACGGTGGCCGATCGGGCCGTCTCCCCCAAAGACATTTTGACCACGATCTATCACCTCCTGGGCTTCGACCCTGAGACCACCCTCACCGACCGCACCAACCGGCCCTCGCCACTGGTGGCGGGTGGCTCGGTGCTGCACGATGCGTTGGCGTAGGGAATTTCGGCCCGCTTCAGAACCGGAGCCAGCAAGCAGTGAATTTGCGGCCTTTTCTGACCTGAGTTTGCAGATAGGGTGAGAGGGGGCGCATGCGCCTGGAATTCGTCGCCCAGACTCGGTGACATGGTGTTGAGAAGGCAGGTTGAAGATGGCCCGGGATAAACAACCCACAAGCGACCTGATATGCGTCTGGGTCAATCCGGACGACCCGGAAACACCCAGGGAGGGCATGATTTTCCTGCTGCCCAAGACCGTGGTCCTGCAAAATTCCGCCAAGGGGTTTGAGGTTTGCCCCGAGAAAGAGGCGATGGAATTCGCCATGAACGGTGGTAAGGACGACCTGCTTTTTGCCTTCGCCATGGCCCTGCAGACCCATGAGCAGGAAGCCTTGAAAGCAGCCCGGGCTGGAAATGCGCCTCTGGCGGATCTGGCCCTGGCCAGGGCAGCCCATGCCTTCGGGCTGGGTGAGAGCCTGTACCTGGTGCCGGGGGCAACCTGCTCTGCGGCACAGGCTGCCAAACCTGTCAGTAGCAAGAAGCCAGCGGTGAAGAAAGCCAGCGCCCCACCTCCGGACAAGACCAAAGGCCGGGCCAGGAAATAGCCAGCTTCAGGCATGGACATTTCCCCGGCTTCGCTTTGAGGCAGTGGTATTCATGGATTTTGGTGCGCCAGGGAGAGACTGATGGCCAAGGGTAATAAATCCCGGAGTGATTTGATCCTGGTCTGGACCAGTCCAGGCAAACCCCGCAAGACTCCGGAAAAGGTCGTTGCGCTGGTGCCCGTCATGGAGATCATCCGCACTTACTCCCAAGGGTATCAGGTATGCCCCGAGGAGGAGCTTTTCAGCCATATCCGGGATGGCGGAGCAACACGGGTGCTGAAAATGTTGACCACCCTATGCCACCAGTTTCAGGAAATCGCCCTGGCACCCGCCCGGGAGACTGACAAGAAACAAGCCACCCTCAACCTGGCCCGGCTGGCCCATGTCGAGGCCTTGCTGAAAACTGTGACCCCCCTGGCTGGGAAAGAGAAGGTGCCTGTGGTTGCCAGAGAAAAAAGCCCTGCCATGAAAAAGCTGGTGGCCAGAAAAAAACCGGCATCACCCCAATGACCTCCCTTTTTCCACGCCAAGGCATTCCCCGGAACTCCCGCCCAGGCCTGCGGCCCCGTGTTGCGCTGATTAGCCCGCCGGGTTACGCTGAAGTAACGGTAGCAACCAGGCCGAACGGCTGAACCGCCCACCATGCCCCATGCCGCGCAACCCTTTGAATTTTTACGCCCGCGCTTGCGCGAGGGTTTGGTGATTCCGTCGCGGCGCAACTTCCTGAAGGCCAGCATGGCTGGCCTGGGCGGCCTGTCGCTGCCGGGGCTGCTGGCGAGCGAGGCGCGAGCTGCTCCAGGCAAGGCGAGTGGCAAGTCGGTGATCCTGCTCTGGATGGCAGGGGGGCCCAGCCACATCGACACCCTGGACCCCAAGCCGGGCCGTCCGGTGGAGAACAGGGGCCCCTTTGGCGTCATCCGCACCCGCCTGCCCGGTGTGCAGGTCTGCGAGCATTTGCCCTTGCTAGCCGCCGGGCTGGACCGGTTTTCCATCGTCCGCTCGCTCGATGCCCGCGGCAGCAACCATGAGCCCAACACGGTTTTCCAGACCGGCAATGTGCTGGCCGAAGCGCGAACCAACCCGCAATCGGTGCATTATCCGGCCATAGGTGCGCATGTCTCCAATCTTCATGGCCCCAACCACCCGCTCATGCCGGCCTATGCCGCCTTCATGAAATCGCGCTCACACCTGGCCTTCGGTGGCTATCTGGGCAAAGGCCACGATCCTTTCCTGGCCAACGCCGCCGCCAGCCTGCCGGTTTACGACTCTGTGGGGAAGGATCTGGGCCAACTGAGTCAGCCCGCCCTGTTCCAGTTGCCAGCCAATCTCAGCCATGAGCGGCTGGCAGACCGCCATGACCTGACCAACCGCCTCAACGCCCTGCGTCGGCAAGTGGAGCCGGCCGCCGCGGGGCTGGATACGCATACCCGCCAGGCCCTGGAACTGCTTACCGGCCGGCGGATGCAGCAAGCCCTCGACCTGCACCAGGAGCCAATCGCCACACGCGACCGCTACGGCAAGCACCTCTGGTGTCAGCAGGCCCTGCTGGCGCGCCGCATGGTTGAGGCAGGTGTGTCGTTCATCACCCTCGATCTCAGCTATCACACCGCCAGCGGTACCTGGGACACCCATGGCGACAACATTCCCCCCTATGGTGGTATTGAGAAGGGTCTGAAGCCGCTATTGCCCCTCTTCGACCACCTGATTACCACTCTGGTCGATGACCTGAGCCAGCGTGGCTTGCTGGATCAGGTGCTGGTGGTGGCGCTGGGCGAATTCGGGCGCTCACCCCGTATCGGCACCCAGGATAGCACCGATGGCCGCGACCACTGGCCCATCGTCGCCTCCATGTTGCTGGCTGGAGGTGGCCTGAAGCATGGGCAGGTCATCGGTTCCACCGATCCCGATGGTGGACAGATCGCCACCCGCCCGGTTTTCGCAGCCGATCTGGCGGCCACCCTGTACCGCCATCTGGGTGTGCCACTCGATGCGGAATATATCGATGGCACGGGCCGTCCGGTGCCAATTGTTTATAATGGATCTCCGATTCACGAGTTGTTTTAGGATGAGTACCACCATGCGCGCGCTGATGTTTCTGGCCGGGTTGCTGTTATCAGTTGGCGCTGCCTCAGCGCAGGCTCCACCGCCGGTCTGGGATCTGGAGGCTCTGAAAAAAGCGGCAGTGGCACCGGAGTGGGGTGCGCCCCAAACCATTGGCCCGGTAACCCTCACCGAGGTGACTTATCAGGGTGAACCCCTGCAGGGCAAACCCACCCGGGTCTTTGCGTGGTATGCCAGGCCCGAGGGAAAAGGCCCGCACCCGGCCGTGGTGCTGGTGCATGGCGGGGGTGGGGCGGCGTTCCGGGATTGGGCCTTGCACCACGCCAAACGGGGTTACTGCGCCATTGCCATGGACCTGTCCGGCAATGGCAAAGACGGCAAACGCTTGCCTCTCGGCGGCCCCGACCAGGCCGATGACACCAAGTTCAAGGATTTTACGCCCGATACCCTACGCGACATGTGGACTTATCATGCGGTCGCCAATGTGATGCGCGGCCATACCCTCCTGGCTGGCCTGCCCGAGGTGGATGCCCAGCGGGTAGGGGTGACTGGCATCTCCTGGGGTGGCTACCTTACCTGCATTGTCGCTGGCGTCGACCACCGCCTGAAAGCGGCGGCCCCGGTGTATGGCTGTGGATTTCTGCAGGCGGACAGTTGCTGGAAAGCTTCCCGCTTCGACGCGGTGCCAGCCGAGCGCCGTGACCGCTGGGTGAAAACCTTTGATCCCTCCAGCCACATGGCTGGTACCCAGTGCCCCATCCTGTTCCTCAACGGCACCAACGATTTCGCCTACCCGATGGATAGCTATCAGGACAGTTACAATCTGGTCCGTTCACCGCGCACGGTGTCGGTCCGGGTGCGGTTGCCGCATGGGCATATCTGGACCTTCGGCGAGGTGGATGTTTTCCTTGACAGCCATCTGAAGGGTGGCAAACCGCTGGCCCGGATGGATCCGGCCGTGGTGCAAGAGAAAGCCGTGTCGGCGACTTTCCACTCCGCCACCCTGATCACCAAAGGCTGGCTGCATTACGCCAGGGCCGAAGGCCCATGGCAACAGCGCGAATGGAAAAGCGCACCGGCGACGGTGGATGGGGGCAAGGTGGTGGCTGAACTTCCCGAACTCCGCCCGCTGGTATTCGAGCTGGCCCTGGTGGATGAGCGCGGCGTGGAGGTTACCACCCCGCATGTGGTGTTGCCGGCGGCGAAAGCCAACCCGGCCCCCTGAGGCGGAATCATGGCCCACCGTGTAGTGCTGCGCAACGAACAGTTTCTCTTCCCCGATCTGCGAACGCTGCTTGGCGCCGCCAGCGAGGAGAAATCCGGCGACCAGTTGGCGGGGGTGGCGGCCACAAGCCATCGCCAGCGGGCTGCCGCGAAAATCGCCCTGGCGGATATTCCGCTGGCGGATTTTCTGGATCACCCCCTGCTTGAGCCGGACGAAGATGCCGTCAGCCGCGCCCTGCTGGACCAGCATGACCCGGTCGCGTTCGCGCCCTGGCGTTCCCTCACAGTGGGTGAACTGCGCGAAAAACTGCTGAGTGACGACACCACCGCCGAGGGGTTGACGCGGCTGGGACGGGCCCTGCAGCCCGAGATGGCTGCGGCGGTGTCGATGCTGATGAGCACCAAAGACCTGGTGTATGCCGCCAGCCGTATCCGGGTGGTCACCCGTTGCCGGAACACCCTCGGGCAGACCGGGGTTTTGGCGGCTCGCATCCAGCCAAACCATCCAGCCGATGACCTGGGAGGGATCTTGCTGGCGGCGGTGGAAGGTTTGACCCTGGGCTCTGGCGACGCCGTTATTGGTGTCAACCCCGCCACTGACTCGGTGGCAGGGGTTGGCTCCATCCTCCGGTCCCTGGACAGGTTGATCGCCAGCGCCCACATTCCCACCCAGGCCTGCTGCCTGGCCCATATCACCACCCAACTGGCGGCACTGGACCAGGGCGCACCGGTTGACCTGTTGTTCCAGTCCCTGGCTGGCACCGAAGCGGCGAACCGTTCCTTTGGAATTGATATCCCTCTGGTGCGGGAAGGAAGGGAGAAGGTGATCGAACACCATCAGCGACGAGGCGGTTTTTTGCCACAGCACCAGGTGATGTATTTTGAGACCGGGCAGGGCAGCGCGTTGTCAGCCGAGGCGAACCACGGCATGGACCAGCTCACCTGCGAGGCGCGGGCCCAGGGCCTGGCCAGAATTTTCGACCCGTTCCTGGTCAACTCGGTGGTGGGCTTCATCGGCCCGGAGTACCTGGCTGACGAACGGCAAATCATCCGCGCCGGGCTGGAGGATCACTTCATCGGCAAGCTCCTCGGGCTGCCCATGGGGGTAGATGTCTGCCACACCAACCATGCCAACGCCGACCAGAACTCGCTGGAGAATCTGCTACTGCTGCTCACAGCCGCGGGCTGCAACTACTTCATGGGCGTGCCTTGCGCCGACGATGTGATGCTCAACTACCAATCCACCAGCCACCACGACATTGCCACCGCGCGCCGATTGTTTGGCCTGCGGCCCGCCCCGGAGTTTGCGGCCTGGCTGGAGGGCCGCGGGCTGGGGCTGGGCCTGACAACGCCTGGCAATCCTGCCCTGGGCACGATCATGCGAGGGTTGCTGGAGGCGGGCGGAGTATGAGTCGGTGACCTGAATCCGGGGGCGATTACCAGCGGTAAATACCGCCCAGATACCTGGCCAGAGGCTCCAGCTCCGCCGGCTGGCTGCGGAACCCCACATAACCATCGGGGCGCACCAGGTAGAGGCACTCATAGCGGGCACCGTAGGCGTGATGCGCCTCTTTGTCGGTGTCGATCATGGCACCACGCAGGGCGGTTTGCTCCAGGCGGACCAGCTCTACCCGCAGCATTTCACCGCAGGAAGCCTGGATCTGCGCTGCCAGCGACTCGAAGTGTTTAAGTCGCTCCGTTTTGGCGTTGAGCCCGGTGAATATCAGTACCTGGTGTCGCAAATCACCGGCCCAGTAGCCATGCAGCCGGGTGGGGTCGCCACCCTGGGCTGGCACCAGGCCGTGGGCATCGGGGGCGCGCTCACCGGGTCGGGGTCCGCGGCCAAAATCCCAGCAGTCCATCAGGCCGGGATGCGGCTCATGGTGCGTCACCGCGTGCATCCATTCGCCGATGGTGGCAAGATGCTCATCCACCACAACGCTTTCGCGGTAGTGGATATCGAGTTCGCTCATGCGCCGGGCCATGATTCCCCCCGCGCCCAGCAGGCCCGCCATGCGCATGGCGGCGTTGCGGGCCGTCACCGCCACGGGACCTTGCAGGTTCACCATGCGGGTGGCTGGGCCGACAAAGGCGAGCAATCTGCGGGCGTTGGCATGACGCTCGGCGTTGTAACTGTCGAGCAGGATATCGTCGGCCCGGCCCTGCAACACCAGGCCCAGCTTCCAGGCCAGGTTGAAGGCATCCTGGATGCCGGTGTTCATGCCCTGGCCTCCCACGGGGCTGTGCACATGCCCCGCGTCACCGGCCAGAAAGATGCGTTCCACCTGCAGGGTAGGCACCATGCGCGTGTTGATGGCGAACGGGCTGATCCAGGCCGGGTCGTGCAGACGGAGTTTCATGCCGAAGCGGTTGCTGCAAATATCCTGCACCATCTCGAGTGTGACATTTTCGGGGGTGAGTCTGGTGTGGCTGGGTGCGTTGATAATCACCCGCCAGCGCTCATGGTCCATGCGGGCGATGAAGGCCAGGCCGTGGGTGGAAAGGTAACCCAGGGCCCGGTCACCCGGAAAATCCCAATCGATCCGCACATCGGCGGTAAGCCACTGGGTGTCAAGGGTCTCGCCTTCAAATGGCAGCTCCAGCAGGTGCCTCACCGTGCTTTTTCCCCCATCACAACCGAGCAGGTAGGGGGCCTCGACCACTTCATGGCTGCCATCGGCCCGCCGTAGCGTGGCTCGCGTGCCCAGGTGGTCCTGGCCAAGCGAGATCAGCTCCAGGCCCCTTTCGATTGTGCCTCCCAGACGTTGCAACTCGGCGGTGAGAAGACGCTCAGTCTCCGCCTGGTTCAGCCCCAGGAAGTAGGCGTATTCGGTGGGAAGATCCCGCATCCGCACATCCACCAGCGTTGTCCCCGCATCGGAGCACACCACCGCGCCATCGATCCGCACCCCAGCCGCCACAAACTGATCGGCCAAACCCAGGCGCTCCAGGGTCTCCAGCGTGCGGGCATGGATGACTGCGGCGCGGGACTGGCTGGCGGGTGTCGTGGCCTTGTCAATGATCCGGCAGGCGATGCCTTGCTTGCGGAGTGTCACCGCGGCAGTGAGCCCGACTGGGCCAGCACCGACTATCAGTGGACCACAAGCGGGAGTGGCTGTTTCCATGGAAAATACTTCCAGATCAAGGGTACGGCAAATGGAAGTGCCGCCTCAGGCCGTTGTTTTTATAGCAACCCGGACCCGGATCGCTACTGCAACAGGCACGAAGGCGCGGGCAACCCCGGGGATAGCATGGCCTGGCTGACTGGCCAGGGACAATCCATGGTCTACCCGGCCATTGGCCGGGTTCCGCCTGAATCCGGGCGGTACGCCACCCGTCAGGCCGGACAGTTTCCGGTCCACAAACCCCACTCAGGGAACACCTGGTCCCGCACACCGGTGGCGCCAGAAGAAATCTACAGCGCCCCCATGCCGAAGAAGACATTCTTCTTCAGGAACCAGTACACCCAGGAGCTTTCGGGGATCTCGCGCCCGGGCAGGTGCTGGCTGTGGCGGGGCTGGATGCCATCGAACTCCTTGTAGGCATCGCGGGTGGAGTAATCTTTGGCACCGTGCGAGCGAATGAACTCCACCAGCTCCTGTGGCTTCTCGAGGATGACGCATCCCTTGGTGCGCACCTTCACAAAATCCTGGAACTCCCGGAGGAATTTGCTTTCGCGAATGGTCTTTACCAGGTCACCGCCGTTGTCGCGGGTGGTGTTGGTGGCAAAGCTCAAAGGCGGACAGATCTCGATGCTGCCACGGGGCCCGATATGGAAACCCATACCCATGGCCGCGGGGCAGAAGGCCTCGCCCTCGGCTGTCCAGTAACTGTCGATGATGATGATAGGGTGCTTGTGGCGCAGTTTCACCAGGCGCCGCCGCGCCTCGACCAGGTCATCGGTGCTGAGACAATACTCGGGATGGGGATCCTCACCCACGGGCCGGTACACATAATACCAGATGTACATGCAACCCCGGCGGATCATGTCCTCCAGGTAACCGTCGCAGAGCACCTCGTTGAGGTTCTGTTTGGTGATGGTGCAGGCGGTGCCAAAGAGCACGCCGCGCTTCTTCAGCCGCTCCATCCCCTTCAGGGCTGATTCATGCACACCCTCGCCACGGCGCATGTCATTGTTGAGGGCAGCGCCATCGATGGAGATCAGCGGGGTGACATTGCCAGCCTCCGCAATGCGGTCGGCGTTCTTCTCGGTGAATAACATGCCGTTGGTGATGGTCTGAAAGTAGCAATCCTTGTGACGGCCAAAGACATCCCAGATGCCCTTGTACATGAACGGCTCGCCACCCAGCAGGGTGTAGTAATAGGCGCTCATCCGCTTGCCGGAGGTGATGATGGAGTCGAGGTCAGTGGCGGGCAGATGCATCGCCTCGCCTTCTTTCTCGACCCAGCAACCATGACAACGCAGGTTGCAGGTGTTGGTGAGGGCCACGAACATGAAGGGGGGGTACAGGTCTTTTTTCTTCAGGCGGCTGCGGTAGGCGTTCACCGCCAGCATGCCCTTGAACACCCAAAGGTGCGCGGCCTTGGCGGCGATGCGGGGTTTCAGTTCTGTGGCGGCACGGTAAGCCAGTTTCGCGAGCATGTTGGTCAACCCTTCGGGGTAGTGGTTCAGCAGCCGGACGGACGGTCAGATATCCAGACTATCGAGGGCGTCGACCAGGTCATCGAGCGAATCACGCGGCTCGGCGGACTTGCCCGTCTGGCGCTTGGGAATTCCCACCGCCAGACCCACTGCGTCGCGGCCATCCTTGACCAGTTCACGGTCGCGCTCCTGGGCCGCCAGCGAGATGGCATCACCGCCACCACCGAGCCCGCCGCCAAAGAGCTTCGAGAGGTCAATTTTCAGGCCACTGATGGCACCCACTGGTGCCCCGGCGATGGCGGCGGTCTTGTATTCAGGGAACATGATGGCCTGCGCCGGACAGACACGGCTGCAAGCCGGGCAACCCTTCTTGCAGTTGTCCTGGTTCTCGACCGTGATGCGGCCTTGCTCGTCAGCGCCATAGACACCAAACAGGCAAAAATCGAGGCATTCCAGGCAATTGGTGCAGCGGCTGTAGTCGATGACCGGGTACCAGCGGCGCATGGCTGGCGCTTCGAGCAACTGCTCGGGTTGGTACTCGGCCAGCCTGGCGGTGGGCATGCCCAGCTCCATCAGCACCGGCGGTTTGGCGGCCGTAACGACAGCCCGCTCGGCCTGTTTGGCCTGGCGCCGGGCGGCGGATTCGCGACCAAGGCGCCTCACCTCCTCGACAAACACCTCGTATTTGTCTTTGGCCCGCATATCGAGGCAAGTGACAACACGGTCCGGAATGGCACCCGTGGCACCGATGGGGGGAGGCCTTTCGGCCAGTTCAGCCTTCTCGTCGTCGGTCAGCTCCTCATCTTCGGCGGGTTTGGGGTGGGTTGGGCTGGTGCCCTCTACCCCCTTGACGCCAATGCGGTCGAGCAACCAGAAAGCGGCGCGGGGGAAAAGCCAGGCGAGTACCACCACATCGCCGGTGATCCCCTCCAGGTAGAGACGGCCAGTATGGCCGGGCTGCAGGTCCACCAGATGGGGGACAATAGAGAGATCAATTCCCGGCTCCATCAGCAGGGCGGCGGCCAGACTTTCCTCCATGCCCCGCTTCACCGGGTGCTTACCCTGCGCCTGCGAGATCACCACTGTGATTTTGCCACTCATGCTTCCGTCTCCCCCATTGATTCGGGTGACTCGTCTTCGGTGCGATTGATGCTGCCTTTGAGTATCCGCTCGGTGTTTTCCCAGTTGTCGCGCAGATGGGCCAGGTAGGCTTCCGCATCGATCAGGTGATTGGGAGCCGCCGGGCAATCGATCTCGTACAGCCAGCCAGCACCATACCCGTCTGTATTGATAGCCGACGGATCCTCCAGGAGCGCGTCGTTCACCCGGACCAGCATGCCGGTGGCGGGAGCGTAGAGGTCTGATTCGGCTTTCGAGGTCTCAATATGCCCTATCAGCGCCAAATGGATGACAGCGATGCCCGGCGCGTAAGACCAGTCCAGAAAGTACACATCTTTCATCAAGGCGATGGCATAGCTGGTGAAGCCAAAACGCCAGACACCCGGCCCCATGCCGGTGCCGGAGCCATCGGCGCGTGTGGCCCAAACATGGTTGGTGGCGGCGTAAAGCAACCCACCCGGCAAGGGTGCCTTGTGTTTGCCGATCTGGAAAAGCTGGTCCTGGGCCATGGGGATGCTGGTCTCAGGTGTAGCGCGTGAACTGGCGGTGCTCGGGCTCGAAAAACGGTGGCAGCAGCCGGTCAACCTGCAAGAGGCCGGCGCGGGTCAGGCGCAGGCCACCTTCCATGGGCCCGGCCAGGCCACGGGAGCACAGGTCGGCCACCTGGGAACTGAACTCCACCAGAGGATCCAGACCATGCCGGACCAGGAATTCGTCGCTCCGCCATTCACCAGTCTTCAATAGCAGAATGGCCTCGCGGACAAAGCGCTGGCGATCGCTGAGCGGCAAGGCACGCGAGATGGGCAGCTCACCCTTGTCGAGCGCGCCCATCCAGCCTTCCCACGAATCGATGTTCTGCACATGGGTGCCACGGACATGCCCGAAGCTGGCTACGCCGGTGCCAAACATGTCAGCGCCACGCCACAGGCTGTCGCGGTAGGTGAACCTGGCCTTTTGCGGATCTTTCACCAGCGTGTAGGCGCTGGAGATGCTGTAGCCGGCCTCACCCATGCGGTTGAAGGCGTAATCCACCCAGGCGCGCTTGGTGGGCCAGTCGGCCACCGCACCCACCGGATCCTCCTGCCCCAGCATCTTCAGTTCCTTGCTGAAGACCGTGTTGAAGGGTAGTTCCATCTGGTAGATGGTGACGCAGTCGGGAGCCATGGCGATGGTTTTGTCGATCACCTCGCGCCAGTTGTCCCAGGTCTCGCCCACCATGCCCGAGATGAGATCGATATTCACCTGCGGGAAGCCGAGTTCGCTGATCCAGCCCCACGAACGATAGATCTCCTCGCTGAGATGCGCCCTGCCGTTGGCCTGCAAAATGGAGTCGGTCAGGTTTTCCACGCCGAGACTCAGCCTGGTCACTCCCGCCTCGCGCAGCATCTCCAGCTTATGGCGCTGCAGGGTGCCGGGCTCGCACTCGAAAGTGATCTCCGCTGCGCTGCCCCAGTTCACCAGGCGCTTCACCCGGGCAAAAAGACGCTCCAGCTGCGTGGCGCTTAAAAACGAGGGCGTACCGCCGCCGAAATAGATGTATTGCACCTCACGGTCACGCGCTAGCGGAGTCTGCATCCACAGCTCCACCTCACGCTCAAGCGCCTGAACATAAGTCTCGATATCACTACCGTTCTTATCGGTATAGACCCTGAAATAGCAGAACTTGCAACGCTTGCGGCAAAATGGAATATGCAGGTACAGCCCCAGCGGGGTATCGGCCCGGGGAGGCTGCTGGAGTGCTTCACGAGCCGAAGCGGCGTGGTCAGGCATCCAGAAGGAAAAGGGAGGATAGTTGGAGACGAAATAGTTGCCCAGGCCGGTTTTTTCCTGCCGGTCGGCGCTGTCCGTCGGGGTGACGGCGGTCATGGTGACTCCAGCCCGGTCGGGCACATGCTGGCGGGTAGTACTTGGTCCATCGATCATCCCTGTCAGGCATCTTAACCGCTTCGATGACACTCACAAGGGCGGCGGCTTCCGGCACAACGGCTGCTTCAGGCGTGGTTCGGGCAGAATTTCACCGCCGAGCATCCGTTTGAGCTGCTCAATCAGGTGAATGCCCACCACCGGGGTGGGGCCGCCTTTTTCAAGCCGCACCTCCATGGAACCCAGTTCGGCGCGCAGGATGGCGATTTCGCCCGGGTAAAGATCGGCGCGCAGGTCCCTGGCCTCGCTTTCCTGATCATCCAGCCGTCGCGCATTCCCCGCATGCGGGTTTTCGAGGCCCTCATACCATTCAGCAACGCCTAAAACCTGACTGCTCCGCCGCCTGCCGGCAAGCCGCACCCGGTTATCGTCACTCACCACAGTGAGGTCACGGGGGTTGGGGTCGCGGCGGACATAATCCTCCAGCAGGTCATCCGCCACCCCCACGCTGAAAACAACCTGCACCCCGCGCTTGCCGTGCTCCGGCCGGGGTAAACCAGGCATTTCCCGGCCATCGAAGATGATCGTGACCAGCCTGGGGTGGGGCGCATAGCGCTCGGTCCAGTCCACCAGCCGTTTCCGGCAGGCCCGCAGCACGCCACTTCCCGGTGGCAACGCAACCACCGGCATCCAGTTCAGGCAGAACAGGGCGTTATAACCGTCAATCAGGGTACGGCGGCGGGGAGGTGGAAGGGGCATGGGCCACCAGTCTGAAACTGCTTCACTGCCTTATTCTAGCACCCGAATGATAAAACCGGGCCGCCTGCCACCCCGAAAACACATTCCCAGGCTTTATTTCGCCGGCTTGACCGACTGGGCCGGATCGCCCATCCGCAGGTTGCCGATCAGCACACCACGCCTGGGACCGTCGTCGGCTATCCGGGTATCAACAATGAATGCGTACTCTAGCAGCCCCTCTTTATCGAGCTTGAAGTACAGCTTCTCGGCAGGCTGGAGCCGGGTGGCAATCACCTTGCCGGCTTCGGTGTACAACTCATCGAGCGTGCGTGGCCTGGCACCTTCCCGCTGGTTCTTGCCAACCTGATCGCCCTTTTCCACCCAACCAGGCTCCGGGGCGCCTTCTTTGCCAGGCTCGACTGGTTTGGCGGGCCCGGCAAACGATTTGTAGCGCCTTTCCACCACCTTGCCTTTTGCCACCACTATCGTGGTTTCGTGGCCAAAACCCACAAAGCTGCGAAAAGTGACCGTGTAGCTGTAAGTGTTGTCGTGCCTGGGCCTGGACTCAGCCCACACTTTCAGGCTCTGGGCAAGCTGGGCAGCGGGTTCGTCCGCGCAGCACACCGAAAAACCAAAGCCCACTGCCAGCAGATGGTGCAGCATTGTTTTCTCCAGTGATCCCGAGCCCCTTGACTACCACTTGCAACACCCTGCCCCACACAAGCGTTGGCGTGCGGACCAAAGACCAGACCGCCGCCTGGCACGGCAAACAGGCCAGTCACTTGCGAGCCGCCTCGTTCCAAGGTAGCCTAAACCTTCTATCTGTAAAATCCTGCGGGGCAACTGTCGATGAATATCCCACTCCCGGAACCGCTCATGACTGGGACACTTGGCCCGGCACTTCTGGCCGGCCTGGCTTTTGGTTTGGCTGGCATCACCCTGATGGTGCTGGGTTTCAAGATTTTCGACTGGCTCACTCCCGGTAACATGCAGAAAGAGATTCTCGAGAAGGGGAATATCGCTGCGGCCATCCTGGCGGCGGGCTTCCTTGTGGCGGTGGCCATCATTGTGGCTGCGGCATTTTCCTGAACCAGACGGAGCTTCTGCCATGCGCTCATCCAGTAAAATAGCCCTGGTGCTGGCGGGCACAGGGCTCGTCAGTGGCGGCCTGATCTGGGCGCTCTCACAACCTGGCCGCCTGTTCAATGGCATGGGCGGGGGCATGGGTCGCAGCATGATGCCTTTTGTTCCCGGGTTTATCGGCGGTGGTGGTGGTGGTGGTGGTGGGGCCAACAGGGGCCCTGCGGGTGGCCCTTCTGGCAGTCCGGGCACCGTGGCGGGTGGCTTTGGCAGCACCTCAAGCGCTGTCGCCTCCTGACATCCCTCCAACCCCAGGCCAGCCATGGAACGGATTCACACAGACCCCCGGCCCGACTGGCAGCAACGCGTGGAAGCGCAGGGGTTCCTTTTTCATACCCCCGAGGGGGAAACCTACTGGGACGAAAGCGCCTACTACCGCTTTAGCGCCGCTGAGGTGGACGCTATCGAGGCCGCCACCGTGGAGCTGAACCGGATGTGCCTGGAAGCCGTGCAGAGTGTGCTGGATGAGGACCAGCTCGACCTGTTTGGCATCCCGAAAAGCCATCACGCCTGGATCCGCCAAAGCTGGGAAACACAGGAAAACACCATTTATGGCCGGTTCGACCTGGCCTATCACCCGGGCCGGGCCCCCAAGTTGCTGGAATACAACGCCGATACGCCGACCTCCCTGCTGGAGGCGGCCGTCATCCAGTGGCACTGGCTGAAAGACACCCAGCCGGGACGCGACCAGTTCAACTCCATCCATGAACGGCTGATCGAGGCGTGGAAACAACTGGGGACCGGATTGGGCCAGAACGGGATCCATTTCGCCAACGCGGGCGACA
>QWOS01000095.1 GCA_003669555.1 Planctomycetota bacterium
ATCACCGGGTGCCGCCAACGATGTTTTGGGCCACTTCATGATACTTTCGGGAATACGGCCTGCGCGTTCCATGTCCTGATATGCCGGCGAAACCGGCAATAACATCAAGCAATCCGCAAATATTGCCCAATCGAGCATCCTTGCCCAGCCCGGTTTGGTACAACAATCTGGTGACGAGTTTTTTTGACGCACATCGGGGCACTGTCATGCTGGGCCTGAACCGTTTGGGTATCCAATCCAAGCTCATCCTCCTGCTGCTGACTGTTAGCATGGGCGCAATTGTTGCCATTGCCTGGATCGGCTATCAATCTGCCAAGGATGCTCTGACCCAAGGGGCTTACAACCAGCTCCAGGGAATCCGGGTTTCCAAAACCAGTGGGCTGAAATCCCTGCTGACCGCAATGACCGATCAGGTCATTTCCATTTCTGACAGCGAAGCGTGTGTGAGTGGCTTAATAGAGATGAAAAACGCTTACAATGAGCTAAAGAAATCCGCCATTCCCGACACCGCCCAGACAAAAGCCGTGGTTGATTTCTATACCACCAAATTCATTCCCGATCTCGACAAGGCTGTGCCCGGCACACCCCTACTGGAACAGTACCTGCCCACTGACCAGGTTGGCATTTATCTGCAATATCACTATATAGCCGCCAACCCGAATCCCTATTTGAAAAAGGAGCAAATGTTAACGGCTCCCGGCGATAAAACAGCCTACGGCACAGCCCATCAAAAAGTTCACAAGAAATTCAGCAGGGTCACCACCCTGTTTAACCTGGAAGATATCTATCTGATCGACGCCGACACTCTCGATGTCGTTTACAGTTATCAAAAAACCACTGACTTCGCTACCAATCTTGAAAATGGTCCCTATTCATCCAGCAACCTGGGAGCGGTGGTCCGCTCTCTCAAAAAATCACGCGACCGCGATGAAACCAGGATGGCTGACTTCGAACCCTATCGACCTAACCTGGGTATCCCCATGGGCTTCTTGGTCAGCCCCATCTTCGACGGCCCCCGCATGATAGGCTTTTTAGCTATCCAGTTCCCGGCCGATACCTTCAACCAGGCCATTACCGGGCAATTCAACTGGAAAAATGAAGGTTTGGGTGAGACAGGTGAATGCTACATGGTAGGCGAAGACCAAACCATGCGCAGCCGTTCCCGATTCATGTATGAGAATCCTAAAGAGTTTGTGGCAGGATTGCGTTCCAGGGGGGCACCAAAAACCATGATCGACCGGATCGAGCGCCAGGGAAATGTCCTCAATGCCCTGGAGGTAAAAACCACCAGTGTTGAAAAGGGTCTCAAAGGGGAAGAGGGAATCGCGATAGTCACAGATTACCGGGGTGAGGAGGTCCTCAGTGCCTATGGGCACCTCGACCTGAATTCAGTGCGTTGGGCCATCATTGCTGAAATCGATACAACCGAGGCATTTGCCCCGGTCCATTATTTTGGCCGCAAAGTCATAATCACCGGGGTCGGCCTGGCCCTGCTCACCACCCTCCTGGCATTGGTAAGCTCGCACTTCCTCATTAAGCCACTGAAACTCCTCGAACAGGGTGCCCGCCGCATTGGGGCGGGAGAAGCCAATGTGAAGGTCCATGTTGATAGCCGCGACGAGTTTGGCGAATTGGCCTCTGTCTTCAATGACATGGCCAAAAGCCTGTCACAACAGAAGGCGGAGCTTGAGGAAAAGGGCCGCGAAAACCTGGAATTGCTGCTCAACATTCTGCCAGCCAGCGCCATTGCCCAGCGCATGGAGGGTGATCAGAAAGCGACCAAGCAGTTCGCGGATGTCACCGTGCTTTTTGCTGATTTCATAGGTCTTGACGAGCTGGACGGCCTCACCGGCGATAGCAAAGCCCTGGGCGAGAAAAGGGCCATGTCTCTCCTGTCTGATCTGGTCGCCTCCTGTGACGAGGCGGCCGACCGGTTCGGTATTGAAAAAGTCCGTACGGTGGGTGCGACCTATCTGGGTGTCTGCGGCTTGTCGATCAGCCGCCCCGACCACTCCTCCAGGGTGGTGCAGTTTGCCAGGGATCTGGTGCGGATCATCGAAAACTTCAATCGCGAATACAAAGCGCGCCTGACCCTGTGCATTGGCATCAATTCCGGCCCGGTGGTGGGTGGCGTCGTGGGGCGACAAAAATTCCTCTACGATTTGTGGGGCGACACTGTAACCATTGCTACCCGCCTGGTATCCGGCCAGGAAAACGCCATTCTGGTCACCAAGCCGGTGCATGACCGCCTGGGCGACCTCCACACCTTCTCGCCCCAAACCGCGATTGAAATCCGGGGCAAGGGCACGGTCCTGTTCTGGAAACTCGAAGGGGTCTGAACCCGGTCTCACCGACGACTGAATCGGCTGACAGGCGATGCGGGCAGGCTCAAAGGCCTTGAGGAAAATGGCATATGTCTTTCTTGAGTGGCTTGCCGACAGATATCCTGATTCCGTCCATCTCACTGGTGGCCGGTTTCCCCATCTCCATGCTGGTCCTGAACGAACTGATCAATTATTGCGACAGCCGCAGTATCACAATCACACCCACTTTAAAGGCCTTGCGCAATTTTGTGCTGCCAGCCCTGGTGCTGGTGCTGTTCATCCAGTTTTTGCTCGGATTACCGCAGGACGCCACCGCATCGCGCCTGGCCGAGACGGGTTTCTGGATTTGTGTGTTGATGGCCCTCCTCACCTTCATCAATGATGTGGTCTTTGGCCGGGCCCGCAAAGGAACATGGCAGGAACGGGTGCCCACCCTGTTTCGCGACCTGTCCAGAATGCTCCTGGTGGCTTTGGGTGCCTCCATCATCTATTCCCATGTCTGGGATCAGGAGATCACTGGCGCCCTCACCGCCCTGGGAATCGGCTCAGTGGTTCTTGGTCTCGCCTTGCAGGAACCGCTCGGCAATATCGTCTCGGGCCTGATGCTGCTGTTTGAGCGGCCACTGAACATTGGTGACTGGATCACCGCCGAAGGTGCTACTGGCAAGGTCACCAAGATCAACTGGCGTTCGGTCCATATCGAAACAACCGCCCGCGAAATGCGCATCGTCCCCAATGTGTCCCTCTATAAAAACGCTTTTAGCAACCTGTCCCGGCCAACCCCCCTGCGGACTGACACTTACGAAATCGGCTTCTCATACGATCACCCGCCCAACCTGGTCAAAGAAATCCTCCTCGAGATGCTGCAAACCACCGAGGGCGTGCTGGCTGATCCGGCACCCAAGGTACGAACAGTCAATTATGGGGATTTTTCTGTGGTTTATCGCCTCACCTTCACCGTCCTGCAGCAGGAGGAATTAGCGAGCACGCGTGACCGGATCCTCACCCGTTTATGGTATGTTTCACGCCGGGCTGGCCTCAACATTCCTTTCCCCATTACGATGGAATACGGGCCCAGCGAAACCCCTGCGGCTCCCCAACCAACGGCATCTGATCTTTTGAATGCTTTCCCCCGCTATCGGGGGGCGTATTCCTCCGCAAAAACCGATGGGTCCACGAAAGATAACGATTCCATCGATGCCTTCCCACCCAATTTGCTGGAATACACCACGGGCGAAGTCATGCTGCATCCCCATTCCCGCAGCCTCGGCTTTTGTCTGATCAGTAACGGCAAGGCCTCCCTCACCGCCCCAGACCATGAGGGCAAGATGGTGGAAATTGCCACCCTGGGGGCGGGAGAATTTTTTGGCGAGCACGGCGTCTCCACAGGCCAGGTCCGCGAATTCACCGTCACCGCCCTGACCGATGTCAAAGTGATCCACCTTAAACCAGAGGCCATTTCGATAGTGCTCGCCCGTTCGCTGACACTTGCCTCTGAAGTGGGTGATGCTATTGACTCCCGGCGTCGGGCTGCACAATTGCTGCGCCGCAAGGGCCGGTACCTGGGGGATAGCGGAGCCGGGACTGCCAGCCGGTGCTAACCTTCATGCCTGGATACCTGGCCTAAGGGGGCCATCAGGCTTTTACTATCTGGATCTGGCACGGCTCAAGCGCAAAGACTGAACCCGCGATTCCATGTCTCCCCACTAGCCAAACGACGATCTACAGGCAAACGAAAGAGGCCCGGCAAATGCTTGCCGGGCCCTTTTCACTTATTGTTAAAGAACCCCTCAGCGGGTCATTCTCCACCGCCACCCCAGTCACCACCACCGCCACCCGAATCGCCGCCACCGCCCCAGTCACTACTGCCACCTGTGTCAGCGCTACCGCCCCAGTCACCGCCTGCGTCGCCACCGCTGGCGGTATCGCCAAAGTCACCAGACGATGAATTGTCTCCAGAGAAATCTCCGGCACCAGCCTCATCACCACCCGTGGCATTGTCTCCCCCATACAAGCCACCCGCTGATGCACCCGGCGTGCCGCTACCCAGGAAGTGGTTGTACATCCACATGCCAGCGGCGGCACCAAACATGCCACCCAGCATGTTGGTCATGAATCCACCGCCACCGCCACCGCCACCACCATAGCCGCCACCCATTGGGCCACCACCGCCGCCACCATAGCCAGCTCCGGCACCGCCGCCGCCCATGGCCCGCCCCAACCCACGCATCAACCCCACAAGCAGCCACACCACCAGCAACCCACCCAGCCCCACAATAATCCAGAAAAACAGGTTGTTCTCTTCCGCTTCCTTTTTCACTGCCGGGGGCCGCTGCAGATTGGCGATTATGGGATTGACCGCGGCCTTAGCCTTCTCCAAAGGCAACGACTGCCGCAGTTCAGTGGTTACCAGGGCGAGAGCGTCGTCAAATTTATCCTGACGGGCCGGCTCCTCCTTGACTCTTGAGGCGTCATCCAGTCCCTTCACCAAAACCTCGCGCACCTTGCGGGAGCGAGATTGCTCAAAACCAGCCTGGGTCATGGCCTTGTCGGCTTTCACATCCACATGGCCAGGCTTTTTCACAATGAGGATCACCACGCCACGCTCGCCACGCAAGTGGCTCGAAGTGAATTCACTCCAGACCTGAGCTTTTTTGGCCGCATCATTCCCGGCTGTAGCCATTTTGGCCTGCAGGTCGGGGGATAGCTCGCTGTAGGTCTTGAGGTGTACCTCGCGGTCTACCTTGGCGGTGAGTGCGGATAGCTGCTGCCGAGCACTTTCCCGGGCCTTTTCGCTGAAAAGCCCTGCATTGTCCTCGATCACCAGCCGTACAGGCTGGGCTGCCTGGCCCAAACCGGGCACCAGCAGGCACAGAGCCAAGAGACCCCAACCTCGCAATAGCTTTTTCACGGGCAATTCCCTTCCTTGTTTCAATTGGCCCCGCCCACTTATCCGCCAGAAAAACTGAACCATTTCACTGGTCGGGGGCCAGTATCTTCCACGCCTGGCAACAGACGAGCCAATTTCATTCTAGCAGCTTGTTGGCAGAAAACTGCATTGCCATCCAAACAGGCCGCAGATCGAAAAATTGTGCCACGCCCCCATCCAATAGCATTTGTTAGCCGCATTTTCTACCCAGATGGTTACCGTCGGCCCGCAAGGTGTTTTTCCCGTGAAAAGCTTCCCTAATTCACGAAACTGGCCGATAAAGCCCTCCTGAAAACCTGAAGTGAAGCCGGGGAACTGGGCTTGCGGATCGCCACCGGGTAAACTGACAGGGGTTAACAACTCCCTACGGTCCCTGTGAATGAGGTTTGACCTGATGAGACGCATTGCCGCGCTGCTGTTGTTGGCCCTCGCCAGTTTCGCCCAGGCTCAGGAAAAACCCGCCTGGAAACCGCTTTTCGACGGCAAAACCCTCGAGGGCTGGAAAGCTGCCGATCTCTTCAAACCAGGTGAAACCACGGTTGCCAACGGCGCAATCCGCCTCAGTCAGGGCAAGCGCGGCACCAATGGAGCCATGACTGGCGTAGTCAGCACCCGCAAGGATCTGCCCACTAAGGATTACGAGTTCAAATACCAGGCACGCCGGGTGGAAGGTGAAGATTTTTTCGCCACCGTTACTTTCCCGGTCAAAGACTCCCACTGTTCTTTTGTCACCGGCGGCTGGGGCGGGCAAACCATCGGCCTTTCCAGCCTCGATGGCATGGATGCCTCTGAAAACGACACCAATGGCAGTTTTCCCTTCGAGTCCAGCAAGTGGTATGCATTCCGGGTTCGCGTTACCGCCGGACGGATACAGTCCTGGATTGATGACAAGCAAGTGGTCAACCTCGACATCCACGACCGTAAAGTGGGCATTCGGCTCGAGTGTTTCGCCTGCCGCCCTCTGGGCCTGGCAACCTATCGCACCACTGGCGAAGTGCGCGACCTGGCCATTCGTACCCTCACCCCCGCTGAAATCACCGAAAGCAATAAAAGAACCGAGGAAAAGTAAGCGATGCCCACCCTGCCCATGCTTGGTGATACCGCCACCGGACGGACAGTACGGGCAGTTTGCCCGCACGACTGCCCCGACACCTGCGGCATGGAGGTCACCGTGCGGGCTGGCCGGGCGGTGGCCCTGCGCGGTGACCGTGGCCACCCGTTCACTCGTGGTTTTCTTTGCTCCAAGGTCAGCCGTTACCTCGAGCGCACCTACCACCCCGAGCGGCTGAAAACCCCGCTGATGCGAAACGGTCCGAAGGGCTCCGGGCAATTCCGCCCCATCGGCTGGGACGAGGCGATCCAGCGGATTGCCGAAAACCTGCGGGCGGTGATCGCTTCCCCGGCTGGGCCGCAGGCCATTTTGCCTTATAGCTACGCGGGCACCATGGGTAAGCTCCAGGGGTCGAGTCTCGACCGAAGATTTTTCCACGCCCTGGGCGCCTCGCTGCTGGATCGCACCATCTGCGCCTCGGCTGGATCCGCTGGCTGTGAAATCACGCTCGGTGGGCGGGCCGTGGTGGATCCGGACTGCATGGATCGAAACCAGCTGATCATCAACTGGGGCTCAAACACCGCGGTCACGAATAGCCATCTTTGGGTCCGCATGGTTGAAGCCCAAAAGGCTGGCGCCACGCTGGTTTGCATCGACCCCTACAAAAGCCGCACCGCCGCGCGCAGCGACTGGTGGCTGGCCCCAAGGCCCGGAACCGACGCCGCCCTGGCCCTGGGAGTAGCCCATGTTCTGGCTCGTGATGGCCTGGTTGACCACGACTATCTGGAGCGGTTTTGTCTTGGCTGGCCCGCCATGCGCGAGCGGGTCCTCGCAGAATACAGGCCCGACACGGTTGCCGCCACTTGCGGTCTGAAAATTGCCGAAATCGAAAAACTTGCCCACCTGTATGGCACCACACGCCCCGCTCTCATCCGCCTCAATTACGGCTTGCAGCGCCATGGTGGCGGCGGCATGGCCGTGCGTGTCATCACCTGCCTGCCGGCGTTGACCGGGGATTGGAAATTTCCCGGCAGTGGCGCGCTCCTCAGCACCAGTCAGCTCTACCCCACCCAGTCCGACACCGTCTTTGAGCGCCACGACCTCATCCCTCCCGGCACCCGGGTCATCAACATGACCAGCCTGGCGGAGGCACTTGAAGGGAAACTGCCAGGCCCACCGGTCCGGACCCTGGTGGTATACAACTCCAACCCCGCCGCTGTCTGCCCTGATCAGGGCCGGGTACTTGCAGGCCTGCGCAATGACCAGCTTTTCACCGTGGTGCTTGAACACTTCCTCACCGACACCGCCAACCACGCCGACATCGTTTTGCCCGCCACCACCCAGCTGGAGCATTGGGATGTACATGCCAGCTATGGCCATCTCATGGTGCAGCTCAACGAGCCGGCTATCTCCCCCTTGTTCGATAGCAAACCCAACACCGCGATTTTCCGGCTGCTTGGTCGTGCCATGGATCTTGACAAGGGGCTGTTTCAGGCCACCGATGAGGAGCTGATCGACGAGGTACTCACCGAGCGGGTCGACATCAAACCGTTCCGGCCGGCGGGCGGGCTGGCTGGAATCACCCGAGAGCGTCTGCTGCGGGAAGGCCCCATCCGCTTGAACCTGCCCGCCCATTACGCCCCCTACGGAGCCGGTTTATTCGGCACACCCTCCGGTAAATGCGAGTTGTTCAGCGCCACTCTGGCAGCCCGTGGCATCGATCCGCTGCCACACTATGTGCCACCCCACGAAGACCCGCTCACCCGGCCTGACCTGGCCGCCAATTTTCCCCTGCAGATGATTTGCCCACCGGAGCCCGGGTTCCTGAATTCGACCTTTGTCAATGTGGCATCGTTGCGCCAGCAGGCTGGGGGCCCGCGGATTTTGCTCCATCCGGCTGACGCCGCGCCACGGGGTATCAGCACTGGCGACACCGTGGCCACTTTCAACAGCCGGGGCCGGTTCCTCTC
>QWOS01000041.1 GCA_003669555.1 Planctomycetota bacterium
CCGACGGAAGGGCCGCTGATTTTGGCATCGAGTCGGCCGGAAACCAGCAGCAGGCTATCACGCAGGCTCTCGAATTCGAGGCGGCGTGGCTCCATACGGCTGACCAGGAGGTTTTCGGGATCTTTATTGTAGGTGGATGGCCCGGTTGCCTGGCCCTGCATCCATGTCTGGCTGGTAAGCATCTGTTTGAGCAGTTTCTTCAGGGACCAGCCTTCGCGGATAAACGAGCCTGCCAAATGGTCGAGCAGTTCGGGGTGGGTGGGACTCTCGCCACGCGAGCCGAAATCCCCCGGGGTGCGCACCAGGCCTTCCCCAAAAGTGTGGGCCCAGACACGGTTGACCCAGACCCGGGCCAGCAGGGGATGATCGGGACTGGTGATTGCCTGGGCCAATTCAAGACGACCGGAACCGGAGGGAACGGTTTGCTTGCGGCCAAGGCTATCGGGAACCAGGCGCGGTGCCAGGTCACCCGGGCGGAACGGGTTGCCACGCAGGAAGATATGGGCCGTTTCGGGTTTGGCGGCATCGACCAACCCATGAGCGCGGGGTGGCGCGCCTTTGCCATCGATACGCCACGCCTCGACTTTTTTGCGGAGGTCTTGCAAGACGCCCTGGCCGGCGCGGTCGGGGAAAAGTTCCAGATCGGTGAAGGCGGATTGAGGTGTATTCCAGGGGGCATCGGAATCGACCCAAAGCGCCGCGAGTTCCGGTGATTTTTTGCGACTTTCCTCGGTAAACGCCTTGGCAAAAGCTTCGGCAGCCTTTGTCGGGGTATCAGCTTTGGATATCCGGAGGTTTTCCAGGATTGATTTGGGGGCTGGTTGGGATTCTGGTTGGTCAAGGAGGCGTTGAAGCTCAGGGGCGAAGTCTTTGTCACCCAGGGCCTCAATGGCCAGCCAGACTTTCCAGATGGGGTTCGTTTTGCGGGCCGGGGCATCGAGCCAGGCGCGCCAGCGTTTGAGGAGGGTGGGGTTGGGGTCTTTGGGATCGGCGATGAGCATGAACTCATCTTGTGCGGGCTTGCCGCGTTGCTCGCGCACGGCCATGAGGTGATCGGCCAGGCGGGTGCGGGCGGCCTCGAGAGTTTCCTGATGGCGTTTGGTGATGAGTTCGCCGAGTCTGTTCTCGCGATCGGTCATTTCCTTCTGGAAGGCGGCCTGTTCGGGTGTCGCGGGCGGCTTGGCGAACAGGGGGGGAACCTCGGGTTCGACCGAGGCGGCAAAAATGGAGTAAAGGCTGTAGTAATCGACTGTGGGTACGGGGTCGAACTTGTGGTCGTGGCAGCGGGAGCAAGCGACAGTGAGGCCCAGTAGTCCACGAGTGACGACATCGATGCGGTCGTCGATGATGTCGTGCTGATTGTTCATGAACCGGCCGCCCAGGGAGAGGAAGCCGAGGGCGGGCAGGTCGCTGATTTGCGCCTCGTTCTTTGCGACCAGGCGATCGGCAGCGATTTGGGACCGGACAAAGCGGTCGTAGGGCAGATCGCTATTAAACGACTGGATGAGCCAATCGCGGTAGGCATAGGCCCAGGGGAAGGAGCCATCCTGAAAAAAGACATAGCCCTTGGTGTCGGAATAGCGGGCGACATCCATCCAGTGGCGGGCCCAGCGTTCGCCAAGAGCCGGGCTGGCGAGCAGGCGGTCGATTTCCTTTTCCCAGGCATTGGGAGCGGTGTTCTTTTCGAAAGCTTCCACTTGCTCCAAGGTGGGTGGCAATCCGGTGAGAACATAGCTGGCGCGGCGCAGGAGTGCCCGCCGGCTTGCGGGCGGGGCGAAGTGCATGCCCTCCTTTTGCAAGCGGTCGGAAATGAAACCATCGATGGCGGAGGGTATGCCGGATTTTGTTGCCGGTGAAGCGAGGGGTTTGAAGGACCAAAGGTCTTCGCGTTTGGCTGGCCCCCTGGTGGCGGATGCGGATTCGGGCCAGGCGGCGCCGGCGCGGACCCAGTCTTCGATCAAGCCGATCTGCTTGTCGGTGAGTGGAACCTTGGGGGGCATGCGTTTTTCCGCAGCCGGCTTGAGCATTTGCACCAGCCGGCTATCGGCGGGTTTGCCAGGCAGCAGCACTGGCCCATTCTCACCGCCGGCGAGAGCCGCCTTGCGGCTATCGAGCCGCAATCCGGCCATTTGCTTGGACTGGCCATGGCATTTCTGGCAGTGTTCAACAAAAATGGGGCGGATTTCGCGCTCGAATCGATCCTCCGCCGGTCCCGCCACCAGGCTACGGGCCACCCAAAGGCAGGCAATCAGGACAAGCGGTATGGAGCGGTGCATGGGATTCATTCTGCGGGTTGGCGGAACCTTCATTGCAACATGGATAGGAGGCGGTGTCTATGGGGGGAGGGGTAGGTAATGCAAATGAATGCCAGGGACGGTTTACCGTGAATGACCGTGGGGTGAGTCTGCCTGGGAAATGGCATCATCCATTTTCCGGTCTTCCGGGTAGTGCTATTCAAAGCGGTTTTCCGTTGTCGGATTTGCCCCGACAAACAAACATCCCAACCACACTCAACGGCCCGCCTGGGCCGGGGAGTATGAAAAATCACCGGGCCGGCCTGTAAGCCGGGTTTTGTTCCCTCGCTTGCGCGCGGGTGACGACCATTTCTCTAGGCGCGCGGTTACCCGCGCGCTCCAGCAACCTACCCGGGAGTGATAACGGGCCGGGCCGGCCCTCCTCCCTTACTTGGTCTTGCTCCCGGTGGGGTTTGCCGAGCCAGCCGGTCGCCCGGCTGCTGGTGGGCTCTTACATTAAGCGGCGAACCGCCCCACCTTTTCACCCTTACCCCAGAAATTGCTTCCTGGGGCGGTACACTTTCTGTTGCACTTTCCCGACCCTTCGGCTGATTAGACACGCAAGCGAGTCTGGCCAGCCTTCGGATGGTGGGAGTTACCCACCACCGCGCCCTATGGAGCCCGGACTTTCCTCCCCCTGACGGTTGCGGGTTTCCCCGCACCCCAGGCAGCGGTCGTCCAGCCGACCCGATGAGTCTTCACCCTAGCGATCAGACCCCACTTCTACCAGCGCACTGCCACAAGCCCGGGCAAACTGACCGGTTTCCAACCCTGCCAATTCACTAGAATATAATCACTATGCTTGTTTACGACCCCACTGCTTCCACCCTTCCCCCCGGCATACCCACGCACGCAGTGGTCACCCTGGGAAACTTCGACGGCGTCCACCGTGGCCATGCCTCCCTGGTGCAAAACGCCGCCCGAATGGCGCACGATCTCGGAGGCGCTCCCGTGCTGGCCCTGGCATTCGACCCCCATCCACGCACCTTGCTGGGGAAAACATTGCCGGCACCGCTTACCACCCTGGCCGGCCGCCTGGACCTGCTTAGGGCGGCCGGTGCCACCCAGGTGGGCGTGCTGCGGACGAGTCTCAGCCTGCTGGCCTGGGATGCCGAAACTTTTTTCCAGTCGGTGATGGTGCAATCCCTCCAGGCCAGGGGAGTGGTGGAAGGCGACAACTTTTGCTTCGGACGCAACCGCCAGGGAACCATCCACACGCTCAAGGACTTCTGTGGACATTCAGGGATCAGTCTGGGGGTGGTGCAGGCTGTCGAAGCGGCGGGGCAGGAGGTTTCCAGCACCCGTATCCGCCAGGCCCTGGCGGAAGGTGCGGTCGACCAGGCATGCCAGTGGCTGGGGCGTCCCTACCGTCTCTCCGGCGTGGTGGTGCCAGGCGCCAGGCGGGGGCGGGTCCTGGGCTTTCCCACGGCCAATCTCCAGCCGCTCACCGTTGTTCCGGCCCCGGGGGTGTACGCCTGTCGGGCCCGCCTGGCCGATGGTTCGGTGCTTCAGGCCGCCACCCATATCGGGCCAGCCCCCACCTTTGGCGAGGAATTGCCCCGGGTGGAGGCTCACTTGCTGGATTTTCAGGGTGACCTGTATGGCCAAACCATAGCCCTCGAATTTCTGGCCCGGCTCCGCGATCCGCAAACCTTCCCCTCTGTCGAGGCCCTTGTCAGGCAGTTGGGAATGGATGTGCGGGTCGCCCAGGATGTCTGCGACTTCCACACCCAACGGGATAACCTGCGATGACCACCCCTCCCGACGATTCGCACATCCGCCGCATTCAGGTGCTCTGCGACGAGGTGGTCGCACCCCTCTTCGATCTGGAGACCAGCCGACTGCGGGTGGTGGCGATTGATGGCCCTGTGGCCCAAGTGCGGCTTGAGGGGGCCTGCGCTGGTTGCGCCAACAGCAACCGCCTGCTGTTTGCCGAGATCGAGGCGCTTCTGAAGTATCACCAGGACAGTGTGGAATATCTCGAAGTGGTTCCCTGATTCCGCCTTCCGTCTGGGGGAGTTGCGAGGGTCGCGACGGCACTGCGGGAAGCAACTGTTGCCCGACCGGAATTTTTCCTTCAGAAACCACCACGAGCTGGCACACCCGTTCCCTATGGGCCATGTTTTGCCACAGGAACAGCGGCGGAGGTGGTTATCATGCAACAGATTGCGAAAAACAGGGCTGGTTTTTTGCTGTTTTCGGGCTTTTGCCTGTTGGCGGCAAGCTGCAAGGGGACGGGCGGCATGGGGCTGGGCGCAGCGCCAGTACCCGCCGCCAAGACGAGCGACCCGCTCCTGAACAGCGGCAGCTATAACTCTGAGCCGGCCCGGGCCACTGCCAACCGCATGGCCAACGAAACCAAGGGGCAGACCGCCGAAGCAACCTCAGTCACCAAGGCGTCGGACGAAGGGGCTGTCAAGCCCTGACGGGGTGGTCGGCGGAATCTGGCCATGGGTCAGTATTCCGGATTGATGATCTGGCGCAGCACCTCATCAGGTGCCGCCGCGTAGGCGAAAGGCTCCATGGTTGACGAGGCCCGTCCCTGCGACAGGCTGCGTACCTTATCAGCGTAATCAAACAGCCGGGCCAGAGGCACCACCGATTCCACCACCCGTGATTTTCCGCGTACCAGAATGTCACGAATCTCGGCCCGACGGGCGTTCAGGTCGCCAGTGACTGGTCCGAGGAAATCCTCTGGCACAGAGACTTCCAGCAGCATCACCGGCTCCAGCAGCGTGATATTGTCTTTGAGGGCCCGGTGCACCGCATCGGAGGCGGCTGCCTGAAAAGCAACCTCATTGGAGGCGGCTGGATCGAATTTGGCCGATAGCAGCGTGGCCTGGACGCCCATTACCGGGTAGCCGATCTCACCCGACTGCAGGGCGGAGCGGAGCCCGTCGATGGCGGCTTTGGCAAGTGCCTCGGGCAGCTCGTCGTGCTTCAGTTTGTTTTTCACCCGGACCAGTTCGGGCGCGCCTGGAGCGGCCACCGAACCCTTGTCCTTGCCTTTGCCTTTTCCCTTGACCTTGGCCGGCTCATCGGCGGGCGCATCTGGCTTGGCGTGGTATTCCTCCAGCGGAATTGGCTCGAAGGCCACGGTCATGCGGGCGAAAAGCTGGGTAGCACCCACCATGCGTTGGCATTCCCCATCGGTGGTGATGGCCGAGCGCAGCGTCTCGCGGTAGCTGACCCGCGGTTTGCCAACACGGATCTTCAACCGGAAATCACGCTCCATGCGGTGGCGCTTGATCTCCAGATGCAGCGTGCCCATGCCGCTCATGAGGGTTTGGCCGGTCTCGGGATCGGTGCGGACCGTGAAGGTGGGGTCTTCCCGGCGCAGGATCTCGAGCGTATCAGCGAGCTTCTGCTTGTCGCCGCTGCTTTCTGGCTCCACGCTCTGACTCACCACCGCCTCGGCGAAGCGGATCCGCTCCAGGAGGATTGGATGGTTGGTGTCGCACAGGGTGTCGCCGGTTACCGCGTCTTTCAGGCCCACCACCGCGACAATATCACCGGCCCTTGCCTCGGCCAGCTCATCGCGTTTCGAGGGGTCGGCCTCGGTGTGGTAGAGCTTGGCGAGCAGCTCCTTGGTGTCACGGGTGGCGTTGAGGACACGGGTGCCAGCCTTCATCACCCCCGAATAAATGCGCACGAAAGCCAGTTCGCCGTGCAGGTCGGCCACCAGCTTGAAGACCAGCCCCGCGAACGGCTCTGCAGCGTCGGGCTTGCGTGACTCCACCTTGTCAGGTCGCTTGGGGTTGATGCCTTGGACGGCGTGGCGGTCAAGGGGGCTGGGCAGGTAGGCCACCACGCCATCCAGCAGAGGCTGCACGCCCATGTGTTCACGGCCCGAACCGCAGAAAACCGGCTGCAGGCGCCTGCCCAGGGTAGCCTGGCGCAGCAATTGCTTCACCTTGTCCGCCTCGGGTTCATTGCCCTCGAGGATGGTGGTGGTGAGGAGGTCGTCGGGGTCTTCCTCGGTGAGGGCGTCGAATAGCCGGGCGCGGGCCTCGGCCACCTCATCGGCCATGTCTTCGGGCACAGGCAGCCGGGTGATGGTCTTGCCCTGGTCGGCGCGCTCGAAGCGCAGCATGCAGTTCTCCACCAGGTCGATCACCGCCTCGAAGGGGCGGCTCGAGTCGGTGGGTCCGCCGGCGCCAACGGGCAACATGACAGGGATGGGCCGGCCATCCAGACGCTCTGCAACAGCGGCGACGGCGTCGGCAAAATTAGCCCCCACCACATCCATCTTGTTGATGAAAACCAGGCGGGGCACCGCATAGCGGTCGGCCTGACGCCAGACCGTCTCGGATTGCGCTTCCACACCTTTTTGCGCATCGAAGACCACCACACAGCCGTCGAGGACCCTCAGGCTACGCTCCACCTCGGCGGTGAAATCGACATGGCCCGGGGTGTCGATCAGATTGATGGTGTGGTCTTTCCAGGAGAGCGGGATGCAAGCGGAATAGATGGTGATGCCGCGTTCCTGCTCCTCCTGGTCGTAATCGGTGGTCGTGTTGCCGCTGTCCACCGCACCCAGGCGGTGGATGGCCCCCGCATAGAAGAGGATGTGCTCGGTGGTGGTGGTTTTGCCAGCATCGATGTGGGCGATCACACCCAGATTGCGAATGCTGGAAAGCGTCGAGTGGCGGGCCATGGCAGGATCCGCGGGCGCGGCGCTTCAAGCGAAAAGGCCGAACCCCCGCCGCGCGGCTGGGGTCCGGCCTGTGGAACGCAAAAGGTTGATTACCAGGCGAAGTGGCTGAAGGCCTTGTTGGCTTCGGCCATCTTGATGGTTTGCTCGCGCTTGCTCACGGCCTCACCCTGACGGTTGAAGGCTGCCATCAGCTCTTCAGCCAGGCGCAGGTGCATCGGCCGGCCAGCCTTGCCGCGGCAGGCCCCGATGATCCAGCGGATGGCCAGGCTCTGCTGGCGAACGCGGTTCACCTGCATGGGAACCTGGTAGTTGGCGCCGCCGACGCGCTTGCTGCGCACTTCGACGGCCGGCTTCACATTCTCGATGGCCACATTGAAGACTTCGAGCGGGTCGATGCCTGGCATGCGGTTGATGATCTGGTCCATCGCCCCGTACATGATGCGGGTGGCAGTGGCTTTTTTGCCGCTCCACATCAGGCAGTTGACGAACTTGCTCACCAGCTTGCTCTGGAAGCGGGGATCGGGAATCAGCTTCTCGGCGCTGGCGGTACGCTTGCCCATTTGCCTGTCGTCCTGTTGCTTGAACTTTGGAATGTCTTAAAAACGAGGGTCAGAAACCCGCGATTACTTGCCCTTGTCGAGCTTGGCACCGTACTTGGAACGGGCCTGTTTGCGGTTCTGGACCGGCTGGCTATCGAGCGCGCCGCGAACGATATGGTAACGCACACCCGGGAGATCGCGCACGCGACCGCCACGCACGAGCACAATGGAGTGCTCCTGCAGGTTGTGGCCTTCACCCGGGATGTAGGCGGTGACTTCAATACCATTGCTCAGGCGCACACGAGCGATTTTTCGCTGCGCCGAGTTAGGCTTCTTCGGGGTCATGATTTTGACCTGAAGACAAACACCCTTCTTCTGGGGGCAACCCAAAAGAGCCGGATGCTTGGGCTTGCTGCGCTGCACTACCCTGGGCTTACGCACCAACTGGTTGATCGTGGGCATGATGCCTCGTGTTCCTACTGCTCCGCGGACTGCATCGCCCGCCAAATACCGTTCGAATCTGTGTTTACCAGACTTTTCCCACTTTTTGGGAAGCTATGAACATACCCCGGATCACGGGTGGGGTCAAGCCGGGCAAACCACTTCACCCAGCTTTTCCCAAGGTTTTTGCCCAGTTTCCCACCCGGGCAGTCATTCAGCTGACAAAACAGGCCCACTCTTCCCA
>QWOS01000073.1 GCA_003669555.1 Planctomycetota bacterium
CGGACAACAACGGCGGGGAGAGGGGAATCCGCCCTGCGGTCCTGATCCGCAAAAACAGTTACGGCAACGGCAGTGAGAGGGGAGCACAGACCCAGGCTGTGATGATGACCATCATGCGCACCCTCAAGATGCGCGAACACAACCCCGTGCAGATCTGTGTGGATGCCTTGAAATCCTATGTCCGCTCAGGAAAACTTCCGCCTTTGCCGACAAAAATCACGGCAAACGGCTAAAGGGTTACGAGTTATTGCATTCGGGCCGAATGGAAAATCCTGGGCAAGCACCATGACATGATATGGTAACCCGAACCCGTAAACCTTTTACGCTTAGCGCACGGGGCTAGCCGCCTGGGAAGGCTCTGGGGCAACTTCAGGCATAGAATGATGTAATTCCATGGAATTATTCAGTAGTTTAGGGTGTTTTATTTTTTTCATAAAGGGGTTTTTCAGCGGATTGAATCTGCTGGCTGTCTTACTTTCTTGTTTTTTCTGCTATAAGGGCGTGTTTTCTGATTGGGGTATTGTCTGAATTTTGTAGAATTACGATCACTCAGTGATGTGGCTGGATTGGGAATGGGTTGAAATCCTAGGGGACCAAGCTTGGTGTTGGTAGTGATTGAATGCCTGTTCAGGTTTGGGTATCAATAGCGGAAACGGAAATCCAGACGATACTGCTGGTCACCCCAGCTACCCTGATCCGGATTGAGTGAGAATTGCACTGCAAAACCGGTGTCGATCTTGTCTGTCATGTACACGCGCACACCCGGCCCCAACTGGTGGTAACTGTACCCGGGCGAGGTGACAGGAATAGACGGTGAGGGGACGCTGGTCAGTAGCTCGTAGGGGGTGTAGCCGCCTGCCTGAAAAAAATACCCGCTGTATTCAACATTCATGAAAACCGGAACATTTGCGTTGGCTTGCCAAACTTTCTTGTTCAGGCTGAGCCTGTTGATGAACATGGCGCCCGGGAAGAACGGCATCAATCCGCCAAAGGGAATCCATTCAGTGAAGTTAGCCTGGAGATAGCATGTGTCCGAAATTCGCAGGCCAATCAGGGCGCCCACTTCCATCGATACCAGACCATTACCCAGACCGACTAGTGGCAAACCCACAGGAAGGTTTGTTTTCAGGGACCAGCCCACCTGCATCAATTCACTATCGTAGAGGGAGGACTTGGTGCCTACCGTCATGTTGCCAAAACCTGAACCGCCGCCTCCCCCAATCAAGCCGTGCTCGAAGTTGGTCATCAGGAAGGGCACATCAATCGTCACGCCCACATTGCCCGCGGCAATTTCGGTATAGAGCGAAGCCTCGTTGATGCTCACGGAAGGATCGACAAGATAATATGGCGCTCTGGCGGTTGTCATGATCGGGCCCAATCCGGGTGGGGCAATCTTGTAGCTGTTGCGTGTGTAGTTGGTCATGTGCTGGTAACTGGTCATGCGAAGGCGCTGCTGGCTGACTGGACGAGCGCACTCGGTGAAAAATCCAACATCCGTTATGGGTTCCCAAGAGGGTTCAAAACAGGGGTCCGGGCAAGCCAAGCATTCATACAGGCCGCAAAGTAGTCTGGCCGTAAAGCTGTCATGTTCACAGCAGGCACAGTTTTTCCGGCCCAGGCTGCAATCCGGCCCACCACAGCCGACCGAATCGTACCGGCTGGAAGGTGATCCGCCGCCGGACATTCTTCCCAGGCCGCTCCCGACCAAGCCGCTACCACAACTGGCGCATCCGCTCACCTGGAGCAGGGCGCCGTCAAAAGGCTGTTCAGGGGCGGGGATGGGAGGTAAATCAGTAATGATTTTGGCGGGAACAGGGAATGTATCCAAATCCCGGGAGAACTCCTGGCCATGGGATGTCCAGGCAAGGCAGGCAAGCAGGGCTAGGGCGCAAGCCTGCTTGCTAATAACCCCCCGAATGATTGGATTGCCTGATAACATGTCTTTTCTCCGTGATCGAAGTATGCAGAGAATAGATCGGCGGTAGATTGGGTGGACTTTGGCGATTATTCCCGGTTTGTCACATCTGCGGGCAATTCTTGACTGCCGATTGGCAATGGTGCGCAGATGCCGGTCGGGTAATCAGAAAAATCCTCAATCTTTACCTGGATCCCCGTCGATCTCTTAGCTCAGGTCCATTTGAGTTCAGGAGATGCAATGATGAGCCGACGCATGCAAGCAAGCCTGAAAGTGATACTGGGAGTAGCTGTGGCTTTTGGCACCCTGGTGCCCAACCTGCGAGCGCAGGATACCACAGCGACCACCACTGCGACGGGGACGACTGCAGCAGGTCCGCAAAACCTGGCCGGTTTTTTACTCCCCAGTGCCAAGCAATTGGCGGCGTTGAAAGCGATGTGTTCCTCCTGCAAGGAAAAGATCTGTTCCTGTTGCGTGGGGCAGTTGCTTAGCAGCATGACCATGCCCCTGAGCCTGATGACAGGTGGTTGCATCAAGCCCTGTTGCCCACCGGTTAAAGCAGCCGACCTAAAGTCCCCGGCGGACAGCGCTGCAGGTGCCTGTGCGCGAATTACCAAAGACGCCATGGAGATGGAGCAGCGCAGGAAATCAGTGCGTTGCCTGGCTCGGGCAGACTGCAACTGGTTTCCTGAAGCCGAATTGGCCCTCATCAGCTCCTTGCGAACCGACCGAGCCGAATGCGTGCGCCTCGAAGCGGCCCGGGTCTTGTCCGTGGGGTGCTGCGGCACTAAAAAAATTATCGATTCACTGACCATTTGCGTGAATGCCAATTCAAAGGATGGCAATCCTCCTGAGAACTCTCCGCGGGTCCGGGAGATGGCTCTGGTGGCTTTGCAGCACGCCCTCGAATGCTATGTCGAGCGGGAGGAGCCGCAACGGCCCGAGCTTCCGGGTTCAATGCCGGCACCCAAACCTTTACCAGAGAAGATGCCAGCCGCACCCCCGGCCGAAAAACCGCCAGTTCGCCCTGCTTCGGCTCTGGCGGATGACGAAATGAGCGTCATTCAGGCAGCCATCCAGACCCTGAAGCAGAATCAGGGCGGGGCCGGGGAGGTAACCGGGGCGGCACCTGCCCAGGTTGCCGACCAGGCGGTCCAGGTACAACCGGGCACCAAGGGCGTAGCCAAAGTGAGTGAACCATCTGCGGCGGTCCTGTCCCGCGCAATGCTGGCTGTCAGAGAGGGGAAGGCCAAGCAACAGCAGAACCCGGAAAACTGCCATGTGTTGGGAAAGGGGCAGCGGAATGTGGTGGGGATTTTTTCCCAGGCGCTGCGAGGTTCATCCGCCCGGTCCAATGATGGGGGAGCCAATGGAGGTGAATCGTTGGGTATGAAGGGCGGGATAAACTCCAATCCGGTAGGCCTTGAACCCGCCGGCAGCGGCTTGAAATGACCATGTCAGCGGAAAGACAGATAATGGCTCAACCATAATGAGTCCGGATGGCGGGCGGAATGGATTCCGCCCGCCATTCTCGTTACCAGGCCTTGAAAAAGAGTTGGGCAGGGAAATGGTTGATTTGCGATACCTCTGTTTGTCATTCCAGCAGTTTCAAATCCAGTTCCAGGGGTGGCCCTGGTATCAGGGTCACCGGTTTCCGCGCGGAACGCCCGGATGATTTTTTGGTCACTTCCACTGTGAAGGGACCTTTTTTCAACTGTTCAAGACGATATTGGCCCTTTTCATCAGTTTTGGCGGTAGCCACCTGCATGCCTTTGGGATCCAGCAGGTTGACGGCCAGGCCAGCTTGTGGCCTATCGCCCTCAGTCACGACACCGAAAATGACAGGATCGGCAGGGGGCGCAGTACCGCCGAGAGGGAGAGTTTGGCTGAAGGTGGTTACCTGGCCTGCTCCATTGGTCGCTTGCAAGGTGAACGCGAAAGGAAGTTTGGCATCGGCGGGAACAGTCAGGGTTCCGGAAATCAGGTTGCCCTTGAAAGTGGCAGGAAAAGGGATCAAGCCGGGTGGTGGGCCCTGACTGCCATCGGGATTGGCGACCGGTGCCCCGGGGAACAAGGTCACTGTCTGAATACCGGATTCTGGCTCATCCACCACAGCAATGAAAGCATAGCTGCCACCCGGGGCAACCAGCGAAGGCAAGCCAACGATCTCGGCGAAACGGATGGGGGTGGGGTCGACCAGCAATGGAGTGGTTGCAGTTTTAAGGACTTTGTTATCTTTGGATAAGAGCTCTAGCTGAATTATCTTGGAACCTTTCAGGCCTTCAGCACCCCAGTCAATGGACCAGGTGGATTCCTCGCATGAGAAATCCCAGCCGCCCGATTCATGAGCGCGTATTCGCAAGCGGGATTTCAGGCCGCTTGGCAGGATTTCAATTTGTTCCTTGTTCTTTAAGTCTGGGCCGCCCAGCATGGAAACCCGCAATCTGGAACCACCCGGTGCCAAACTGGCCCAGGCTTGTATCCGGATGAAGCTGTCAATAGTGGGTGATTTCCCCAGGGGATCCGCCTTGGTTGGAATAAAAGCGGCTTTTACCCCAAGGGATGGCTCACGCACCAACTCAGCGCTTTCCTGACGAGTTTGCGGCTCAAGATCGGCCTTGAAGCGGTACACCATGGGGTAGCCATCAATGGTGAGGGTGAATTCACCGATCCCGGTGGTGCTGGAACCCGCGCTGATGCCGTTTGCTTCAAGATAAAGCACCGATCCATCGGTGGGAAGAACCCCGGCGGTATTTCCAGACCCCAGACGGACCCCGCTACTGGCGGGGGCTTTGTCCAGGAGTAATTCCACACGGCATGGGGGTGAGTCAAGTGGCGGCCTCTTGGCGCGCAAGCCAATTCTTAGTTTGCACAGTAGGCTGCCTGGTATTTTGTCCTTGGCTTCCCGGCGTTCTGGTTCGGATGTGGCCGTGACAATCTCGACAATCTCGGATGGATCAATCCGATTGAGGTTCAGGCGGCGCGTTAATGGGGGGGCCAATGGCTGGCCCAAATCGCGGATCTCAAAAATCAGTTGAGAGGGCAAAGGGATAGAAACCGATGCGGATTCGGTGACAGCCGCAGTTGCGGCAGGCGGGGCCGCTGCGTCGGGTGACTTTGGGTCAACGGCTATACCCATCAAGGTTGTCAGCGGCAAGGGGACCATGGCACCCGGTGCGATAGTCAGATTGACAGGACCCAGTGAAATTTCCTGTTCGCCATCTGCGCGCATCGAGACCGATATGGTGCTAGGTTTTGCGCTTGGGGAGCGAAGTTGCGGGAAAAGCCGTCGCTTTGAATTTGATCCTCTGAAATTTAGATTGTCCGCCAACAATTTTTTGTCATCTGGTGATTCTCCGACCAGCAGGAAGGGTGTGTCGGCACCCGAGTCAGATTGCACCACAATCAAGGCAAGCCAGGCACGGGTACCAACCCGCAATTCCACAACAATATGGGTTGGACTTGTCAGAAATTGCGAGGCTAGCTTCGGGTCCCGTTCGATCTGGACACGCGTGGTGCCATCGGCGGTGCCGGTACGCGAGGCTGGTTTCAGAAGCGTGGCAATCAGGGACGGATTATCGGCGCCAATAATGGTCGCCACAGGATCAATGTTTTCGAGTCCCTCGACATTCCAGGTGAATTCGGCGACCACAGGATGTCCGATCTCCGGAGGTCGCAACGGGGCTGGCTGAGCGACACGAATACCTGTGAGGAATCTGCTATTAAAGTTGCCAGAGACCTGCGAGGAGCTTCTGATCCAGAAATCCGAATCAATCCCTACTCGCGAAGTGTGGCGGAAGCGGGAGACAAGCCAGGCAAGATGACTGATGCGGTTTTTATTGCGCATGAGTGCTAATGGGTTCTTGTCAGGATTATCCAGGAGCGGGAGTTCAATCCAGCCTGGATAAAGAAGATTCAGGAGAAGTGATTGTTGTGGATTTTTCTGGAGATTGTCAGGTATTTCGTGGATGTAAATTCGTCTTAGCAGGGCTCCCAATTCGCCCCAGGCCGTTCCTTTGCTTTGGCCACCCAGCACGATTGAATCCGTCAGCAAATCGAACTTGTTCAGAGTCGGGCCGCTGATTCCCGACATGACAATCATCTGACGCGCCAGATTTATCCTCTCTATTTCAAAACTCTTTCGCCAGTTGGACCTGGATGTATCGTTGGGATCAAAAGGAGATCGGGGCATTGCCACTACATTGTCTCTAAGCTCGGTCCGTTCCGTTTCCAGCAGGTCATTGGCGATTTTGCGCACCAGCGTATCACGCATTTTCAGGAGATTGATCCGGTCGTCGGTTGGAATCCCTGAAAGTCGAGCCACCGCTGAGATCTCGATCATGGTGGCTGGCGAAAGCCTGCCTGCCTTGATCAGGTTGGCGAATTCCTGAATGCCTTCAGGGGTGACCGGCTGGTGAATATTGAAATAAGACTGTTGGAGATTGTGCATTTCACCACGCATTTTCCTCGCTGCTTCGTCAGCTCTGGCGTAACTCAGGGAAATACCCATGGGGTATTGCTTCAAAAGGGAAAAAATGGCTTGGCAATTCAATGAATAATTCTGCCAGCCTGAGGGCAGGGCGATGGGATACGATTGGAGTACCGACATATCAAGAATGGATAACCAGAGTGCTTTTCGGACTGAACTGCTCACCTGATGAAATCCATTCAGGAACGAGCTGAGAGATGCCGCCTTATCAAACAAACGCAAGGCTTCAGATCGGTGCTGAGTCGCGCTATTGAGTGATAACCAGGTTGCCTCCAGACAGTATTCAGCCATTTCTTCCATCAGTGCGGATCCCCAGGCAAAGATAAGCCATTTGGCCATGCACTGATTGACGGCAAGGTTGGTTGAAAGTGTAGTCCGGACCAGTTCACTATCAAATACGGGCTGAACGGCTGCCAAGGCAAAATTTTGTAGAAGCAAGCCTTCGGCTGTGATCATGGATTTGTGGTGCAGCGTGGCGATCTCAACCAGGAGAACGAGGTGATTCTGCCGCAGTCCCGTATACTGCATGGCTGTTCTGACTACGGCATCCTCCATGACCGCATCGCTTAGGCCCGGGTGGGCTTTGAGGAATTCCCCGGCAAGACGGACCATGGTCTGCACTTCCTCCGCAGGCTTCACGGGAGTTGCATCGAAGGCTTTCAGCATGGCGGACACGTCAGCCCCCACCGCTGAACTATCTGCGAGCAAATTATCTTCAATCAGCATCCCCAATGTAGGTCGAACTCCAGGCTCGATCATTCTTTTTTCGGCTTCTGCCTCGGCCTGCTTGATCCTGGTGAGTTCAAAAGCCACTTTCGGGCCATAGGTGGCTGGATCACTACCAATCAGATATTCAAGCGTTGCATTCAATGCCAGGAAGAATAGCTTCGACTGGTTTCTGGGGTTCTCAATGTGGCCAGGCCGTTGGCCCTGCTCCTGAAGGAGTTGCCAGCATTCCCGGATAATCGGCGGTACTTCGGTTGCCGTCTCGTCCGAGGCTTCCGGTTCCTCTTCTGTCTTGTTCTCCTGGAAGGAATTATGCACAGCCAGCAGGAAACGGTTTTCCGGGCCGACCATCATGGGGTATTGCCGCTCTAAATTGTTTTCCGCGGCCCATCTGTCAATGTGTGGACCGATGATCCGGCATAATTCCGACAAGACCATTCTTCCGCGCAGGGCCTCGGTGCAATCAGGGGGCGGGACCAATTCACCCGAAAGGGCAGCCACAAGGAAATGGCAGAAAATGCTGCCGCGAAGTACCTGATTCGTGAGGGAATACTGGCCAGGCAGGCAGGGCAGGAGCAGATTGAATTGGCCCGGGGAGTCAGCGTCGATTTTCTGGCGATAAGCCTCGTACTCAGCTAATGAACGCTCGGCAATGTCGGGACTTATCAACCCACCCGGAATGTTACTGATTGGCTGGAAAATATCAAGAATGACCAACTTTTGACGGGCAGGGCAATCGCCCACTTTTTTGAAAATTTCGGAGAGGGTGATGGAATTCTGGATGGTAGTACCGCGACTTCCCTCATTGGTCAGGGAGGCGTCGGTGGGCAGCACCAGGACGGAGCCATCGGGTGCGACAGCACTTCGTGCGCTCAGGTAGAGGACAGCCCTGGCGGAGGGCTTCATGGTCACCATGTTTTCCAGAATTGTCAGAATACCCACCCGGTCCGGGCTTGAATCTGGCACAGCCTGCACTCGCGTGAAGGAATTCCCCGAGGTGAGTGTTTTTTTGTTCTCAAAACCAAAGGAGACAGGCATGATGCCAGGATCCGTCTGCTCCGTGACGATGATTGCAAAAAAAAGTGGACCCTTGGATGGACCCAGCCAGGAAAAGATGCCAACGCTGGTCCCGGACATCGCCAGAAGCAGGACGCAAAGAAATCTATAGCGGACACGTTTAGTGTCAATTGCGGCAGCTTCGGGCGCCAGTTTTTCAGGGAGCCAGAGGGCTTTGTCCGGAGAACCCGCTGGAGCAGGAGGGGTACGCACGCCAGATGGACTGGCTGCAGGTTGCGTTGCTTCTGCCGGGCTCATGGGGAGGATTGCCTCACAGGAACACCCGCAGGAGCAGTCTGGCGCGGGGGATGGAATGGCTGCACACGACGCGGGCGCTCGTCCACTGGATCCACAATGCCGGTTTTTGTGAATTCCAGAAAATAGCCCCTGGCTTTCGACTCATCTTTGAATTTCTTGAGAGAGCGGAACTGGATAGCCTCAATGGTTTGGACGGTTTGCTCGTTGATTGGCCAGAAAACGGAGGTGACAGTGCCAGCATCGGCATTCACGAGCTGCTCGATGCCTTCAACGGGGTAGCCGTCCAGAGAAGCCAGAGCCAAGCCCTTGGTATCCTCGCCTGGCGCCGGTGGAGCTGTTCTCGAGCGGACCACCAAGGCCTTCCGGATAGCCACTTTGCCGGGTTCAATGGTGACCAAGCGGTCTTCCAGTCGCACAGATTCCAATAAGCAATCCTTGTTGTCGATCAAAAAGGATTGATTGGCGAGATCTGTTACCTTTTTGAAATCAGCCTTTTGGGTCAGCTCTTTCTCGGTCGATCTGATTTTTTCAGGGGACCACCAGACCCTTAAGCTGGACTCGACTGGGCCACCACTCTGGGAGGAAGTGGGCCATTTCGGGCTAAAAATGGTCCAGGCAGGCGAAGGATAGCCGGATTCGGACCAGATACGAATCGGCGCAAGTGAGGCACTTGCCGGGCTTGACTCCCACCACACTTCACCGGGTTTTACCTGGGATAGTTCAACCTCCCGGGTGTCCCAGTCTTTTTCAAGGATACAAAACATCCGCACTGCCTGGCCTTCCTGCTTGTTTTGCGCGATTCCTCCAGACCAGCCAGAAGACCTGGCGACGGGGCGGAGTTTCATCTCGTCCACCATTCCCAGTCGGCGGGCCGGATGATCCTTGGATATGCCAAGCAACAGGCAATCGGCCGGTTCCAGACGCAGGGTGCCCAGAGGGGCCCGCAAGCTGCCAGACCGAAGCATGTATTCCCCTGCCGCAAATCCTGGCAGGATCCACCGATCGGTGAAGCCCGTCAAGGAGGCCTCGAATCCTTCTGGCGGCTGGGTGGATAGGGCCAGGTTGGAGGGTGTCTCAAGCTGGTAACGGAATTCCCTACGCAAAGAACGCTCCATTTGCGCAATCAGTTGCCCGAGATCGGCAGCCGACGAATAGCTGCCTGGGGGGTTGAGTTTGCCCAAAGGCTCAAAATCTGCCCGGGCCAGATCATCCTCATCGCCGGCGCGAAAGCCGATCACGCGGACCTGAACACCCGTTCCAGCGAAAAGCTTGACAACCAACGAAGGTATGGCCAATTTGCCAGGATTGAGTGATTTGTCATCGATGGCCCGATTATCCCGGCCATCGGTCAGAACAAGCAAGGTGGACGGACCTGGCTGCGCCCCGGTGCCGATCAGGGCCTGGCTGGCTTTTGTCATGGCCGCCAGCAGGGGCGATTTATTCCAGGGTATGATTTCCCCGCTGCGGAACCTGTCAGCCAGGCGCTTAGCGACTTTGGCAGGCTCGGGGCCGAGGATGGATGGGCCATTCAGCAACTGAATGGAATCCTCCGGATGATCGGTTGTCCGGGCGGGGCCTGTTGCCTGCCCGAAAATCCAGACGGACAAATTGACTCCAGGCGGGAGTTTGGAAACAACCGCTTCCAGTGCGGTGGCTACTTCGACGATTTTCCCGGGCCCCTCCATAGTGGGGCCCATACTGCCCGAGCAGTCTACTACCAGGGCGACATTACCGTTTGCCTGGCTGCTTTGCGCCAAGGCATCCGGTGTGGCTCTTACGGCTATGGTGACCGGACCGCCAGTCGCCAGGGTGGCCTGGACCGATGGAGGGGTGGAATAAAGGTTGATGGGTACCACCAGCGGAACCCTCTGGCCACGGAAAATGGCTGACACAACCAGTGGGCTGACAATTTTTCCCGGCTGGATTGCCGCGCCCGGATCCTGGCCTCGCTGCACCAGGGGGCTTTCCAAATTGACCAGTGTCGAGTTGCGCCGGACCCCTCCGGATTCAGGGGGGGCCGGGAGGAGATCGATATTTTGTCGGGCATGGATTTTTTCAGAGGGCCGCAACACTTCGGGGCCGGGCTTCACTTCCAACTGCACATGGCCCGGTGGTAATAATCCGCCTTCCGTGGGACCGACCTGCAGCTCCAGACGTATGGATTTTTCGGTTGTCCAGGCGTAGCTGTCTTTTGCGACAGCCCGGTCACCCGCTTCAGATACATGCAACCTGTCCAGACGGAGGTCACCATTCTTGCTCACCAAACCAAGCAGATCGGGCAATCCCAAAGGAGCGGGGCCACTTGAGGCATCCAGGATCGATAGCTTCATGGCTGCCTGGTAATACGGTGTTGGATCCTTGTCGAGATTGTAAAGATGCTCTGTCCATGACCTGCGCGCCTGATTGATTGAAAACAGATTCACCCAGTACCTGCGCAGGCGGGTGCCAGCCTCTGGTTTGTCGCTTCGCGCGAAAGTGCCGAATGCCCCTACTCTGCTCAGGTGGTCGGCCCGCATGAGAAGGGTCAGGCTCGTTTGCGAATCGGAACGGTCTGCCAGGGCCAGCAAGTCCTCTGCGGCACTTTCAAAACGCTCGAACCGCTTGCCCACCTGAATACCAGCTCGGGTGAGAAAAGCGCCTCCTCCATCGGTTTGCAAGGCGAAATTGTTCAGCAGTGCCTGGGTCTCATCAAAAGTTTCCAGATTGCCTGTCGAAAAAATATTTTTATCGTCAAAGATTTTTTTGCCGACGATAGCCATGGCCAGCTTGCCGCTCCGGGCGATATTTTCGGTGAATGCGCGCATCTGGTTTTTCATCAGATTCAGGCCGGGATTGGCATCTTCCTTCTTTTCCAGGCTGTTTCCAGAGAAATGTGTCTCCAGTATCTTCATGCGGAGTGTGGTGTTGGTGTCCGGAACGAGCAATACATTATCGATCAGTTGATCCTGTCCAAAAATACTGGCCGCAATAACTGAGTCGCATTGTTGCTTGTAGGCATCAAGAATTTCCCGATAAGCGAGATCTGCGGCTTCGATGTGCGCCGAGAAATCAGACTGGGCCTGGGAATAATCTTTGCCATTAACCAGAGCTTGCGCAAAAAGCAGTTTGCAATCGATGGCGTCATGAAGGTGGCTCCAGGCCGAGATGGCTTTTTTTTCAAGTACAGAGGCCAACTCGGCGGCGCCCGGGCTGATAGGGGAACTAAGAGTGGATATCCATAAAGTGAGATCGGGCATGGCGGACATCAAGTGGTTGTGGAGATTCAGGGAGCGGGTAGTCTGGAATGAGGCTTCGGCCAGGGAGTAGTATATGCTTTCCGATTCAACCAGCATCTTCAGACCCTTGTCCTGGTTCGCGGGGTCAGTTGACAAAAGCAGGTCCTGACCCTTTTGGCGGACTTCGTCGGCTTTTGCCAGTTCCTGGAACTGGAAACCAACGCCTCTTTCGGAGGATTGGGTCCACTGGCCCGATTCCGTTATGCCGCAGGCTGCCTGCTCGGCGATCAGGCGTGTTTTGATCCACTGGGGAAGGGTGGCCACCCTGGAAACGGAAGAGAGAGGCCTATCGCGCAAATACAACAATAGACCATGCGATTCGACTGGGCGGATTCGGCCGGGAGTATCGAGTTGATTCAGGAGCAGTGCCAATTGATCAGGATTTGGATCGGGGGACTTAGCCGCCTGCCCCATGATTGCCATCTGTAAACGCAGCTTTAAAGGAATCTTTTTGGGGTCTTCCGGAGGGCTTTTTGCAATAAAAGCCCCAAGCTTCCCCTGAATGTCCCGCTCGCGGCTCGTGAGCAGCTCGGTAGCCAAGGCGACCACCTCCGCCTCGACAGTGCCATCCTGACCGGCAACCAGGCCCGCTGAAAAACTGTTGCCTGATGCATTCAGGGAAAGTTGCATGGAAATCTGAATGCGGCTTTCGGTTTGGCGGAGCAATTCACGCATGGTGAGAGCGTTCCCGACATCATTCAGACGCAATAGCGCCTCGTAGCGAAGTATCGATTTCTTGTAGACTTCCCACAAATCCGGGCATAACTGTTCAGGCAGCATGGTGGATGACTGGAGGGTGGCGTAGTGTTCCCACACCTCGCGCAGTTCGGATAGGGAGTCCACCGGCTTAAGGGGTGCTGGATCAGTCGGGGTTTTTCCCGCCTGTCCCACCACAGCTGGAAAAAGCAAGGCATAGGCTTCATTCTCATCGGGAAGGATGAGCACCGTTTGCTCGGCATTGCGGTTGAATCGCGCCCAAGAGTCCACTTCGCGCTTTAGATTGCGCAGTACCTCACCCAGGTCAATTTGCCCATCCAGATTGAAGTCCCTGCCGGCCCCGGAAAGGCATCGGACCAGATGGTTGCCAAAATTGGTCACGCCCTGGTACTGGTTGATCCAGGCATGCTCATTTTGCTTCGAGGAGGCGACAACGATCAGGTTTGGAATCGCGCGGATCTGTGCATCCAGTTCCGCCAGCCCCAGGGAGAATTGATTATCAAGGATGCCAAATGACCAGAGGGAGTCATTTTGGTCGGCATCAAAAATAACCATTTTCACCTGGCTGTCAGGCTGTTTCTTCAGCATGGCCAGCAGGCTGTCCACGCGCAGGCGATTTTTGGGGCCTGCTGAACTGTCGGCATCGTCGGGAATAAGAAAAGAACCTTTGTCATCATAACCACCATGCATGCAGAAATTCAGAATCAGCAGCGGGGCATGGCTTTTTTCAGAAATGGCTTTCGAGATATCGGTTTCTTTACGGAGTACCATCGGAGGCGCGATTTCGATTTGCCGACTGTTCAGGATGCCATCCTTCAGAGCCAGGATCTGGTCGGCGCAACGGACGCCGGCGACATTCTGTGGCACTGCCAGATTGGTTTGATAGCCAGCGACAAATTGCAGCATCACAACGGACTTGGGCTTTTGGATCCACAGCATCATCCAGCACAGGCTGCACAGGCCAACCAGCCACAGGACGAGTCCCGCAATAGGACCCACCAGATAACGGGGACGGTTGGCAACAGGATTCGCTCCCAGCCAGCTCCAAAGGGGCTGATGCTGGGAAATCATTGTCGTGGATAGACCGGTACGCCAACGGACCGGGATTTTTCCAGACATTTCGATAAACTCCTGGCTGAGGGCCGACAGGTTGTTGCCCGGGACCCTGATATTGAATCGGATTTCGCAATGACTGCCCTTGTCAGGATAGTCGGCAAATTCGCCACATCCTAGCCGTGCCTGCTTGCACAATCGATTGAATACGCTTGGGCACCGCAGACTGCCTTGGTTCCCCAGGGAGGGGGCCTTAGGATGAACGGACTGGTCCCGGTTTCATGACCTGTTTTGCGCACCATTTTCAGGATGATTATCATGGACTCTACCAACGCCCTTGATTTAACCGCCCTTTTGGCACCCATTGCCGGGAGTCAGCCGGCGGGGGTGAACACCCCTTTCGGGGTGAAGGATCAACTGGAACAGATGCGCAAAGAGGTGGATCCCGCCGATTTTGCCGCCGATGATCCCCTCAAGCCAACCGAATTCCGCAAGGCAGACTGGTCTGGCATCATCCAGCTGGGGATCAAGACCCTTTTACAAACCAGCAAAGATCTGCAGGTAGCCGCCCGGTTGGTGGAAGCCCAGACCAAGGTGTTTGGCTTCAAGGGTTTGGCGGATGGCCTGGAGCTGCTGGATGGACTGGTGGATCAGGCATGGGAACGACTGGTTCCGGTGATCGATGACCCGTCAGACCTCGATATTCGCTCCGCACCCTTTGAATGGCTGGATGATGCCGACAGGGGAGCCCGGTTCCCATCCACAGTGGGTGGGGTTCTGTTGCTGGACCCTGCCAAGGATTTTCCGGGCATGGGATTGCTGCAATGGAAGCAGGGTCAGTCAGGGCAGGGGGCTGCGGGTCTGGACAAGGCCCTGGCAGGCACCAGTGTGGAAAAACTGCAAGAACGTAGCGACCAGGTTGCCAGGGCTCGTGAAATCCTGGGCCGGCTGGATAACCGGCTGGTAGAAAAATTGAAGGATTTGGCGCCATCCATGGGCCAGTTGCGGACCATGCTCGACCAATGCCAGACCATTCTCGGCCAAATGCTCTCCCGGAAATCACCGGGAAGGGCAGCCAGCCCCACCAGCCAGGCACCCACCGTGGACCCCGCCTCAGGCAAACCACAAGAGCAAGAGGCTGTCGGCAGTCGTGATCAGGCTTATCAGATGATGGCGAAAGCAGCTGAAATGCTTAGCGCCATTGAGCCACACAGTCCAGTGCCCTACCTGGTGCGCCGGGCTGTTGAATTAGGCAAATTGCCATTCCCCGAATTGATCCAGGCATTTGTGCGGGAACAGGGCACTCTGGATGTCATGTTCCGCGAACTGGGTATAACCAGCAAGCCCCAGAACTGATTTGGAAAGCCCCTAGCAGGCGTAATGATGGAATGGTACCGGCTCATGATGCCGCAAGTAGCAAGCTTGGCACTTGTGGCAATTTTTTTGCATAAAGCAATTTCCTTGGTACTTTGTGATTAGGGGTAGTCCATCTGATCGCAAGGTAAAAACAATGGGTAGCAACACCGAGATCAGGTTTCGGGGTTTTCCAGTGAATTTGGTGGGAAGTCTCCTGCAAGTGGGGGATGCGGCGCCGGAATTTACCTCTTTGGTCGGCCTGGAACAAATCACTCTGGCCAAGACACCCTCCAAGCCCAGGCTCTTCAGTGTGATTCCATCGCTGGATGCTGGTGTTTGCAATATGCAGGTCCATCGTTTCAACGATGAGTTGGTCAAGCTGGGCGATTCGGCAGCTGGGTACCTGTTCAGCCTCGATCTTCCGTTTGCCCAGAAGCGTTTTTGCATAGCCGAAAAGATTCATTCCGTTATTCCGGTGTCCGATTGCTACAATCGGAGCTTCGGGGCGGCTTATGCCGTGCTACTGGAAGGTTTGCCTATGCCGCTGCTCACGCGGGCCGTCTTTGTGCTCGATTCGCATGGGATCATCCGCCATGTGGAATATGTCGAGGAGTTGGCCAACCAGCCTGATTACGAACAGGCCCTGACCGTTCTGAAGTCTCTGATTTGATACAGCCTGCCAGAATTAATGCATGTTTTGGCTGTGTGGTCTCACTGACTACGCGTGGGTGATATCTTTTGATAGGCGACGGGAGCCTGGGCGGTTTTTTTTTGGTCCTTTATGAATTTTTCGTGAATAATTGTATGATTGAACAATATTTCAGCCACCGGAATAATGCTTCAATTTTGCCTTGATTGCTGGACCGGGAATCTTGATGGCCAGTTAGTGCCTCTTGTGTCCATTCAGCGAATTTCTCCTAGTCAAGTGCCTTGCATCGTTATAGAAATAACAGAGTCACTTTTTCCAAACGATCTGTCCCACTTTTTATTAGGGGGGGTTCATGGCTGACAGTCTGCAACACAAGCTGGATCGGGTACGCCGGCCCAGGGTTCAAATCACTTACGATGTGGAAACAAACGGGGCCTTGCAAAAGGTTGAGTTGCCATTTGTTGTGGGTGTGATGGCTGATCTGTCGGGTCAGCCTTCTGAGGCTCTCAAGGCAGTGAAAGAGCGCAAGTTTGTCAATATCGACCGAGACAACTTTGACGGCGTTCTCGCCAAATCAGCGCCTCGTCTGGCCATGAAGGTCGACAACAAGCTGGCGGGTGACAACACCCAGTTGGCTGTTGAGCTTAATTTCAAGAATCTGGAAGATTTCAGCCCGGGTAAAATCGCCGAACAGGTTGGCCCGCTGAAAGAACTCGTCGACATGCGCCAGAGGCTCACCCAGTTGCTGAGCAAGATGGAAGGCAACGACAAACTGGAGCAGTTGCTCGCCGATGTGCTCGGCAGCACCGAAAAGGCAACCGCCTTGGCGAAGGAAATGGGTTTGGAAAACAACGGAGGTGAATCCAAATGAGTGGTGAACAACAAGAGAAGAGTGAGGCAGCTGCAGCGGCCACAACGGTTCAGTCGAGTATTCTCGACCAGGTCATCAAGGCTACCCGGCCCCAGGACCAGGCAGATGCTGACCGTGTGAAAGATTATTTCAAGCAGTTCCTCGACCGGGTGATCCAGCCTGGCCAAGTGGTGTCCAAGGATGTTGAGAAAAACATCAAGCACTGGATTTCCCAGATCGACCAGAAGCTTTCCACGCAACTGGACGAGGTCATGCATAACCCTGCGTACCAGAAGCTAGAGGGCACCTGGCGGGGCCTGAAGTATCTGGTCAATAACTCCGAGACAGGCGAAAGCTTGAAAATCCGGGTTCTGAATGTCAGCAAGAAGGACCTCCTGAAAGATCTGGAGAAGGCCTCCGAGTTTGACCAGTCAGCCCTTTTCAAGAAAGTCTATGAGGAAGAATATGGCCAGCTGGGTGGCCAGCCTTATGGCATGCTGATCGGGGATTATGAATTCGGTCGTACCCCTGAGGACATCAGCCTGCTGAAGTTCACCTCTCAGGTCGCGGCGGCTTCGCATGCCCCTTTCGTTGCGGCAGCCAGTCCGAAGATGTTCAACCTGGATTCCTACACGGAGCTGTCGCAGCCCCGGGATCTGGCGAAGATTTTCGAATCGGTCGAGTATGCCAGCTGGAAGTCGTTTCGGGAATCCGATGACTCCCGCTATGTGTCACTGACCATGCCCAGGGTTTTGGCCCGCCTGCCTTACGGTTCGAACACCACGCCTGTCGAGGAGTTCAACTACGAGGAGAGGGTTGATGGCACCGACAACGACAAGTACCAGTGGATGAACTCCTCCTGGGCCTATGCCGCTCGTGTGACCGATGCCTTCTCGAAGGACGGCTGGTTCATGCGTACCCGTGGCGTCGAGGGTGGTGGCAAGGTGGAAGGTTTGCCCGTGCATACTTTCCCGACCGACGATGGCGATGTGGCCATGAAGACCCCGACCGAGATCGCCATTTCCGATCGTCGCGAGTTCGAGCTTTCCAACTTGGGCTTCATGCCCTTGCTGCATAGCAAAAATCGCGATTTTGCGGTGTTCATGGGCAGCCAGTCGTGCCAGAAGCCGAAGACCTATTTTGATCCGGCCGCCAACGCCAACGCCGAACTTTCCACAAAGACCAACTACCTGCTGAGTGTGTCGCGTTTTGCGCACTACCTGAAGGTGATGGCCCGCGACAAGATCGGGTCATTCATGGAAGTCTCGGATTGCGAGAAGTGGCTGAATGCCTGGATCATGAACTATGTGGTTGGCAATCCAGAGAGCGTGAGCGAAGCGGTCAAGGCGCAACGCCCGCTGGCTGGTGCCGAGGTCCGCGTCGAGGAAGTGAAGGGGAAACCCGGTTACTACCAGGCAGTTGCCTATCTGCGGCCACACTTCCAGCTCGAAGCTTTGGCCTCGAGTATGCGGCTGGTGGCAGAAATTCCGAAAAAGGCCTAAACTTTTTACGCCCATTGGCGTATAGCTAGTACTGTTGCCAGTTGCTCTTGGGCTGGCGATTGTTTTCTGGGCAACTAGTGCATCCAGGGCTGTTTTTATAGCGGCTAAATTTCACTAGGCTTGTGTGGTTTTAGTGTTTCAGGAGTATCAATCATGGCTCAGGCAGCTAATCAAGGCAATGTCCGGATCTTTTTGCAAATCAATGGTGTGACCGGTGAATCCACCGATGCCGCCTATGCGAAGCAGATCGAGTGCACACTCTACAAGATGGGCATCAAGAATCAGTCCAGTGTAGCTTCGGGAACAACGGGTTCCGGTTCGGGTCGCGCAGTGTTTGAAGAAATGGAACTCTTTGCGCCAATCAACAGCGCTTCTCCCACTTTGTTGCAGGCTGCTGCTTCAGGCCAGACCTTCAGCAATGCGACCATCACCTTCGTGAAGGCGGGTGGCGGCACTTCGGTGGTGTACCTCACCATCAAGCTCACCCAGGTATTCCTGAGTAGCTATGATAGCGTTTATGGGCCAACCAATCCTAACGACGCCAGCAGCCCGCTGCTGCATGTCGACAAGTATGGCCTTACCTATGGGTCGATTTCGTTTGCTTACAATCAGCAGACCGCTAGTGGTGGTGTGGGCGCCCAGACGGTTGGTACTTACAACCTGCTGACCAACGCAATCAGCCTGTGATTTTAGCTGGCTGGCGGTGCCTGGGAGGGGTTGATTCTTCTCCCGGGCGTCCGTTTGCCGGTCTTTCCTATCGGTTTTGTTCTTTCCCTGGTTCGTTTATCATGAGGTGGCTGGCCATGGCTGATGGTGTAGAATTGTTTCGTAATGGGCAACTGACTGAAGCTTTGGTCGCCCAGACCGATTGGGTTCGTTCGAACCCCACCGACCATCCGGCCCGGCTTTTTCTGTTTGAATTGCTCGCCTTCAGCGGCGAAGTGGATCGCGCCGGCAAGCAGATTGCCGCCCTCAGCCTTGAGGATCCCGAGTTGATCCTGGCTGCCAAAAACTATCACGATTGTCTGGAATCCGAGAGGACCCGTCGTCTGGTTCTCTCGGGTGGCAAGCCTGTCTGGTTTCCCGATATGGTTCCTGGTCCTTCAGCGAGTCTCCGCCTGGAGGCATGCGAAGCCCATGCCAGTGGCGATATGGATGGTTTTGTTGCAAAATTGGCGGCTGCCAACGAATGTTTGCCCGATGTTCATGGTACCCTCAACGGAAAATCCTTTACGGGGCTGCGTGACGCTGATGACCTCTTTGCTGGTGTGCTGGAGGTATTTGCCAAGGGGAATTACTACTGGGTTCCTTTCGATCAGATCGCCTCTCTGGCAATGAATGCCCCCAGGTTCCCTCGCGATTTGCTGTGGATTCCTGCCAATCTTACCCTGGTTGACGGTGCGACCGGCCCGGTATTTCTTCCGGGCTTGTACCTGGGCAGTCAGGCCCATGGCCTGGAGACGGTTCGCCTGGGCCGCGAGCGCGACTGGATGCCGCTGGGGGCTGAGCCAACCGGCTTGCTCCGTGGGTATGGTCCCAAGGTGTTTCTGGCTGGGGATGATGAGATGAATCTGGCTGATTTTCGCGAGTTGACTATCGATTCATGAGTGGCCCGCGTTGGTGAGTTCCGGTCCACTTCGATTGTTTGGCCATTCGTTTAAAGGGTAAATATCGCGATATGGAATCCCCGGACCTGCGCTGGCTTGGAATGATGCCCTCGGTGCTGGACCGGATCATAGATCCCTCCTCGCTGGGTACCAAAGCGGCACCGGGGTTTTCGATCGAGGATCTGGTATCATCGGTTCGCCGGGATGTCGAAGAATTGTTGAACACCCGTCAGAATCAGGATCCTGAAATCGACAACTATCCTCTTCTCGCCAATTCGGTTTACCGTTTTGGGTTGCCCGAAGTGATTGGCCTGCGGGCTTCCTCTCAGGAAGACCGGCAGAAGATCGCACGGATGATCGAGCTGGCGGTCATGCGAAACGAGCCCCGTTTGACGAATGTGAAAGCAGTTTTGGTGGTGCAGGAAAAGACAACCCGGTTCAGCACCCTCAATTATCGGATTGAAGCCAGGCTTTTCATCGAAAAAGCGCCATCGGTGGTTTTTGAGACCCTCATCGAGTTTGCCACCGGGCAAACCCGTATTGAGGAGGCCAGAGTCGAATGAGCCGCGAGCTGTATCCCTATTACGAGAGGGAACTGGCCTTCCTGCGGCAGATGTCCCAGGAATTTGCCATTCGTTTTCCCTCCACCGCTGGCCGGCTGCTGCTGGAGTCGAACCGTAGTTCCGATCCGCATGTGGAAAGGCTGCTAGAGGCGTTTTCCCTCATTTCCGCCCGGATCCATCACCGTCTGGATGATGAGTTCCCGGAACTGACGGATGGTATTCTTCATCAGTTGTATCCCCATTTTATTGCCCCGATCCCCTCGGTTGCCATCCTGCAGTTCGATCACGATCACACCCGTGCCTCGGCTTCTGGCGTTTTTCGCCTGCCAAAGGGCAGTATGATGCGTACGCAGGCAACGGCTGGGCTGTCCTGCCGTTTCGGCACCTGTTTTGATCTGGATCTGGTACCGGTACGCATCTCGCAGGCTGAATGTCTCGTTTCACCGTTGCCCCAGGCGATTCAGGCCCCCCGGGGCACCGCCGCGGTGATCCGTATCCGCCTGGAGTCAACTGGCAACCAGCGGCTCGGGGCATTCCCCCTCGACACTTTGCGGTTTTTCATCAATTCGGATAGCCAATTGGCTCCTCTCGTGTACGAGGCACTGCTCAATAACGCTTTCGCCGCCTCGGTTTCACCCGGTGGGACAGGAAAACCCGCTCCCGTGTTCCTCAAGGGCCGCCCGCCGGTCGAGCCGGCCGGGCTTGATCCCTCGGAAGCTCTGCTGCCCTATCCAGCGGCTGCTCCAGCGGGTTTCCGGTTGCTTTCAGAATTTTTTGCCTGCCCTGCCAAGTTCCTTTTTTTTAATTTATGCCGTCTCGGAGAATGGCTGAATAACCCCGCCGTGGATCGCACGGCCGATCTGTATTTTTATCTTTCCAAAACTTCCCCCATGCTTGAGCACGGTATTGATGCAGGGACCTTCCGGCTGGGCTGCTCGCCGGTCATCAACCTGTTCCAGCGCACTGCCGAACCGGTGACTGTCAACCGGGTGCGTTCCGAATATCGCCTGGTCCCGGATGTAGCCAATCCGATGGGTATGGAAATCTGGTCGGTGGAATCGGTGGAGGGAACCACCAGTCCGGATAACCCCTCCCAAGTTTACCATCCCTTCTATTCCTTCACCCGCGGGGTGGGGGTTGAAAACAGGAAGAATCTCTGGCGGACGGTGCGCAAGCCCTCGGCCCAGATCGATGACCCTGGTACGGATTTGTTTATCCGTCTGGTCGATCTGGATTTCCGGGATGCCCTGGTGGATGACAAGGTGCTGGTGGTGAAAACCCTCTGCACCAACCGTCAGTTGCCGGAGCATCTGCAAAAGTTGGGTGAGCGGACCCGATTTGATCTGGAGGCCGCCGCTCCCATTTCCCGGATACAGGTTCTTCGTCCTCCCACACTGCCGGTGCGTCGGGTGTCGCGACGCGATTCCTACTGGTTGTTGGTGTCGCATCTCAATCTGAATCATTTATCCCTGACCGATCCAGAAAGAGGTAAGGACGCCCTGAAGGAGATTCTGTCTCTTTATGATCCCACCCGGCAGTCCAGTGGCTCGGATGGTGCGGCCACCAACCGGATGGCCTGTGAGGGCATTATTTCGCTGGTTGGCAAGAATGTCACAGCTCGTCTGGGGGGACCCTTTCAGGGTGCTATCGCCCGCGGCACCGAACTGACCCTGGAGCTTGATCCGGACAAGTTCAACGGCATAGGCACCTTCCTTTTCGCCACGGTGATGGAACGGTTTTTCGCCTTGTATGGTTCCATCAACAGCTTCACAAGGCTGGTCCTGCGGGAGTACCGGTCTGACACGCCGGTCAAGACATGGCCCCCACGGGTTGGTGAGGTGCCCATACTGTGAGTTGGCAGCCGGCAACCGGACTGAAAACGAGTCAAGACTGGCTGCCCCGGCAGCGGCCAGGGTTCGCTGCTTCCAAGCTGCTGGCCAGGCTGCGTGACAAGCCCTATGAATTTGAATTTTTCCAGGCAGTCTTCTTGCTGCAACGCTTTCAGGAAGATGTGGTTGATCCCGGTTTTCTTGGCCCTTACACCCGCGAGGCCGTCTGGTTTTCTGCCCGCACCGATTTATCGTTCCCGGCCAGCCAGATCCAGGAGATCCGTTCCGACAACAAACCCGTTGAACCCGGCGAAGAAATTCCTCCGCAAATGGTGGTGAATTTTATCGGCCTCCAAGGCCCGTTGGGGGCTTTGCCCAATCATTACACCCAGCTAATCCAGCAACTCGAGCGGCTGAAGGAGAATCCAGAGCGAGGCTCTTTAAAGGCCTTGCTAGATCTTTTCAATCACAGACTCACTTCGCTCTTTTACCGCACCAGCATCAAATATTGCCAGTCCTCGGCCATGATGGTGGGCGCAGTCAACCGCCGGGGCGGATTCGATCCCTTCACCGAAGCGCTCTTTTGCATCGCGGGTTTGGGGCAGTTGGTTGTCAGGAACCAGGTGGGTGGGCGATCGGGGGCCTATGCGACCGACCCGGCCGCTGGCTCCGCATCCGGACCGGTTTCAGGTCAACACCCGGGTGCATCGGTGCTCTTTCCTTTCGAGGACCGGTTCCTGCTCAGGCACGGTTCATCCCTGGGCCGTCTGGTGCGCACCGCGCACGGGCTGGAATCGTTACTGTCCGAATATCTGGGAATTCCGGCTCGGGTTGAGCAGTTCCGTCCGCGTTGGCTGGCCCTCGAACCGGATTGTCAAACAGCCCTGGAGGCCCCTTCGCCTGATGCCCAACGGAACCCGGAGACTGGCCACCTGTACGGTGGCCTGGGCACCGGGGCGATTTGTGGCACGCGGGTGCTGGAAATCCAGAGTCATTTTCGGGTGCGTATCGGTCCCGTTGATTCGGCTACCTACAACCAGTTCCTGATGACGAAACGGCCGGGCGACCTGGTTGTGCCTGCCTCTCTTCTGTTGATTGTCCGCGACCTGGTCCGTCTCTTTGTCCGGGGGGGGCTCGATTTTGATATCCAGCTGGAGTTGAAGGGGGAAGCCGTTCCACCCCCGGTACTGGGCCCGGTGGCCCCAATTCTGGGTCAATCGTTGTGGCTTTATCAGAAAAAACCAGCTCATCTGGTTGGCGATGTTGTTTTTCAGAGTGGTTTATCTACCTGATTATTCTTTCTTAAGAAAGGTTTCATTATGGCTGGCAGCAATTTGCGTTCACTCACCGAAAAACTCAACGAGACTTGCCTGAAGTCTCTGGAGGGGGCGGCTGGGCTCTGCCTCTCCAAAACCAATTTCAATGTGGAGGTGGAGCATTGGCTCCTCAAGCTGCTTGATGTTGTCGACACCGATCTCAGCGTCATTCTGCGCCACTACGATATCGACAAAGGCCGGGTCCGCAGTGATCTCACCCGGGTGATGGATGGTTTCAAGACCGGCAATGGTCGCGCTCCCCAGCTCTCGCCTGAAATTCCCGACTGGATCCGCCAGTCCTGGTTGCTCGCCACCATTGACCAGGGGGCGGGCCGTATCCGTAGCGGGCATTTGCTGGCGGCTTTGCTGGCCGACCGCGACCTGTCCATCAAGGTCCGTTCCTCCAGTTCCGAGCTGAACAAGATCTCTTCCGAGAAGCTCGCCGCCGACCTCGGTACCCTGTTGGCCCACAGCAAGGAAGAACCAGGCACCCCCTCCTCGGCCATGACGGCCTCGTCCGGCGGCAGCGGTGGTGGCCAGGCAGCTGATGGCCAGCCTCGCGCCGGCTCCAAAACCCCCAGCCTGGATCAGTTCACCCAGGACCTCACCGCCCGGGCCCGGGAAGGGAAGATGGATCCGGTCATTGGCCGCGATTTCGAGATCCGCCAGGTCATCGATATTCTTACGCGTCGCCGCCAGAACAATCCCATCCTTGCCGGTGAGGCGGGCGTTGGCAAAACCGCAGTGGTGGAAGGTTTCGCCCTGCGGATCGCCTCGGGTGATGTGCCTGATCCGCTGAAAAATGTCAGCTTGCGTTCCCTCGACCTGGGCTTGCTCCAGGCCGGTGCCGGGGTGAAGGGTGAGTTCGAGAACCGTCTGAAGGCGGTCATCCAGGAGGTGCAGGGATCGCCCACCCCGATCATCCTGTTCATCGACGAGGCGCACACGCTTATCGGTGCGGGTGGCGCGGCCGGTTCGGGCGATGCCGCCAACCTGCTCAAGCCGGCCCTGGCACGCGGCGAACTGCGCACCGTGGCGGCCACTACCTTCGATGAATACAAGAAATCATTCGAGGATGACCCCGCCCTGAAAAGGCGATTTCAGCTCGTCAAGGTCGAGGAGCCCAACCGCGACAAGGCCGTGGCGATGATTCGTGGCGTGGTCAGTGCTCTTGAGAAGCATCACAAGGTGCGCATCCTCGACGATGCGGTCATTGAGGCCGTGCGTCTCTCGCAGCGTTACATTCCCGATCGTCAATTGCCCGACAAGGGCATCAGCCTGCTCGACACCGCCTGTGCCCGCGTGGCCCTCAGCCAGTCGACCACTCCTGCCCAGCTGGAAGATTCCAGGCGCGAGGTGGACAAGCTGCGTCTGGCAAAACAGTCGCTGGAGCGCGAGGAGAATCTGGGCATGGGCCACAAGGCCCAACTGGCCGAAATCGAGGAGCGCCTGGGCAAGGAACTCACTCGCGGCACCGATCTGGCCGCCCAGTGGGAGAAGGAAAAGGCCTTGTCCACCCAGGTGGATGCCGTCCGGGCCACCCTGGAGAAAGAGACCGCCCCTGCAGCGAAGGATGGCGCCGCCCCGGCTCCCGTCCAGCCTGCCACCCCGCCTACCGATCCCGCCAAAGATCGCGCTGAGCTGACCCGCCTTTTCGGCGAGCTGGAGGCGGTTCAAGGCGAGAATGCCCTGGTCCATCCTTTTGTTGACGGTTCTGTCGTCGCCGAGGTGATTTCGGGCTGGACCGGCATCCCGCTGGGCAAGATGGTGCGCAACGAGGTGGAAAATGTCCTCAAACTCGCCGAAACGCTGAAGAAGCGGGTGGTGGGTCAGGATCACGCCATGGATATCCTGGCTGAGCGCATCCAGACCAATCGCGCCGGCCTGAGCGACCCCAGGTTGCCCATCGGCGTGTTCATGCTGGTGGGGCCATCGGGTGTGGGCAAGACCGAGACCGCCCTGGCCCTCGCCGAACTGATGTTTGGCGGTGAGACCAGCATCACGGTCATCAACATGTCGGAGTACAAATCCGATATGATGGTTTCCCGCCTCACTGGCCCGGCACCGGGTCTGGTCGGTTATGGCAAGGGTGGCGTGCTCACCGAGGCGGTGCGGCGTCGGCCTTCCAGCCTGGTGCTGCTCGACGAGATCGAGAAAGCCAACCCGGCTGTACATGACCTGTTCTTCCAGGTGTTCGACAAGGGCAGTCTCACCGACGAGAAGGGCCTTGAGACTGATTTCAAGAACACCATCATCCTGCTCACCTCCAACGCTGGCACTGACCTGACCCTGAAGTTGTGCGCTGATCCGGAAACCCGGCCCAACGCCACTGCTTTGCGCGATGCCATCAGGCCCGAGCTGCTGAAGTCGTTCAAGGACGCGTTCCTGGGCCGTATCACGGTGGTTCCCTACTTCCCCCTGGGCGAGGATGTTCTCCGCAAGATCATCCACCTGAAGCTGGCCAAGGTATCAGACCGTCTGAAAGAGTCGTACCGGGCTGTTTTCGAGTATGATGATGAGGTGGTGAAGGCGATCCTTGGACGGTGCAACGAGGCCGAGTCGGGCGCGCGCATCGTCGACAAGATCATCAACACCACCCTGTTGCCGGAAATTTCCAGGCGCTTGCTTACCACAGTCGCCGAGGGTGGCACGGTGAGCAAGGTGCATCTGGGGGCTGGTAAAGATGCCAGCTTGTACGAGATTGTGGTGGAAACGGGTCTCAGCAATCAATAATCCGGAGGTCCACCGCCTTGACGGCGGTGGTATGCCATGCCTTTCCCAATTTGTTGTTTGCTCGATATGCATGTCTGCCCCATGTTCACCGGCCCGGTGCCGCATGTGGGTGGACCCATCAGCGGGCCTGGTGCCCCTACGGTCCTGGCTATGGGGCTACCGGTTTCGGTGATGGGCGACTTGCTGATCTGCGTCGGGCCCCCGGATACCGTCGTGATGGGGAGCCCCACCGTGCTGGCCATGGGCCGGCCGGTGACGCGCATCACCAGCACCTGCGCTCATGGTGGCACAGTGATCGGCCCCGGGGCTCCGACTGTGCTGGTACCCTGAGGTGACGGGTTGATTTGTACCCCCCCCTTGGTGCCAGATGAATGGTGTGTCTTCCCTTAGGGTGCCGGAGAATGGTGGCCTGGTGGCGGCATTTTGATGTTTCCGTACGGCGTTTTTACCAAAGGGAATTGGACTGTGAGTCCCGACGGTGCGCAATGGGATAACCCAGAGCAGCGCCTTCGATTGTCGAGGAAATTCGAGCCCTGAATGGGCGCAATGGTGCCAAATGAGGATGGGGAAAACCATCGGTTTTTGAGTTCTTTCATGGCTGGTTTTTTTGTAAGGCACCTAGCCTCGGGTATTCTTTCGCACTGCCCGAGGCTTTCCTCTGGCGCATCTTTTAGGCTTCCGGATGGTTGGGATATTATTATGCCGGGTGTTTTTATTGTTATTGGGATGCATTGGTAGACTGAAGGTTTTGGGGAGGTACAGGCATGGGGTTACTGGACTGTCTGAAACCTGAGGCGCCGGCCACCGAGGCGCTCGGCCGGGTATTGCCAGCCAAGGAGATTCCCACCGACCTGGCTAGCCTGAATAGTTCTGTTGCGGTGGGTTTGCTCCAGAAAAAAAATCCGGCCATGGCCGTGCGTCTGATAGCCGGCTGGCTCTCCAGCCGCGAAGCCCTGTGGTGGGGTGCACTCTGCCAGGCCCAGCTGGTCAAGGTGAAAGCCCAGGTGGGCCGCCCCGAGTTGCTGAATCAAGTAGTCAACTGGATACGAGATCCAGGCGACAGCAATCGTGAGGCAGTAGGCCTGCCCGGTGACAATTCCGATTCCAGTCCGATCGGCCTGTTGGCCCAGGCGGTGGTTTTCACCACCGACAACCTTTCCCCCCTGAAAGACCATCCGGTTGCCTGTCCGCCAGGGATGACGCACCGCATGGTTGCCGTGGCGGTGCTGGGTGCGGCGGTCTGCTGGCCTGGCAAGAAACAAGCCGATTGCCTGAACCATTTTATAGCTTTGGGGCTGGATGTGGCCGACGGCCTGCATCTGTGGAAAGAGGGTGCCTTACCTGGTCATCCCGGATTGCGGGCGGGGTCGTTTTCTTCGTTTGGTCGACCCATTGGCAATATCTGGGAAGATTGGAAATAAGCGGGCTTTTCGGCCTAACCTGCTGGTAGCACGACGAAAGAAGGGTAGCCCCGTCTTCCGGGTCCGATGGGTTGGGCCATGCCTGCAAACAGTCGGCCTAGCCCGTTTGCCGGCAAACTTACCCCCATGCCCGCACCCAAGCCGTGCTGGGATTTGAGGGAGAGCGGGTAACCATGCAGGGGTGTCCGCTGCCCCCAGCCCGGCCTCAGTCTGGCTTGCCCTGACCCAGCATGCCCATCATCCCTTGCAGCCGCTGCATGGTGCGGGCCTCGAGTTCTTGCAGCATGCGTGCTGATTCGGGGTCCATGCCACCGACTCCCCCCTGGTTGGGCACCCGGGACATGACTGCTTCCAGCTTGCTGGCCAATTCCTTGGGTAGAATCTGTTTGACCATGTCCGTGAAGGCGGCATTGGTCTGGTTGGTCATGGGCGCAGCGCCCTGGCTGGGTGCGCCCTGACCCTGGGGGGCGCTGCAGGGGCAAGGCTTGCCCTGCTGGAAACACTCCAGATGCATTTGCGCCACCTGGTGGATTTTGCTGGATGGGTCGATATGTCCAGCGGCACGGGTGAAAAACGGCCCCGCTTCGGCCATGCGGCCCGAATGGGCCAACAGTAAGCCCAGAGACACAGCGCCCATGGCCCCCAGGTCGGCGTTCTCCACCTGATCGGCGGCGGTGATGCCCTCGCGCAGCAGGGTTTCTGCCTCGGTCTGATTGCCCCGACTGAAGAGGGACTGGGCCAGGTTCAAGGCCATTTCGCAGACCAGCTGGGGGTCTTCGAGTTCCCGGGACTGGGCCAGCGCCGAACGGAATGCCGCCTCAGCCAGGGCTGCCTCACCCTTTTCAGCCAGACTCATGCCCTTGGCGCGGGTTGCCTTCACGGCCAGGGTGGTCTCCCCCAGCTTCTGATACAGGCGCACGGCCTTCTCCAATGCCTCGACCTGGTGGTCGTATCGTTTGCAAAGACCCTCCAAGGCACCCACCATGCCGTGCATGTCGGCATTCAGACGGGTTGGAGTCGGGTTGACGCGGTCCAGCCAGGTGGCAGTCCAGCGGGCCAGATCACGGCCAATGCGCGGATCCTGCTTGCCAGCCGTGCCGGCCTGGGCCAGTTGCTGCACATGGGCTGCCAGCAACTCGGCCAGCATGGGCAGGGGAAAACCAGCCGGCACATGCTGCGGCAACAAAGCGTGCTCTTCGCCCTCGCGAATCCGGGCCTGGCCGATCAACACCAGGATCTGAGCCATATTGGGCCGATCGTCCTCGCTGTCGCGCAGGGTGATTGCCGCCGATTCAAGCATGGGCATGGCGCGGGCTGTGTCGGCTTTTTCGAGCAGCAGCCAGGCCAGGGGGATGGTGGTGATCGCCTGTTGACGGGCCGAATCGTCGCCGGGCAGGGCACCTGCGGCCACCAGGGCCCGGTCGAGAATTTCAAGCGCCTTGCCTTTGCGTTCGAGGCGAATGAGCACCTGACCCAGGCCATGGAGGCAGCGAAAGCGGGCCAAAGCGTCGGCCGTGTCATTGTCCTGGCCTGGCAGGGCTGCCAGCGCCTTTTCGAGGGATTTTGCCGTTTCGGGGAAGTCGCCCAAAGCGCCGTGGACCTGGGCCAGGTTCATCCAGGCTGCAGCAATCAGGGCAGGCACCCCGCCCTGGATGGCCTGATCCAGGCCCTGCCTGACCAGGAGCAGAGCCTTGTCACGCTGGCCCTGCTTGAGCAGTTGCTCAACTTCTTCCAAAGGGTTGGTCTCGGATTGGCTCATAGGGCACCGGGGGAGGTAATGGCAGAAAAGTCAGCTTGTTCTCAGTATAGAACCTGGGGCCGGGATTGCATGCGGTCCAGGCCGGTATTGCCACTTTCTTGAAGGCACTCAGCACCCAGACAGGAGCGATTTTGCCGTACTGACTTCGACTGGCTGCAGGCGATAAAGCAGCTTTAGACACTCAATCAGTGCAATGCAACTGCGGTGGTGGTTTTGGTGAGATCTGGAGTTGGCAAAGCCATCAGGTTGTCTGTCTGGAGTGGTTATGAAGCCTTGAATTTGTTTTTCCGACTGCCTATAATTGGACTTGTTGGTCTTGTTGGTGACTGGAGTTATGGGTCGGGCGGATTCCGAAGGCTTGAGGGTGGCTAAGAATCCTGCCATGTTAGATCGTTTGAGTCGAATGAGTTGTGACTCCGGTTTTTTCGGCATTCTGTTTCCCCATTTTTCCGACATCTGCAAGGAGAAGTTTATGAACCAGGCAAGCAATCAGAGTGGGCGTCCGTTCCAGCCTGTCCTGGAGGCACTGGAGAGCCGTCTGTCACCCGCCGTCGGCGTATTCGCCCATCAGGTCAATAACCTGTTTGTGCTTGGCCTCAATCGCCTGCCTGAACCGGCTGGCTTGAACTATTGGGTCAGTGAACTGGAACGGGGCCAGTCACTGGGGCAGGTGTCCCATGGCATTCTGAGTTCGCATGAGCACAACCTGCAGGCAGTCACCTCGTATTTCCATGCCCTTCTGGGACGCAACCCTGATAATGCGGGGCTGCTAGCTTTTGTGGAGGCGGCCGATCGGGGCGTGCCCGAAGAACAGCTTGTCGCCGGTTTTCTGAGTTCGCATGAACACAGCGGAATTATGAGCGATGCCCAGTATGTCGACTGGCTCTACCTAAAGGTACTAGGCCGTTCTTCTGATGCAGAAGGCTTTGCCAGCCATTTAAAGGCTTTGGCGGCTGGGACAAGCCGTTTTAATGTGGCCTTGTCTTTTTTAGAGAGCCGGGAACTTGCCACCCATGTGGCAGGTGCCTTGTATGTCCGCATTCTGGGCAGGGAACCGACCCCGGAGGAAAAAGCGGGTTGGGCAAAAAATCTGGAACGACTGGACTATGATTTTGCCGATGGGGTGACCGGATTTGCCTTGTCCCCGGAGTCGACCCGTCGACTGGGGGCTGCCCAGTGGTTTGATGTGAGTCCTGTCCCAACCTGGTGGGAGAATTCCATTGGCCTGAACAGGCTGGTTTCTCTGGATGTGGGTGCACCCCCGACCGGGCAAATGGGTGAGGTGGATCAACTGATCAACATGATCCGGGCCGTCGAGACTTTCTCCAATCCGGATAATCCAGGCCAGGTCGTCTCCATGCTGGCAGACGGTAAATACCCGAATCTCGAAGCAATCAACAGCAAGGACTCAAAAAGCACTGCCACCCAAGGTCTGGATGCCTACCCCGGTGATCTGCGGAACACTCCGGGTGCTCTCCAATGCGATCTGGCTAATCTGAACAATGTTCTGGGGGAATGGAAGGGTGTGGCTGGTGGCGCCAAAAAAGCCAACACAGCGGATACCCAATTCGCTTTCAGCCAGGCGGCCCTGGAGCAGTTTTTTGGCATTTCGGTAGACTCGGCAGGGCTCATCACCCGGATTGGCCCCGAGGCTGCCGCAGTTTTCCTCAACAATGATTCCCTTTCCCTGA
>QWOS01000121.1 GCA_003669555.1 Planctomycetota bacterium
ATTGCGTTGGACCAGATTCGCCCGCAAGGGGTTCCCCTCGATGTATCGCAGCACTGTCAGGTAATGGTTGTCGCTTTGCACCGGAAAGGCCTTGAAGCGCCCCTCCCAGACATGTCCGCTTCCCTGGTAAAGGCGGTGATATCGCCGGAAATATGGCGGGTTTTTAACATCGATAAAAATAGAATGTCCCCTTTTTATTATTTTCAGCATCTCTGACATTCCAGACCGATGACAGGCTTGTGTTTTTTCAGCAACTTCCAGTAATCGGGCCCCAGGGCCTCCAGCCCCTCCGGTGGTATCAGCGGATCGTGCCAGGTGATATTTCCCATACCGGCAAGCGACAGCGCCTGCTCATGCGTCTGGATGGACAGGTGGTAGTTGGTGACGGTACAGAAAGATCCGTCGTCATTGAAAAACCGCCAGTCAACCGGGGCTCCCTCATACTCCCCGGCTTTGTCGCGACAGAATTGGTAGTGGCGCATGGTGTCACCGTCACCGGTGTAGCCGGGATTGTTGTTGACCGTGACAAACCGGCCACCCGGGCGCAGGTGACGGGCAATCGACTGGCACATGGCCAGCAGGGCCCCAGCCGAGCTGGCGTAATTGAGCAGGTAGGCGGCCATGACCAGATCAAAGGTTTCATCCAGGGCCAGGTCGCACACATCGTGAATCCGGTAGTCGATTCCAGTCGGCTGGCTCGCTTCCTGCTGCCTGGCCAGATCAATCATGCCTGCCGACAGATCGACACCCATCACCCGGGTGGCACCGCGGAGGCGGATCATCCGGGTGTAAAAACCCTCACCGCACGCCAGGTCCAGGACTTTCTTGCCAGACAGGTCGCCGGCCAGGTCAAACAGCAGGGACCCTTCAGCGTAACGCCGCCAGGGCTGCAGTTTGGACCGCTGGTATTCGGTGGTGATCAAATCATAATCGGTGGTCATCGCCCGCTCCTGGCCCGATGCGGGGCCTATTGTCAATTGCCGATGCCCGCAAGGTATTTTTTTCTTTCCGCCGTGAATTCCCACCAGGGCCGGGATTCACCGCCAGCCATGAATCGCGTGATGGATATGAACACATCGATCACACACGGGTCCTGGCGGAAACCGGTGATCTCCGAAAGCCTGGCATGCATCCGGTAGGGACATTCCCCGGCGATCTGGCCTGGCGCAAAAATGCCCAACAATCGCAGGTCCCGATCCATGGCCGGGCCGATATTGGGCAGGTCGGTGAGTTTTTGCACCTTTTTCCTGTCAACCCGGGCTGGATTCATTCCGTGCACTCCCTCTGGCCGCAGCACTGGGCAAAAGCAACCCTGGCTGATTTCACCCACCATCCCGCTGCACCTTGTCGGCTGAAAAAGCCGGCAGGCAAACCGCACAGTATTCGGCACCGCCAGGTGTGTGATACTGCACCCATTCACCCGCCACGGCAATGATCGCCTGACCCGCTTCCACCACGATTTCGCAGTCCCGTAACCGGACATGCAAAGCGCCCTTCAGTACCACGGTGTATTCGTTGAACCGGGGTGTCTGGCCCGGTTCCTCCCAGCCTGGCGGGCTGGTCATCATTGCCACACTGACCTCGGTGGTGCCCGAATTCACCCGTCCGATGTATTCAAGGATCTCTTTGGGTGGATACCCGGGCGCCTCGATCCGGGTAGGTTGACTGATCAGCCTGGTCTGCATGTTCGTTCATTCCTGATAAGAAAAAATGTCTTTTCCCTGGATTCAATTCGCGGGCCAGGTCCAGTAAGCCCGCTCCGCGGCATCGATGCCGTATTCGTGGGCGTGATCAATCACATCTTGCCGCAGGTTGCCAAGCTTTTCCAGGGCCTGTCCGGAACTGGCGAGCAAACGCGGCACCCGGCGGATGACCTGCATTGCCAGACTGAACCGGTCGACCTGGTTGAGTATAGCCAGCTCGATGGGGGTGTTGATATTGCCCCGTTCGCTGTACCCATGCACATGAAAATCAGCATGATTGGCCCGGCGGTAAGTGAGGCGATGAATGAAATGAGGGAAACCGTGGAAATTGAAGATCACCGGGGTGTTGTTGGGGAAAAGGCTGGCGTAGTCGGCATCTGTCAGGCCATGCGGATGGAATTCAGGCGACGACAACCGGAACGGATCGACCACATTGACAAACCGCAACCGGGCCTCAGGGCATAGCTCCCGCAACAGGGCCACCGCCGCCAGCGCCTCGCGGCTGGCCACATCGCCGCAACAGGCCACCACCGCGTCGGGCTGGGTGCCGCCATCGTTGCTGGCAAAGGGCCAGATTCCCAAACCCTTCTCGCAATGGTCCGCCGCCTGATCTGCCGACAGGTACTGCAGGTGGCGCTGCTTGTCGCAGACAATGATATTCACCTGGTTGACTGAACGCAGGCAGTGATTGGCCACGCTGAGCAGACAATTGGCATCAGGCGGCAGATATATCCGCACCACATCGGCTGACTTGTTGGCCACCACATCGAGAAAACCCGGGTCCTGGTGGGTGAAGCCGTTGTGATCCTGCCGCCAGACCGTGGAGGTGATCAGCAAATTAAGTGAAGCCACCGGGGTGCGCCAAGGCAGTTCACGGCTCTTGGCCAGCCATTTGGCATGCTGGCTGACCATGCTGTCGATCACATGGGCGAATGCCTCGTAGGTTGATAACAAACCATGCCTGCCGGTAAGGAGATACCCTTCCAGCGAACCTTCCAGAGTGTGTTCGGAGAGCATTTCCATCACCCGGCCATCCGGTGACAAATGCCCACCGTCATCATCCTCGGCCAGCCTGCTGGCCATCCAGGCTTTGCCGGTGACCTGGTAGAGGTCGGCCAGCTTGTTGGAGGCGGTTTCGTCAGGGCCGAAAACGCGAAAGCGATCACCATTGATGGCCATGATATCGCGCAGCCATAGGCCCAGTCTTTCGGTTGACCGGGCATAGATGCTGGCGGGTTTGAGTACCGGCAGTGCCCGGGTTTGCCAATCAGGCAGGTCCAGGGGCACCCTGAGGCTCCCACCATTGGCGCGGGGGTTGGCACCCATGCGTTTGGTTGCGCAGGGGGCAAGTTGAAGCAGGTCGGCCATGGGCCGTCCTTCGGGGGTGAACAAATCCTGGGGCCGATAGCTGAGCAGCCAATCCTCTAGCAGCTTCAGGTGCGCCGGGCTGTCGGTGACCTGGCCAATAGGCACCTGATGCGAACGCCAGGTACCTTCCACCTGGTGCCCATCGACCTGCCGCGGGCCCGTCCAGCCCTTGGGGGAGCGCAGAATGATCATGGGCCAGCGGGGCCGGACCGCCTGGCCTGTTTTCCTGGCTTCCAGCCAGATCTCCCGGATGCGACCAACACAATAATCCATGGTGGCGGCCATCGCCTGGTGCATGGAATCGGGATCGGATCCCTCCACCAGCAGCGGTTCGTACCCATAGCCCCTGAATAGATCCTGCAACTCGTCTGCTGCCAGGCGGGCCAATAAGGAAGGATTGCTGATCTTGTAGCCGTTGAGGTGCAGAACCGGCAGCACTGCTCCGTCGCGCAGCGGGTTGATGAACTTGTTGGAGTGCCAGGAGGTGGCCAGTGGACCTGTCTCGGCTTCCCCGTCACCCACCACCGCCAGGGCGATCATGCCGGGCAGGTCAAGGACCGCGCCATAAGCGTGCGAGAGCACATAGCCCAATTCGCCCCCCTCATGAATACTACCCGGCAATTCGGGGGTGCAATGGCTGCCCACACCACCTGGAAAAGAGAACTGCCGAAATAGGTTAAGCATCCCGCCTGGGCCTTGGCCGCAGGAGGTATGAACCTCGCCGTAGGCACCCTCCAGCCAGACCGGGGCGATCACCCCGGGGGCACCGTGACCGGGGCCGGCCAAAAAAAGCATTTCCTGATCGAGATTGCGGATGAGGCGGTTGGCGTGGATGTACAGGAAGGACAGGCCGGGGCTGGAGCCCCAGTGGCCAAGCAGGCGCTTCTTGATATCGGCAACCACCAGAGGGCGGGCCAGTAGCGGGTTGTCGCGCAGATAGATCATGCCGGCGGCAAGGTAGTTGCAAGCGCGCCAGAAGCGGTCGATGCCGCGCAACTCGGTTTCAGCCAACGGCTGGCCGGTGATGGTGGCCCGGGCTGGCCCGGTGGCCCGGCACTCGCTGTTTTCATGGATCATGACACTGGCTCCACCAGGGGGACGGAATGAGTAGTCATTCTATCCCGGAGCCAGGGTCCGGGTCAGGCCATCCCGGATATGCTTGCGCCGGAGCGGATTCCGCCAGGCGACGCTGCGGAATTTCCGGTCATATCTGTCAGAGCCTGTTGCTGTACTTTTTCACCCGGCGGCCAAATATCGGCGTGTGGGGTTTGTCTTCGGCGGGTTTCTCGGGAACAGGATCCCTGGGCCGCACGGCCTCGAAGCCGGGAATGTCGCGCTTCTCAAGGATCTGGTTAATGAACATTTCCACGCTGGTCAGCCTGTCACCCTGGTCTGGCGAGATGAAAGCGATGGCGATGCCGTTGGCACCAATGCGGCCGGTGCGGCCGATACGGTGCACATAGGCTTCGGGATCTTCGGGGATGTCGTAGTTGATCACATGGGAGATATCGCGGACATCGATGCCTCGCCCTACCACATCGGTGGCGACGAGGTGCTTGACCCTGCCGTTGCGGAAGGCCTCCATCACCCGGTCGCGCATACCCTGGGGCAGGTCGCCGTGGATCATCGACACACCGGTGATCTCTTTGCGAAGATCGCGGTAGACATTCTCGGCCCAGCGTTTACGCTCGACAAAAATGATGCTTTGGCGTGGCTTTTCGTCTTTCAGGATACGCAGCAAGAGCGGCAGTTTGCGGTCATCCTCCACCGCGACATAGCTTTGGCGGATGGCCTTGACGGTGGCCTGTTCAGGGACGATGCGGACCTGCCTGGGATCGCGCTGGTAGCGCAGCGCCAAGCGGAGGACATCCTCGGGCAGGGTAGCCGAAAGGAGCAGGGTCTGGCGGTCTTCAGGACAGCGACGGAGAATCTTTTCGATATCGGGCCGAAAACCGATGTCGAGCATACGGTCGGCTTCGTCCAGCACCACATATTGTGGGCCAGTGGGCTTGAAAGTGCCGCGCATGAGATGGTCGATCACACGCCCGGGGGTGCCGACAATGAGCGGTACTTTCTTCTCAAGCGCACGCACTTGCGGACCCATGCTCTGGCCACCGCAAACCACCACGCTCTCGGGGCCGCCATCGGGAAGGATGTTGCGGGCCTCTTCCACCACCTGGGCGGCAAGTTCACGGGTGGGCACCAGAATGAGTGCCTGGGAGTATTTCGAGTCTTTTCCAGCAGTCCAGGCATTGAGGAAGGGAAGCAGGAAAGCAGCGGTTTTTCCTGTACCCGTCTGGGCCTGACCGATGACATCGTGCCCAGCCAAAGCCAGGGGGATGACCTGATGTTGAATGGGGGTGGGGGATTTGTAGCCTGCGCGCGCCAGACTGGCGAGTGTTTCTGGCCTGAGGCCCAGGGTCTCGAAGCTCATCGCGGGTGCTTCCGCGACCTTTTCCTGCATTTCCATACGGATTGGTTATTCCTGCTGGTTCAAGCCATTGTTCAGAATGAATTTGCGCGCCAGACGGTGTAACCGGGCTTTTTCCGGCTTCTTTGTCTGGAAAACGCGGACAAATCAGCTTCCATTATAATCAATCGGCCGGTGCTTGTCCAGAGAGACTGCCCGGCCGCGCCCCGGCCAACTCACCGGGGAGGGCGCAGCCGGGATGTGTTACCCTGCGACAGGCTACGGAAAGCAATAAGAAGTTTGTGAGTGGTCAGGCCAGCTTAACAGGTACGGAGTCAGCTTTATGTCCGTCGAGATGCCCGCCGGGGCGATAGGGCCAGAAATTTGCTGGGAAGACGGTTTGGTTGATGGTATGGAGGTGACCGTGCTGGTGGTGGGCGCCTCAGCCACAGGCCTGTTTGCCGCAGCCGAACTGGCCAGGCATGGGGTGGGGGCTGTTGTGGTAGACCCTGCCCTGGAACCAGACACATTTTCCCAGGCAGTAGGGTTGCAGGCCGGCACGCTGGAGGTGCTGCGTCACCATGGGCTGGATCAGGAACTGATCGCAAGAGGCAGAAAACTTGACCGGGTGGACATCACCCATTCCGGTGCCTTGCTGGAAACAGTTCCTCTGGCTGGATTGCCCTCCCCCTATCCTTTCATGCTGGTATGCCCGCAGGCGGAGTTGGAGGCCCTGCTGCTGCGCCAATTGCAAAAGCTGTCCATTCCGGTTTTGCGAGGCATCTCGCTGGTGGCGCTACGGCAGCAGCCGGGCGTCATGCATGTCGAGGTGGAGCTGAGGGCAGGGGTTCGGCCCATCACCATCCGGGCCCGTCATGTCATGGCCTGCGATGGGGCCCTGAGTGTCACGCGGCGGCTGGCTGGCCTGACTTTTCCCGGTGATGACCTGCCGCGTGTCTCCTGCCTGGCTGATCTGGGCCTGGAGGGTGTTCCCCCGGAATCCCCTGGGACTGATGAACCTGTATCGATGCGGGTGGATTTTGCGGATGGAGGCGTTCTGAGCCTGACTCCGCTGCCCCAGGCTGGCAGGTTCCGTCTGGTGATGGAGATGCCCGGTCATGCTGAGGCAGAACCGGATGAGGCAGAGCCGTCGCACGAGCCCATGCCATTACCCTCGGCTGCCAACCTGCAAACCATTCTGCGCGACCGTCTGCATGCACCAGCCATCCGTCTGGTGGGTGAACCTGCCGGGATGTGTCTTCCTGCCTATTCCCGGCATGCAGAAGCCATGCGCCAGGGCCATATTTTCCTGACGGGCGAAGCGGCGCATATCCATAGCCCTTTGGGGGGACTGGGACTGAACATCGGCATCCTCGATGTGTTCAACTTGTGCTGGAAACTGGCTCTGGTGGAAAAAGGGCATGCCTGGCCGCACCTTTTGGACAGTTACCACCACGAATGCCACCCCGTGATGCCGCTGGCCATACGGCAAATGAACGAGCTTGCCGCGGGTATCGCCATCCCTGGTTTGCCCACCGGCCTGAGAAACACTCTGGCACATTTTTTAGGCACATTCCAGGCTATACGGGAGCGGGTGGCCATGTCCATGACCCGCCTGGGAACTGGCTACCGCAACAGCCCGGCTGTGGACGAACAGCAGGAGAGCTGGATGGAGGCGGTCTTCAGTTCCGGTTCCGGCGGCGTGGGCCTGAAGGCCTGGCGTGAGTTCCATCATGCCTTCCATGCCGGTGACCGTATTCCCGCCTTTCCCTGGCCGGACGGGGGCATCCTGCTCGACCTGCTGGCGGACGGGTTGCACCATGCGTTGGTCTTCACCGGCCCTGACCCGAGCCCCGAGGTGCTGGAGCGCGCGGCCCAGTTGGCCCGGGCTATCCAGTTGCGAGGGCCTGGGGTGGGGCGGGTACGGGTGCACCTGATTCTCGGACCAGGGGCAGGCGCGATTGCTGCCGGTCTGGCCGAGGGACTGGACCAGGTACGGGATGTGGACGGATTGCTGGCCCATGATCTGGGTAACCCAAAAGACGGGGTGTATATCCTTAGGCCTGACGGTTACCTGGGGTTTCGCTGCCAGCCCGCCATTTTCGACCCGGTGCAAGACTGGCTGGCAACCATCTTCACCATGTGATTTCCCCGCACCTGGCCGCCTGTTTTCATCATTTGACCTGCCCACCGCTTTCAGGGTATCTTCTGGTTATCTGCCTGCCTTGTTCTGGAATGGACCAACTCCCCGGATAAACTGCCTGAGGAAGAAACGATGTCGAAGCCCGTTCAGCACACCTGGCAAAGCGGTTTGCCCTTCATGGCCCTGAGTCTTGTCTTGTCCTTTTCGCAAAGCCGCCTGGCGCTTGCCGAAGACTGGTTCCAATGGCGCGGCCCGAATCGGGACGGCGTGGCAAAAGAATCCAACCTGCAGGACAAATGGAGCACGCAAGGGCCGTCGGTATTGTACAAGACCAAAGGCCTTGGCAGCAGCATGTCAAGCATTGCCACCATGAAGGACCGCCTGGTCACCATGGGGAATCTGACAGGCCAGACCCATCTCGTTTGCCTGAATCGCCAGGATGGATCCCTGGCCTGGAAAACTCCGTTCACTCCCGCAAAGGGCAGCCCCAACTGCACACCCACCATCGATCCGGAAAGCGGCCTGATTTACGCGCTTTCCTTTGACGGGGTGCTGGCTTGCTGCCGGGCTAATGATGGATCGCTTGCCTGGAAAAAGAATTTTGGCACCGATTTTGGCGGCAAAATGGAATCGGGCTGGGGTTACAGCGAATCGCCCCTCATCGACGGCGACAAGCTGCTTTGCACACCTGGCGGCAAAGAAAAGATGGTGGTCGCCCTGAACAAGAAGACCGGCGACCTGCTTTGGTCTGGCGTGTCCCCCGTGGGTAACCTGCGTGGCAACGATGGTGCCGGCTATTCGTCAATTGTCATTTCCAATGCCCAGAATCGCAAGCAGTATGTCCAGTTGGTTGGTCACGGCATTGTCAGCTACGACGCGGGGTCGGGCGAACTATTGTGGAATTATGATCGCGTTGCCAATCGCACCGCCAACATTCCCACCCCGCTGGTCAAAGACAATTTCGTGTTTTGCTCATCGGGCTATGACGATGGCGGTTCCGCCTTGCTGGAAATCATCCGGGAAGGGGAGAAGCTGTCAGCCAAAGAGGTCTACTACAAATCGGCGAAGGAACTGCAAAACCATCATGGAGGCATGATCATGATGGGTGACCATGTTTTTATGGGGCAAGGCCACAACAATGGATTTCCAGCCTGCCTGGAATGGAAAACGGGCAAGAATCTGTGGGAAAAGTCACGGGGTGCTGGTGGTGGATCCGCCGCGATTGTCAGCGCGGACAATAAACTGTTTTTTCGCTACCAGGATGGCGTCATGGCCCTCATCGACACCGACACGCGGAAATATCGCCCGCTCGGGCATTTCAAACTGGCCATCAAAAATGGCGAAAGCTGGCCGCATCCGGTTATTGTGGATGGCAAACTCTATATCCGCGACCAGGACGAGCTGATTGTCTACGACATCTCGAAAAGTTGAGAGGCCTGCCTGGCGTAGCGGTTCCCGGTTGCCCTCATATTTGGGTCTACCGGGCGGGATAAGCCTGTGAAACCGCGGAGGATGTGAAGTGTCAAGTATTGATCCGCAGTATCAGGTGCTGGTGCGGGCCCCCGGGGACTCAGGCACCAGCCACGCCCTGGGCCCATATCGCCTCGAGCCCCTGATCAGCCGCGCCGAACAGGGTGCGACCACGGCCTGGCGTGTGCGAATCGAGGCCGGAGTCAGAACCCCCGTCAGCTACCACGCGCGATCCGAGGAGTTGTACCTCGTCACCTCTGGTGGAGGCCGGACCTGGCTGAATAGTGTGGAGCATCCGCTGGTTCCCGGAGTTTTCCTGCGTCTGCCGCCTGGCACCACCCATTCTTTCGAGGCTGGCCCCGGGGGACTGGAAATGCTTGATATCCATGCGCCCGGTTGCTGGCCCGACCATGACACATTCTTTGTCGGGGGCACCATCCCCTGATCGGGCCGTTTGTGAACTACTTGTGCCAAGGGCGCAACACCGTAGTATTGATAATTGTTCCTGTCCGAAAGACGGGCGGGATCGTTTGGAGCGGCTGATGGATTCCGGCTGGCAAGGGCCCGACAACCCTTACGACTACTCTAGCGGCGTGCCGACGCGTCGTGAGCTTCCGGCTACCCAGCCTGAAGCGGACGAACCGGATGCCCCCGAGTCACCCGGACAGGGCCACTCGTTGCAGGGCGGTCTGGCTGTTCGTCTGGCTGTTCCCGGGGCTTTTTTGATTTTCGCCGGAATTTTCAATTTGCTGGGCGGGCTGCTGCTGCTGCTGGGTGGCCTGGCCCTGGCCGATGAAGATCCCGATACGCTGCTCACGCGGATCCGCCAGGACAATCCGGAGCAAGCCCGGATGATTGACCAGCAGCTTGATCAGGGGAATATCACCTGGGAAAAGCTTATGAACATCTATGAGGGTGGTTTCCTGGTGGCCGGCGGCCTGGGGTTTCTGGCAGGCATTCTGGGGATTTTTGGGGGCAGGTCGATGCTGGCCGGGCGTAGCTACAACCTCGCCCTGGCAGGCGCCCTGGCAACAGCCATACCCTGCGTCACTCCCATGGGCTGTCTGATGCTCGGGCCGATTTTCGGTTTTTGGGCGCTGATCATCCTCATGCGGGAAGAATCATGGCAGGTATTTGGGCGCTGATCGCGGTTACTGTCCTGCTTCAGTCTCCGCTGCAAGAGGGACAGCAGGCCGGGATTTTGCGGTGGGGTTGCGATGAAGAGGGGGGCGCGCCTTACTGCTTCCTCGATAGCAAACTCGTGCATGTCGGTTTCGAGGTGGACATTGTCCGCCAACTGGAAAAGCGTCTGGGCAGGGAGATCCGCTTCACACAATATGGTTTTGAAAGCCTGATTCCCGGCCTGCTGAAGGGCGATTTTGAGTTTGCCATGAACGGGCTGGAGGTGCTGCCTGACCGGCGGTTGGTGGTGCGTTTCTCGAGGCCGTACTTTCTCTACCGCCAGCAACTGACCGTTCGCACGGGAGAGACCCGCTTCGATTCTTATGAATCCCTGCGCGCCAACAGTGCCTTGAAGGTTGGCACCATGGATGGCACCGCCGCCGAAGCCCTGCTGACCCGGGATGATGTGAAGCATGCCAGCTATTCCACCCCCACCGAGGCGTTCCGTGATCTGGAACTGGGCCGGGTCGATGCTGTCCTGATTGATCTGCCGATGGCCCAGCATTATGTGGGAGATAACCCCGCGTTGGCCTTTGCCAGCCAGCCCTTCGCGCCAGGCCGTTATGCCATCGCCGTTCGGCCAGGTAGCGAGGAACTGGCCCAGGCTATCGATCTGGCCTTGCAGGCCATGATCGACGACGGCTCCCTGAAAGCCATCCTTGGTCGCTGGAAGCTCTGGGACGATTTCAATGCGGCCAATCTGCGGGACGCAGTGAGCACCTCCGAGTGGCTTCTGGAAGATCAGGAAATTGAAGGCGGCTGGACAGTGGGCCGCTACCTGCCGCTGCTTCTCGATGGCACCCGCGTGACCCTGGTGCTGACCCTCTCAAGTTTTGCCCTGGCCCTGTGTATCGGGCTGGGTGTGGCCACCGCCCGCCTGTATGGCCCCAGACCTCTACAAATTCTGGCAATCAGTTATGTCGAATTTTTCCGGGGTGTGCCCCTGTTGCTGCTACTTTTTTTCCTGTATTTCGGTTTACCCTCAGTGTTGGGCAGCCTGGGATTGACGGGTGTTGGCGAATGGATCACCCCTTTCGGGGCGGCTTGGCTGGGCCTGGGCCTGACTTATGGTGCCTACGAGGCCGAAATTCAGCGAGCCGCCATCCAGGCTGTGCCCCAGGGACAGTGGGAGGCGGCCGCGGCCCTCGGCATGTCGCCCGGCCTGACATTCCGCCGGATCATTTTCCCCCAGGCATTCCGTATGGCTCTGCCCCCGACCACCTCCGATCTGGTGGCCTTGTTCAAGGACACATCGGTGGCCAGCGCCATCACGCTCCTTGAACTGAACAAGCAGTACCAGATACTGGCCAAATCGAGTCTGAAATTCGTCGAAATTGGCATTATCACTGCCTTGCTCTACCTGGCTCTATCGTTGCCCCTTGGGCTGGCATCCAGGGCGCTGGAACGACGGATGGGGGTGGGGCATGGCAAATGAGTCAAGCCCGTCGGGTCTGGGAATCCGTGTGAACGGCCTGGTGAAACGGTATGGCGACCGCGAAGTGCTGCGCGGTGTGGATCTGGAGATCGTGGCCGGGCACACGGTGGCTTTGATTGGCCCTTCGGGGGGCGGAAAAACAACGCTTTTGCGTTGTCTCAACGGTCTGGAGAGTTTTGACGGTGGCACGGTGCATGTGGGCGAACATGCCCTGTCTGCCCCAGTCCAGGGGCGGTCACCTTCCCCCGTCAAGGCACCCATGGGGGACCAGGCATCACAAGTGGTGGCCATCCGTCGTTCGGTGGGTATGATCTTTCAGGATTTTCAACTATTCCCGCATCTGAGTGTGCTGGAAAATATCACCGCTGCGGCAATCTGGGTTTTGGGTGAAAACCCGACCACTGCCCGGGAAAACGGTATGGTTCTGCTGGAGCGGGTACGCCTGGCTGATTTTGCCCATCGTCGGCCAGGACAGCTATCAGGCGGCCAAAAACAGCGCGTGGCCATTGCCAGGGCACTGGCGCTGCGACCACGGGGCCTGCTCTGCGATGAAATCACCAGCGCGCTTGACCCCGAAACCAAGCACGAAGTGCTGGCGGTGCTGGAAGACCTGAAACAGGAAGGCCTGACCGTGGTGATGGTCACCCACGAGATAGGCTTTGCGCGCCGGGCAGCTGACCGCGTGGTTTTGCTGGCGGAGGGGGCTGTCACCGAGGAGGGGACTGCCGAGCAGGTACTTGATCGACCACGAACCGAGCGCGCCAGCCGGTTTCTGGCCCGGGTCATGGGGTAGCGCTCCCCGCCATGTGCTATATTTATTCTTTCAAGCTGTTTTCACCTATTGGCTTAAAGGTATTGTCGTACCCACCATGAGCACAATCCTTTCTCCCTTGCGCGGCGTTATTTTGGCTGGTGGCAAGGGTACCCGTCTGGGCGAACTGACCCGGGTCACCAACAAGCATTTGCTGCCAGTGGGACCGTACCCCATGGTCTACCACCCCTTGAAAAAAATGATCGGGGCCGGCATCCGCGATATTTTGCTGGTGAGCGGCACCGAGCATATGGGCGACTTTGTCGAACTGTTCGGCTCGGGCAAGGACCATGGCTGCCGGTTGACCTACCGGGTCCAGGATGAGGCGGGTGGCATTGCCCAGGCCCTGGGGCTGGCCGAACTGTTCTGCCAGGGTGCCCGTAGCCTGGTCATTCTGGGTGACAACATATTCGAGGATTCCCTGTCTGAATTTGCCCGCCATGCCGAAAAGCATCCCAACGACGCACAGGTGATGCTGAAAGAAGTGACTGATCCTCAGCGCTATGGCGTGGCTGAGCTGAAAGACGGCGTGGTCGTGGATATTGAGGAAAAGCCGGAAAACCCTAAAAGCAATCTGGCTGTGGCAGGTATCTACCTGTATCCACCCGATGTCTTTGAGGTGGTGCGAACGCTCAGGCCGTCTGGTCGCGGCGAACTGGAAATCACCGATGTGAACAACCATTACCTGCGCCAGGGGCGCATGCGCAGTCATACGCTTGCCGGCTACTGGACTGATGCGGGAACTCTCCCCTCGCTACACCATGCCAACGAACTGGTCAGGGTGGCGATGCCGGCATTCTGACAGACAAGTCCATTGGCGGATCGGGTTTGGATTCATTCGAATTGGAAAAAGTCATGACGGATCAGCCCATCAGCGAAAAGAACTTAAGCCGGGATTACAACTTTCTGGTCATGGCGGCGGATCCCGCCATCCGCCATTCCATCGCCTCCGGCTTGCGCTTGGCGGGGCATCGCGTGGAGGAGGCCGACAAGCTGGCCAGCGGACTGCGAATGGTCCAGAAAAACGCCTACGCCGCTGCCATTATTGACTTGTCAATCCAACGCATCAGCCTGGCGAAAATCCTCGGCAAGCTGCGCCTGATCTCCAAGTTGCCGGTGCTGTTTGTCATGGCATCGCCGGATATCCACAGTGGTCTTGAGAGTCTCGCACCCGGCGGGGAGGATTTCCTTGTCAAGCCGGTGGATGAGCGCGAACTGCTCATCCGGCTGCTCAGACTGGCTGGTCACTCCTCCCTTAAACTCGGTAAAAAAACTATTGAAATTGGCAGGTTGATTATAGATAGCCGTAACCGGCAAATCTTTCTGAACCGGCAACTTCTCGAGTTTACCCCTACCGAGTTTGACCTGCTTGCCAGAATGAGCCTCAATCCGGGTGAACTGGTTCCCCGCAGGATCTTGCAAAAGGTTCTCAATCGTAAAGGAGCCGCGCAAGATGATGCCGCCAATAATCTCCTGGATGTGTACATTATGCGCTTGCGAAAAAAACTGCTGCCCGGCATGCTGGTTAGCCGCCGTGGCTTCGGGAACATGCTTAATCCGTAGAGATGTCAGTCAGCGACTGTGACAGTGGGAATATTATTCCGAAACCACTATCGGACGACCTTGCATGGTCACAAAGACCCAGCAGAGGGCCCCTGTCAGGTAGACACCGGCGAACAGCAGCAGGACGATATTCCAGTCGGCGGTTCGCTCGAATAGCCAGCCCACCAGAACAGGGCAAGCCGCTGTCGCAAAGTTGCCGCACATGTTCATCATGCCAAACGCCTGCGGCACCCGCTGGCCACCGATGTCAATAGTGGCGGCAATGGCACAAGGCCCGGCAATGGCGGCGAACATGGAGCCCAGAGCCAGCAAGGCCACCGCCGGATAGAGTCCCTGGACAAACCAGGCAGCCAGGATCAACAGGCCACAGGAAGCCAGGGCGGTCCCACCCACCCCGCAGCGACTGAGGCGCAAGTTGCCGGTCCGCCGCCAGATCCAGTCTGTCACCATACCGCCCCCAATGCTGCCAATCAGCGCCCCCACCAGGACCAGTCCCTGGAGGAAACCAGATTCCTTGATGGAGACATCATGGGTTTTCTGCAAGAAGGTCGGGAACCAACTGGCGAAGAACATGTACCCTGCCGCCCGGCACACCTGCTGGCCACAGAGAAACCACAGGACTGGCCGGCTGGCAATGGCCAGCAATTCCAGAAGCTCATGCGTCCCGGCCGCCGGGATCGGTTCAATCTTGTCCCGGCCATGATGGATCAGGGCCAATTCGGCCGGATTCACCGCCGCGACTTTTTCGGGATGGTCACGAAAGAAAAACAGGAATCCAACCGCCCAGGCGATTGACGGCAGGGAAAAAAGCACGAATTCCCACCGCCAGCCCAGCGGTTCCATCCATAAGCCGGTGAGGTAACTGGCGGCGATCCCGCCCACCTGCATCCCTGCAGCGAGAATTCCGCAGGCGAGAGAACGGCTGGCAAGCGGCATCCAGTGACCGATGGACTCGCAAGCGGCCGGAAAGACTCCAGCCTGGGCTGCCCCCATCAGCAACTGGGCGGCAATCAGCACCCAAAGGACCGGGGCAACGGCGGTTCCTAGCATGGCCGCCGCCCAGCCCAGGGCGAAAATCCCCAAAGCAAAGCGTGTGCCGTATTGTTTCGAGAACCAGCCACTAGGCACCTGAAAGATAGCATAGGTCCAGAAAAAAGCCCCCATGAACCAGCCGGATTGTGCGAGTGTCAGCCCCAGATCGTCGCGAATGGTGCTTTCCGCCACTCCCACCGAGCTGCGGCACAGATACGCCAGGGCGGCGGCCAGGGCGAGCCAGGAAAGTGCCCGGAAGCGCAGGTTTGTCGGGCGGTTGGGCACTCAGATAACCCTTTGCAGCCGGGTGAAAAGGCGGTCGACTTCGGCCTGCGTTTCAGGATCGAGATGCCAACCCACGGGCTGGATTTGGACGCTGTTTTCAAAAAGACCACGCTTTTTGAGCAGGTATTTTTCAATAGCCAGAAATCCGTCCAGGCCGCCCTGGATCTGCAAGGCGACAAGTGCCCCTATGGGAAGCGACAATTGGTAAATCCGTTCTTCATCACCCGCCTCAAGGGCTCGCCAGAGTGCCACGATACCATCCAGCAGATCGGTCCCCGGCATGGTTCCCGCGATTCCACGCCTGTGGCAGTCGACCAGATTGATTCCCCCGGAGCCTTCAAAGATACGCGCCTTGCCACCTGTTGCGTCCCGCAGCTTTGACAGGTTCGGGCCAAGCGGGCTGGCTTCAGGTTTGAAAAAAATGCGGCCAGCGCCAAATTGTTCCAGCAGACCCAGATACACCCCCATGTCGATGGCGGCTCCCACATAACCTGAGGCGTCCTGGACCACGAGGGGAATCGACACACTACCGGCGATGGTGGCAAAATAGTCACGAGTGGCCACCATTCCCAAAGCGGTGGCCACTGGCGGAATTGCCATCACGGCGCTGGCCCCAAGTGATTCGGCATGCCGGGCGAATTCCACCGCCTCGGCCGTGCTTTCTGCCCCCACGCTGATGACCGAAAATCCACGCCCACCAATCGCCTGACAAACCCGCGTGACAAGGTCCAGGCGCCTTCGGTAGCCCAGGCGCAGGATCTCGCTGACCATGGCCACCACCACGCCATCCGCGCCGGTCGCAAAGGCCCAGTCGATCTCCCGATGAAGTGACGGACCGTCTATTTGCCCATCAGGAGTGAAAGGGGTGTGAAGGACGGGCAGGACCCCACGCAGGGGCTTGTCAGTGACTGAGGACATCGTGGATCGCCTGGGCCATGGTTTCGATGGTTAGCTCAAGACTGCCGCGGTCGAAGGGTGTTTGCCAGACAGGGTAAACATCGCTGTCATACAGATCAGCAGGTGGCAGATAGCCAATGGAGCCATTGATCAGGTTCAGACACAGGATGGTCTGTTGCGGAAACCGCAGCCGTAATTCCTTCTGCAAGACAGCGTATGGCTCGGCGCAGCAGCCCACCAGAACCGCATCACCCATGCGCCAGGCATGAACCGGTAGCCCGAATGTCGAACCATCGCCCAACCCGCGACGGATATCCCTCTTGCGTCGGAGTCGCTCCTCCAGAGCGCGATCGGGGCAGGCGAGACGCTGCTCCTCGAGTTCATCAGCCGAAGGCCAGTCCTTCAAAGGCAGGTTGGCTGTGGCCTGAGTCGTCCGCAAATTGTCCGACAACTGGCGCGGCTGGTGCTTCCAGACTGCGAGTGGCGCCCCCGATTCGACAGTGCCAGCATAAGCGAGCCGGGTCCCGGCGGGTTCCATCCCCGCCAATGTGGCGAGCGTGGCAAAGCCAAGTTGCCGGCCATGACGGTCAGCTATTTCCGGGTTACCCACATACTGGTGGCGGGGTGCCAGATCGCCGCAGGCGCCCAGAAGGAACAACGCCGGCGCGCCGGTGGCTTGCTCGATGGTTACGCGCATCGCTCCGACATAGTCCGGCGAGATGGCGGTGTTGTCCCAGGCCAGCGTAGTGGGGTGGCAGGCATAGTTGGTGAGTGTGGCACGCAGGCGGCCAGCCGAATCGGTGACACGCCCGACCAGCAGGGTGTCATCGGCTTCACCATCCGGATTGAATCCACAGATGACCCGCGCCCTGGCGGGATCAGGGTCGGGCAAATCACGGACCGTGGCCAGCCCGCATCGCCCCGCCTGCCAGTCGAGCGTCCCCTCAAAGGATGAGCTCAATGCCTCACCCACGGCCTGGACAGTTGTCTGGAAGAGCCGCTCCATCCATGCCTGAAGCAGGTCGCTGCCAGCGAGTGAGGCGTCGGCATCCATCAGCGGCGGCCCGGCATGGGTGTGGCTGAGGGCGAAAATGAGGTTGGCTGGTTTCATGGAGAGCGTTTCAAGCAGGCGGGCCATGAACTTGCGAAATGTCTGGGGTGTTTTCCACCAGCCCAGATCCGCGTCAATAAAAACCAGTGGCGGGCCGCCCGTCAAGGGGGCTAAAGACAGGACCGTGAGTGTGAGGCGCCCATGAATGGAAACGGCCACATCGTGCTTTGCCGCGCCCCAGTTGCGGGCATAAATACCCACCGGCGGGGTGATGTCGGCCCGGGCAATGCCGATCCGGCCATGGAACGAAGCATGACAAAAATCGGGCGGGTTGGTTGCGCGCATGAGTCACCAGTCTCCCACCGCGCCATCGCGGTAAAATACCCGTTGGGGAATTTCCTGCTGGAATGGATGTTTGCGGACCTCGTCTTCGTTGATGGTGACACCCAGGCCTGGCCGGGTGTTCGGGGTCACGGTGCGGGTTGCCGCATCGATGGTGAAACCCTCATCGACCACATCACACCGCCATGGCACATCATTGTGGACCGACTCGCAAATGATGTACGAAGGTTGCGAGAAACCAAATTCCAGCGAAGCGGCGGTACTGACTGGCCCCTGCGGATTGTGCGGGGCCAGGGCGATGCGGTAGGCATCGGCCAGGGCGGCGATCCGCCGGGCTTCGGTGAACCCGCCACAGTGCGTGATATCGAGCTGGCAAATCTCGCAACCCCGCGCCACGAACAGGTCGCGAAACGCAGCCAGATGGGTGAGACGCTCCCCCGTGGCAATGGGAGTGGCAACAGCGGCATTGATCGCGGCCAGGTCCGCGATATTTTCTGGCCAGCAGGGCTCCTCAAAAAAGTACAACCCATACGGGTCCAGGGCTTTGGCGAAACGCATTCCCATCGCCGGGGAAGGCCGGGCGTGGCAGTCCACCATGATATCGATACCTTCGCCCACCGCGTCGCGCATCGCCGCCACGCAGGCCTCGGCGGCCCTGACCGGCTTGAGCCCCTCGATCGGCATCGTTGGTGGCACAGCCATCGATTTGAAGGCCGTGAAGCCCTCCGCAATAGCCTGGCGGGCCAGGTCGGCGAACTGCCTGGCATTATCAACCGGAGTCTCGTAAAAGCTTTCCAGATTGCCGCCTCCCAGGTGGCAATAAAGCCGGATGGAATCACGGACCGGTCCCCCCCATAGCTTGTGGCAGGGAACGCCGTGAATCTTGCCGACAATATCCCACAGGGCGAGATCGATACCGGCGATAGCTGTCGATCGGGTTATCCCGCCGCCATGCCAGAAATGCTGCCGCCACATCATTTGCCACAAGTGTTCCACCCGGGTGGGATCCTCGCCAATCAGCAGATGAGTCAGATCGCTGATAGTGCCGACGATGCCTCGCGTATGCCACTCCAGGGTAGCTTCGCCCCAGCCAAACAGCCCTGGCTGATCGGTAACAACCTTGACAAAGACCCAGTTCCGCATGCGCGCATGACAGACAAGGGTTTCGATAGCCGTGATTTTCATGGTTTTCCGTTTGCTGCCATAGAGTCTTTTTGTCTTTGGCGACTTGGACCGGGAATATCCCGGATAGTGGAGGCCAGCATCTGCCAAGATACTTTCTTTGGAACCGCATGCAAGTAAACGGTTGGCATTTCGGGAACTGTAAACGGACAAGCCTGGAAAGAATGAATGGTCAACAATCGGTGCGGCCTATTTCCTGAAAGGGTTGCCGGCCATGAAGCTGGCTGGCTACAGATAAAAGCGGCTGAACCGGATTCCGTTTTTTCAAACGGGGGACAATGGACTCCCAGGTGTATTGAACATGGACGAAACTCATTCCTTTCAACTGGGTAGAGACTACATTGTGGAAAACGGGAAGTATGTCTTCACCAGTGGCTATCTGCTCCAGCGGGGCTATTGCTGCCACAATGGCTGTCGGAACTGCCCCTACGACAATCCACCCGGCAACCGTCCGGGGCATGGCTTGCCGGAGTCTGGTGCCTGAATCTGTAAACTTCACCGCAAATCTGTGCCTTTTTCAGGGAAAAAAGTCTGAGTGGGATGGTTTGCCAGTTTGCGGGGAAAAAGACGGGCAGGGGCACTGGGTCGCTCCTGTCAATTGGCAGGAGTCTTTTGGTCAAGGTCCAGCTGGTATTTTTCCTCCACCACGGGCACACCCCATGGTTTTCCATGGCGTTCTTCCACTTTCACGAACCCGGCGGCCCGATACAGTCGGGAGGCGGAAGTCAGCGCTTGCACGGTCCAGAGGTAAACGGAGAGGTAGCCGGCAACAGCACAAAAATCCAATGCCTGACGAAGCAGGCTGCCTCCAAGACCCTGCCTTCGGGCTTGAGGATCGACCAGGAACCAGCGCAATTGCGCCTCCTGGTCCGAGGAGCGGACAATGGCGATACATCCCGCCAGGCCACCGGCCTTTTCGGCGATCCACAGGCAATCACGCTCTGCTCCAGGTTGGTTCCGGGCACGCTCGAACTGGGTGAGGGGCCTGGCCACATAGTCGGCAAAAGACTGGTTGAAGCCATATTCGATGGCGTAGGTGGTTCGGTGCAGGTGGATTATCGAGTCGATATCACCGGGTATCAGGGTGGTCCTGATGCTGCTGTCCCGTGTCGGGCCCGAAAAAAGTGGCATGGGCAGGCCTGATGTTAGTGGCTGGCCTAACTAGAGAAGCGAATTAAACGTATCAGGAAAACATTCTGTTGTCAGGGTGGGCAGTGCCGCTGGATGAGGTGGTTGGCCGCGTGCGAAGGGTATGTGAAACGAACAACCCCCGGTCATAAAACCAGGGGTTGTAAGAAGTTGCGGCGGCAGGATTTGAACCTACGACCTCCAGGTTATGAGCCTGGCGAGCTACCACTGCTCCACGCCGCGAACTAGTGCACTTGGCACTCCTGAAGATTACCACCGCTTTGCCAAACATGCAACTGCTGTTTAGGATTTTGGCTGGTGGGAATTGTTGCGCGGTACCTGATGGACCTGGTATTCAAGGAGACAGTCAGGCGAAATTACCGGCAAATGCCTTGGAAATGACAATCCCATCCGCCATGCTGACTTTTTGCAAAATTCTCCCCGGAACGCGCCGTGCCTGTTCGCATCCCCACCCCGACCAATCAGAAGCGCCAGTGGCGACCCCGGATGTGGCACGGGAGTCATGCCACCGCCTGGTGGCGGATGTTGGCCCGAAATGGTCTTTTCATCCATCCAAAGTATTATGGCATCGCCTTTATCACCACTCTCACCACTGCTATCCATGCGGTCCTCCGTATGGTGCAATCTGCCACGCACCACGACCAGGCCAGCCATACGCCTCTGGCTCAGGACCCTCTGTTCATCATTGGCCACTGGCGAACTGGCACGACGCTGTTGCATGAATTATTTATTGAGGATGCCAGGCATAGTTTCCCGACCACCTATCGCTGCATGGATCCCAACCATTTCCTGCTCACGGAAAATGCATTCAAGCCCTATTTGGGATTTATGTTGCCGAACAAACGGCCCATGGACGGCATGGCCACCGGTTGGGAAAAGCCCCAGGAAGACGAATTCGCACTGGCCATGATGGGGGCTCCTTCGCCCTACTGGAGCATTGCTTTTCCCAATCTCCAGCCCCAGGACACACTGGCTTATGAGGTGGAAAACCTGCCCGCCGCAGATCGTCGCCGGTGGGAGCAGACCTTCGTCACTTTCTTGCGGGAATGTGCCTGGGCTGCTCCCCCCAGCGACAGGCGTATGGTCCTCAAATCGCCCACCCACACCTGGCGGATTCCGATCCTGCTCAAACTTTTTCCCAAGGCCCGTTTTGTCCACATTGTCCGAGACCCGTATGTGGTCTTTCCATCAACCGTAAACCTGTGGCGCAGTCTGCAACAAACCCATGGTCTGCAAATTCCCAGGCTGGAAGCACTCGAGGAGCATGTCTTCGGTACTTTCTCGTGGATGTACAAACGGCTCGAGGCCACCCGTTCGCTGGTGCCGGCAGGGCAATGGGCCGAAGTCCGCTATGAAGATCTGGTTGCCAACCCGCTGGGCCAGATGGAACGGCTTTATGAAGAGCTTGCACTGGGTGGATTCGATCGGGCCAAGCCGGCAATCTCCACCTACCTGGAAGGCCAGCAGGGCTATGAAACCAACAAATTCCAGCCCCTGCCCCCCGAAGTGGAAAGCGATATCACGCGTCGCTGGGGAGAGGTGATTGACCGTTTCGGATATGCCCGGCGCGGCGTCCCGGGTGGATTCAGCTAGCCTGCGCCCCTAGGTATACTTGGTTGGTCTGGCCGTTTCTGGTGAAGCGGCGTGTCATTTTATTGCAGGGAGAAGAACATGAGCGTAGCGGTGACTTTCAAGGGTGGTGCGGTGCAGTTGGCAGGCAAGCAATTGGCGGTGGGCGACAAAGCACCCGATTTCAAATGCCTTGGGGCAGGTTTGGCCGCCAAAACCCTGGCGGATACCCCGGCCAAAGCCCGCCTGTTCAGTGTGGTGCCCAGTCTTGATACGCCGGTCTGCAGTCTTCAGACCAAGAAATTTGCCGAGGCGATTGACCTGCTGGGTGACAAGGTCGCCTGCTACACGGTGAGTCTGGACTTGCCTTTCGCTCAGGGGCGGTTTTGCGAGAACGAGAAAATTAACTCCATGCACAACCTGTCGGATGTGCATGACCATTCATTTGGCAAGAACTACGGGGTTTTGATCGAAAGCCTGCCGCTGAAACTGCTGACCCGTGCGGTTTTTGTGGTGGATGCCCATGGCGTGGTGAAGCATGCCGAGTATGTGCCAGAGGTGACCTCTCATCCCGACTACGAGGCAGCGTTGGCCGCACTGCGGGCGGCAGCCTGATTGTGCGGATGGTTACGGCTTTGGCAAAGATCCGGTTTGGGCAGGTTGGTCTGATTAAGCCCAACCTGCCCGCTGTGTCAGGGGAGAAAAATCCGGAATTGCCAGGATTTACTCAAGCCCGATTGCAAACCGGGGGCGTATCATTCTAGCGTAAAGGGGTTGCCGGGCCTCTTGGCATCACAGTGTCTGTGGTGCTGCATTGGGGTCGTGCGGTCACGGGGGTTTTACCCTGGGGCTGTTACGGTGGAGAAAGAGAACCATGAACCGACTACTAGCCGTGCGCAAAGCGCTGTGTGCCGGACTGAGCCTGGCGGGCCTGATGACGAGCGTAAGCTCTGCCTCAGCCGCCTGGAATAATGTGTTTCAGGTGACTTGCTGGAATTGCCAGACCCGCACCAATACTTCCTATTATTCCCCGCCCGTGGCAGCGCCTCCGATGGCCATGGCCCCGATGGCTGCCCCAGGCAGTTCTCAGCCGAACTGCAGCACAAGCTATGTGCAGCGCAGCTATTATGAGCCAGTCACTTCGTATGAGCGCAAAAGCTATTACGAGTCGGTCACATCGTATCGTACCAGTTATTATTACGAGCCGACTACCAACTGTCGCACCAGCTACTACTATGACGCCTGCTCCAGCAGTTACAAGCCGCAGAGCACCCAGGAAGTGAGTTACTCCCTGAAGGCGCAGCAATGCCCTGTGACCAACTATGTGGAGCGTTGTTACTACCAGCCGGTCACCAGCTACCGGGCCTCGTATTACTACCAGCCCGTCACCCAGTGCTGCACCACCACGGTGGGCGACCCGGTTGCGGTTCCTGGCGGTGCCCCGATGGCAGCCCCTATGCCGGCTTCTGCATCACCCCCTAGCCAGGCGATCAGCCCGGCACCAGTTGGCATTCCTGGTACTTCAGCGCCGCCCCTGGCGCCTTTGTCTCCCGCCCCTGCGGTGGGTGAACAGCATAGCCCTGGTGTGTCGTACAATCCACGGGCATTGCCATTGGCGCCAGCCCCGGTTGCCCCGCTTCGGCCCACTGTCATGCGGCCCGACCGGCTCACTTCACTGCCTGGTTCGTCTGCCTCCCCCGTACGGGGACAGGTTTTGGCGGTGAATTCCCAGCCCTTGGGAAATGCCCAGGTGACCTTTGTTTCGGCCCAGAGTTCCCAGCGCGTGGTAGCCCAGGCAGATGTTTTTGGTCGCTTTCAGGCCGACCTTCCCTCAGGCGTTTGGCAGGTTTTTGTGCCTTCGCGCCATCCGGGTGAAAGTGCGCAGCTGGCTCAAACGGTCCGTGTGGGTGCCCAAAATGACCTTTTGCGCCTGGTAAGCCGTTGATTGCAGGGCCCTTGTCGGGCGAAGATTCGGTGAAGTGGTGTCCCGGACGAGGAACTGACCTCGCCGGGATGCTTGGTTTTCAGGTAGGATAGCTCTTTCTCAGGTCGCGGAAATCCGCGCGCGCCCCGGTTTCGTTGGGTGGTGTACCCTTCGCCCGGGGCGATTTCCTTGAACCAAACTGGCGCCGGGATGACCGGCGGATGAGACTCATGGCTGCTGCCCATATACTCGACCAGATCCGCAACATTGGCATTATCGCCCATGTCGACGCCGGCAAGACCACCACCACCGAGCGGATCCTGTACTTTTCGGGAACCAAGCACAAGGTGGGTGATGTCGATGATGGTGATACCACCACCGACTTCGACCCGCTGGAACGCGCCAAGGGTATCACCATCAATTCTGCCGCAGTCTCCATCGACTGGGGTGAGACGACGATCAACATCATCGACACCCCCGGGCATGTGGACTTCACTGCCGAGGTGGAACGGTCCCTGCGCGTGCTCGACGGCGCGGTGGGTGTGTTCTGCGCGGTGGGTGGGGTGGAGGTACAGTCCGAGACGGTCTGGTTCCAGGCCAACAAGTACAAGGTTCCCCGCATCGCCTACATCAACAAGCTCGACCGCACTGGCGCCGACTTCCATGGTTGCGTGCAGCAGATGCGCGAGAAGCTACTGGCCAAACCAGCTATCTGCTCGATCCCTATTGGTGCCTACACCGACTTTCTGGGGATTATCGATCTCATCCGCATGAAGTTTGTCCTGCGTGATTCCAACGACAAGAAAAATGTCGCCTTCGAGCTGGTTGAGATTCCTGACAGCCACAAGGCAGAGGCAGCCAAGCGTCGCGAGGAGCTTCTGGAAGTCGCCTCCCTGGCTTGCGACGAGCTGGCCGAGGCTATTCTCGAGGCCAAACCCGTCTCCGAGGAAATGCTGAAGAAGGCCCTTCGCATCGGCACCCTCAAGATGCTCTTCACGCCGGTCGCCTGCGGCTCCAGCAAGAACTTCCACGGGGTGCAGCAACTGCTTGACCTGGTGGTTGATCTGCTTCCCTCTCCTGTTGACCGTCCCCCCGTCGATGGGATTGTCCCCAAATCGAAGGAGAAGACCATTCGCAAGCCGGAACTCTCCGAGAAATTCTCAGGGCTGGCCTTCAAGACTGTCGCCGAGCCCACGGGCGATCTGGTCTATGTGCGTATCTACTCGGGTCAATTGCATCCCGGCGACACGGTGACGAACACCACCAATGGTCGCTCCGAGCGCATTGGGCGCATGTACCGCATGATGGGTAACAAGCGCGAAGAGCTTGAGGTGGCCGGTCCTGGCACCATCACCGCCATTGTCGGTCTGAAAAGTACCTACACGGGCAATACCCTGTGCAGCCAGAGCCATCCGGTCGCGCTTGAGTCCATTACCTTTCCCAAACCTGTTATCAGCATGGCGTTGGTGCCCGATAAAACCAACGACGAAACCAAGCTGGGCGATGCCCTGGGGCGTCTCCTCCGCGATGATCCCACGCTGAAGGCCCACACCGATCCAGAGACCAAGCAACTCATCGTATCGGGTATGGGTGAATTGCACCTGGAAGTCTCGGTGGAGAAATTGCACCGCTTTCCCGGGGTGAAGGTTGCCACTGGCAAGCCGATGGTGGCCTACCGCCAGACCATTGCCAAGGCGGTGACCCAGGAGACCCGCTACATCAAGCAAACGGGTGGACGCGGCAAGTTCGCCGTGGTGGTGGTCGAATACCGGCCCCTAACCAAAGAGGGTATCGAAGAGTGGGCCAAGAAGATGGAGGATGACGGCGAACTGCCCGATCCCAACAACCTCTACTTCCACGACAAGATCGTCGGTGGCGTGGTGCCCAAAGAATATATCAAGCCCACCGAGGAAGGTATCCGCGATGCATCCGTCAAGGGTGCCAAATACGGCTTCCCCTGCGTTGATATCGAGGCTTGCCTGGTTGACGGCAAGATCCATGATGTGGATAGCTCCCAGGATGCCTTCAAACTGGCCGGCTGGGAAAATTTCCGTGACGCCCAGCAGAGCGCCGGCATTATCCTGCTCGAGCCCATTATGAAGGTGGCCGTGGTGGCCCCCGACAAGTACATGGGTTCCCTCACGGGTGATATTTCCCGCCGCCGTGGCATTATCCTCGACACCATCAGCGCCTCGAACCGTGTGACCATCATGGCTCAGGTGCCCTTGGCCGAGCTGTTTGGCTACACCACCGACTTGCGTGGTTCCACGAGCGGCACCGCCTCGTTCACCATGGAGCCAAGCCATTACGCCGAAGTGAAGGAAGAATTGGCCGACCTGCCCGCCAAGAAGAAGTAAGCTTTTCAGGCTGGATACCAGGGATGCCGGTTGCAAATACCGGAACTTCCACACCGGGCGGCGCGTCACATTTTGAGTGTGATGCGCCGTCTGTTTTTCTTCCAGCGGTTTTCACGGTATGCTTCAATATGCTCCGGGAATATTCCGGTGCCCCGTAGACTGATTCCTGTGAGGTGTGTAACCATGCGTCGCTTCCTGCCGTTTGCCATGGTGTTGATTTTGCTGGCCGGTATCAGCTTCTTTGTTTGCGCTGCGGAAAGTACCGTATCTGCGGAAGAAAACGAGGCCCGCGAGAAACTCCAGGAGCTGCAAGAGTTCATCGGCACCTGGGAAGCCAACGGCGGTCCCGATGGCAAAAAGGGTAGCGTGAAGGGTATCTGGAAGGAAACCCTCACCTGGAACTGGCGATTCAAGGCCGATGCTGCCTGGCTGGCTCTGGATGTGAAGGGTGGCAAACTGTTCAAATCAGCCGATCTGAAATGGAACCCGGAAAAAAAATCGTACGAATTCACCGCCCTGACCCCCGAGGGCAAGAAACAGGTTTACGAGGGTACTTTCAAGAAAGATATCCTCACTCTCGAGCGTCTCGACAGCGGTACCAATGAGCGTATCCAGATCAGCATGAACACCGCTGCGGAGGGGGTGCGCATGATCTACCGTGTGAGGAAGGCTACCGGTGGTGGCAAGCTGTATTCCCCACAATATCTGGTGCAGGGCAATCGCGAGGGCGAAAGTCTGGCTGCCAAGGAATCGAAACAACTATGCGTTGTTTCGGGTGGCGCCGGCACCATGCCAATCAGCTTCAAGGGTGAAACTTTTTATGTCTGTTGCTCGGGTTGCCGAGACGCATTCAACGAAAACCCTGAGAAATATATCAAGGAATTCAAGGCGAAGAAGAAGTAACCATGCCTGACCGTCCGGGGGCGCACAGGCGGCATGGCATTCAGCATTAAGTCGGGATTTATTATTCGGGTGCCGGCATCCGGAGAGGGCCGGACAGGCCTGCATGTTTAAGGGGGCGGGCCTGGAATGGAATCCATTTTGATGCGCCGGGGAGCGTGGCAAAAAATACCTATGCCGGGCTGAAGTGGCTATTGTCACTGGCCCGGCGGCCGCCCGCCAGTTGGCCCGTGGATGGCTGCCCCACCCGGCAAAACCGTGTTCGTGAAAGCCTATCCGGGCCTGTGAGCGGTTTGTCTCCGCGCGAAGGACGCACGGCAGATCAGCAGGGTACACTCACCCTGGCCTGATAGCTGGAGGAACCGGATGCCCCGGATGCCCCGGATAGCCTGGCCAAATTATCTGCCCTGAACCACCCGGAAGCAGAGGCCGCCCGGGTGGAGGGATGAATTTTGGGAGCAGGCTAGCGGGCTATACGAAGGCCGCCGCCTTTCACCGTGGAGGCCACCTCGTCGGCGGTGATCCAGGCGAAGTCTCCAGGGATGGTGTGCTTGATGGCACTCATGGCCACCCCCCAGTCGAGGCCTTTCTGGTCATCCCCGTCGAGAAGGCCATGAATCAGACCGGCGGCGAAGGAATCACCCGCACCGAGCCGGTCGACAATTTCCACCTTGTAGCTTCTGGTACGCAAAACACTATCGGGCTTCCACAGGATGGCGGTCCAGTCATTCAGCCACACCAACGGGTTTTCCCGCAGGGTGATGGCGATCTTTTTCACACCGTAACGCGCCGATACCCGGGCAGCCGCATCCTCGTAGCTGGAACCTTTGATACCAAAGACCTTTTCGATGTCTTCTTCAGTGGTGATAAGCAGATCGCAGTATTCCATCAGTTTGCCAAGGCAGGCACCCGCCTCGGCCCCGGTCCACAACTTGGCACGGTAGTTGAGATCGACACTCACTTTCAGGCCGTGCTTGCGGGCGGCCTGACACGACTCGAGGGTGGCTGCCGCCGCACTGGCGGAAAGAGCGGGCAAGATCCCGGTCCAGTGGAACCACCTGGCTCCGGTGAAAACCTGATCCCAATCGATCATGCCGGGCTGGATGGCGGCGATGGCCGAATTTTTCCGGTCGTAAACCACCCCACTGGCCCGGGGAGCGGCGCCGAATTCAAGGAAGTAAAGGCCGACGCGGTCTTCTGGCGTGAAAAGGACATGGCTGGTATCGGCACCCCCTTCACGGGCATGGTTGGCAATCAGTCGCCCCAGGGGGTTCTCGGTCAGCCGGCTAACCCAGGAAGTGGTGCGACCCAGACGGGCCAATCCTACTGCCGTATTCAGCTCGGCGCCCCCCACCTGGACATCAAGAGTGCGGGCTTGTTCCAGCCGACGGTGGTTGGGAGGGGCCAAACGGACCATCGCCTCCCCAAAGGTCACACAATCAAAAGCCATTGCCATCTCTCCCGGGTTGGCCCAAAGAAAATGTCTTCCAGTTTCCTTGACGGTGGTTTAGGGACTTTGCAGGCCAAATGCCAGCCATGGATGGCGGGAAATGACTCCAGCCCCCACTCCCTGTAGAAGTAACTGGGTGGATTGTTAGTCTATCACCGGGGGTACCCCATGGCGGGCAAGAGCAAAAGCGGGGTGATGCGGTTGGGGCGCACCCGTGTGGATGAGTTTGATGCGCTAGTCACTCTGGCCGCCGGTACTGGCATGTTCAAAAAGCTCGAGCTGGATATTTTGCGGGAGTTGCTGGATGACTGGCATTCCAGCCTGGCCCTGGAGGGGCATGTCTGTGCCACCCTGCGCGAAGCCAATGGCAAAGCGGTGGCATTCACTTACCATGCTCCAGCCGTGATGACCGAGGGCACCTGGCACCTTTACTGGCTGGTGGTGGATCAATCAGCCCAGGGGCGGGGCCTGGGGCGGCGAGTTCTTCGCTGGTCAGAGGCGGATGCCAAACGCAAAGGGGCGCACCATCTGCTGGCAGAAACTTCAGGAACCGCCCACTACGCTTCGACGCGCACCTTTTATGAAAAGATGGGGTATGGGCTGGAGGCCCGGGTACGCGACTTTTATGCCCTGGGTGATGATCAGGTGATTTATCGCAAGACCTTGTGCCGCCAATAAACCATATACTGCAACCGTCACAGCATGCCTGACAGTCATTGACTGCCTAGGCGGCAGGTTGCTGGTCTTCTGCGTAGTCTGGGTTAGCCTCATAAAGGGCGCACAGAGGAAAAGACAGCGAATCCGCAGAATCCTCCCAAGTGGCGATCATTTTCTCACTTCAGCGCAGAATCTGGCCGAATATCAAGTCTAGCCAGGGCATTCCCGGCGCGGCTTCTCCGCCCGAACCCGCCAGTGGGTCGGATTGAGTCGCCGCCAGGACAGTCCGGGCAACCAATCGCCAAAGAGTTGGCAGAGGTTCATCCGACCGGGATTAAAAACCCCGGAAAGTTGACTCTCTGTTTTCTCCAGGCCCCCGCAAGGGGAAGTCACCCGCTCCCTCGTATGGGGAGCATCAGGTAGCCCGATTGGCCAAACGCTCTTCGATCAGCTCCGCACAAGCGGATCGGAGAGGCAGCCCAGACAGCAGGCCGGGCCTGCTTGATAACCCCTACGGAGTCTTCGTTTCATGAAGAAACCAGTCTTCACCACCGGACAGGTGGCCAAGATTTGCAAAGTGGCTCCCCGCACTGTTAGCAAGTGGTTCGATTCCGGCAAGCTTCGCGGCTACCGGATTCCGGGGAGTCAGGATCGCCGTATTCCCAGGGAGCATCTGATACGCTTCCTCAAAGAATACGGTATGCCATTGGGAGAACTCGAGGAAGAGAACTGGCACAAAGTGCTGGTGATCGGAGCCGAGAAGCTGATGCTGGAGCGAGTCCAGGAGCTGCTTCCCCTGAATGAGGAGTTCCGTTACGAGGTCGCTTCGAGCGGCTTCGAGGCGGGTATCCTTGCCGAGTCTTTCCATCCTGACACCATCATCATCGACCTGGCGCTGGGACGAAGCGAAGGCCTGCAAATCTCCCGCAACCTGCGGAAGAACCAGGCCTACGAACAAACCCTGATCGTGGCGCTGGCCAGTGAGGATGAGCCGGATCCCGAAGGCCTGAACCAGTATGGGTTCAACGAAGTGTTCAAAAAGCCTTTCGATGTGGCGCTTCTGGCCGAGCGGGTTCGCACCCGTGTGGAAGAAAAGCGCGACATGTGATCCACGAGCGGCCGGGACTAGCCTGAAAACCAGGTGATATCCCGTGCATAGCTCATGCAACGACCGGCCCCGGCGAGGACTTGATCCCGCCGGGGTCAGTTCGTTTGTGGCCATGAAATTGCAACGAACCATGAAGAGTGGCGCCCCCGGGTGGCAGGGCCTTTCAGCGGGGCGCATAAGGCTTGGGCTGCACTGGCAAGGGCTCCCGGAAAGCCCATGGCACCCGGCTCGCAAAATCATGCAAACTTTTTTGTCCCCATTTCGGGCCTGTCATCGCTTGTAGTAGTAGGCACCCGAATTGTCCCCGGGGACACATCCGGCAGCCTTCTGGCCGCCGGAGTGGAAACCTGCCAGTGAGCCGTGGTGGCAAGCACCGCCCCGGCTCACTGGCTTTTCAGTTTGCAGGCGCGCGGAAAAAAACGGTAGTTGTGGATATTCAGAGTGAGTCGTCGGTTGCAACTGGTCGGCCAGCTTGCCTCACCATGCCAACCAAATGGCGTATTCGATGTAGCGCTTTTGGCCGATCAGGTTCGCACCCGTGTGGAAGAAAAGCGCGACCTGTGATCCACGAGCGGCCGGGACCAGCCTGAAAACAAGGTGATATCCCGTGCATAGCTCATGCAACGACCGGCCCCGGCGAGGACTTGATCCCGCCGGGGTCAGTTCGTTTGTGGCCATGAAATTGCAACGAACCATGAAGAGTG